>JBLHXM010000001.1:0-99703 GCA_047630395.1 Dokdonia sp.
CTGCAGGAAGAATCAGTACAAGACCTTCGTAAATACTGCTCTTAGCATCTGGATTTAATTTAATGATTTGCTTTTCAGTTACATTGTATTTTTTGGAAATACTATATACTGTCTCACCTGATTTCACCTGGTGTGAAACAAATTCTTGGAAAGCAGCCGTTGTTGTGGTACACGCTTTCGCGAAAGCGCAACAACAAATAACAACTGCCAATAGGAGGATCTTCTTCATAGTTGGTTTCTATTCCCACTCAATAGTGGCTGGTGGTTTTGAACTGATGTCGTACACCACTCTATTAACGCCTTTTACTTTGTTTATTATATCATTTGATACCTTTTGCAAGAACTCATAGGGCAGATTTACCCAATCGGCAGTCATACCATCGGTACTCTCTACAGCTCTCAAGGCTACACATTTTTCATAGGTACGCTCATCGCCCATCACTCCTACAGAATTTACGGGAAGTAACATGGCACCTGCTTGCCAAACTTTATCATAGAGCCCCCATTCGCGCAATCCACTGATAAATATATGATCGACTTCTTGTAATATCCGCACTTTCTCTGGAGTGATATCTCCCAAAATACGAATGGCCAAACCAGGTCCTGGGAATGGATGTCTTCCCAACAAATCTGGAGATAATCCCATACTTGCACCCACGCGACGCACTTCGTCTTTAAACAACATACGTAGAGGTTCTACCACTTTTAATTTCATATAATCTGGTAATCCACCTACATTATGGTGTGATTTAATCGTAGCGCTTGGTCCACCAGTCGCACTTACAGATTCGATCACATCTGGATAGATGGTCCCTTGTCCTAGCCATTTGGCATTTTCCACTAATTTACTTTCATCATCAAAAACTTCAACAAATGCATTACCAATAGCTTTTCGTTTTGTTTCTGGATCACTTTCTCCAACTAGCGCGTCCAAGAAGCGTGCCGAAGCATCTACTCCTTTTACGTTTAAGCCCATGCCTTCATATTGTTTGAGCACTTCTGTGAACTCATTCTTACGCAATAGTCCATTATTGACAAAAATACAATACAAATTTTCCCCAATTGCTTTGTGAAGCAAGGTAGCGGCAACGGTACTATCAACGCCTCCAGAAAGTCCTAGAATTACACGGTCCTCTCCGATTTTGGCCTTAAGCTCTGCAACGGTGGTATCAACAAAAGCATCAGGTGTCCATGTTTGAGCGACACCAGCAATGTTTACCAAGAAATTTTCTAATATCTTTTTCCCATCGGTAGAGTGATATACTTCTGGGTGAAATTGAATGGCATAAGTATCTTCTCCATCGATACGATAGCATGCGTTTTCAACATCATGTGTTGAGGCCATACAAACAGCGCCTTCTGGTAATTTTTTAATGGTATCACTATGGCTCATCCATACTTGACTTCCTTCACTCACTCCTTCCAAAAAGGCTTCCCCTTCCTTCACCATAGACAGATTAGCACGTCCATATTCTCTCGTATTGGACTGCCCCACTTCCCCACCGTGGAAATGCGCTAAATACTGCGCTCCATAACAAACCCCTAACAATGGTTTCTTTCCTTTAATTTCAGAAAGATCCGGATGCGGAGCATCATCGGCACGCACAGAGTGAGGAGAACCTGATAATATCACAGCTTTATAGCTAGAAAGATCCTTAGGAGGATTGTTGAAAGGTTTTATTTCGCAGTAGATATTCAATTCGCGCACACGGCGTGCAATTAACTGTGTATACTGTGACCCGAAGTCTAAAATGAGGACGTTATTTTGCATAGGCAAAAGTAGGACTTATTCTTTTTTTGGGGAAACCTTTCTGGTAAAATTCCACACTAGAAATTAACAATTTCATAGGATCCAATTAGAAAGCATATCGATGCTTCTAAAAGCCCCATTTCAAAAGGCATAGGGATTCATTTAGGCGTGTATACTTCTTTCAAAACGCACTTGATATAGTCTTTTTTTTGAGATTTAATCGGTGTTCAAAAAGACTATGAAAGCCTTATAAGAGGTCCAGCACGCTTATAGGGAGTATCAAGCTTCCGTATGATGATCACATTGCAATTGTGCTGTCTTTATATTATTACCGATATAAGCCATCTAAAAAACTTCCAAAAGTGTGATTACCATTCCTAAGGAATTGCATCAAGAAGAGTAAACGTAACTTTAGCAAAAGCCATTTATGAACCATTTGTGGTGGCCTAGGGAACCAATCCTACTATATTAGTCGTCTAGTTAAGAAACAGTCTCTATGATTTCATTTAAAAAACTCATCCCAGTATTCATTTTTATTGGTTTTCTAATACTTGTATTATTGAGTCGACAAGCTCTAATGGACCTTCTGATTGAAAACGGGATTACTTCGTACACAACACACATGTTACTTTCCACCGCCGTAAATATTTTAATCGTCATTGTGTCCATCCTCTTTATTCGTAAGCATAAATTACAGTATTTGGCCGGTATTGGGAAAACGAAACTTACACGGCCCTT
The DNA here is from genome assembly GCA_047630395.1 of Dokdonia sp. GTDB lineage: Bacteria > Bacteroidota > Bacteroidia > Flavobacteriales > Flavobacteriaceae > Dokdonia. Next base: position 2,489 of record JBLHXM010000001.1, read on the forward strand.
ATTGTTGCTTTTTCCGTTTTACATCGTGCTGCTTAATCTAGTTATGTTAGATGAAGTTCCAACAGAAAACCTCCTTCTCAATCTATTTGTACTGTTTGTGTCTTGCATTAGCATCGGGATATCGGAAGAACTAAGTTTACGGGGATTTTTGCAATCCTATATCATCAAGTACTTTGGAAACTCTAAAAGAAGTATCATCCTTGCGGTGATTGCTGCTGCGCTTATTTTTGGTGTCATACATCTTATTAAATTTGACAAAGGAGCCTATGGAGAATTGGCACAGGTATTCTATGCTACGTTTATTGGCGTAATGTTTGGAATGCTATTATTGGTCACCAAGCGTTTGGCACCATTAATAATTGTACATGCCATCATCGATTTTGTGGCCAAACTAGATACAATGGGTATCCCTAATTATATCGAAGGATCTGGACAGACAAGCTCAGCAATGGATGCTATGATTACGGCACTCGTTATACTCCCGTGCTTTGTGTATGGTATGATTATAAGCAGAAGGATAACAACGGGAACGGTAATTTCTCTAAAGACAAATTAAAAAATACGCTAAGCCACGACTGTAAGTCAACGCTTAAAAATGTTGAAAATGAGGTACAGCCCGTTTCGAACAAATACCATGCGTCCTTTTTTAAACCATTTTTAGACTCAACTACGATTCGTCACGCTTTTATTCAATGCTACATCTCCTAAAACGCCTTTAAAAAAGCAAGCAAACGCAGATGCATCTCTTCTGAATAATCATAATGTGTGACAATGCGTAGCTTTCCCTGGCCCATATCACTAATAATAATCTGATTATCAATTAAATACTTAACAAACGCTTGTTCTGAGTCTCCCGCCGACAATTTAAATATGACAATATTAGTATCCACCGGTTCGACGTGTGCAATGCATGTCATTTTACTTAACTGCGCCGATATTGCCCTAGCACGACGATGATCTTCAGAAAGTCGTTCTATATTATTATCTAAAGCATAGAGTCCAGCAGCAGCCATAAAACCAACTTGTCGCATGCCTCCACCTAAAACTTTTCGCACGCGCATCGCCTTATTCATAAATTTCTTTTTTCCTACAAGAACGGATCCCATAGGAGCCCCCAATCCTTTGGATAAGCATACTGAGATTGTATCGAATAATTCTCCATACACTTTAGGTGATTCTTGTCGAGCGACCAGCGCATTCCAAAGACGGGCACCATCTAAGTGAAATCCTAATTCGTAGCGATTACAAACCTCTTTTATCTTCTGTACTTCATTTAGGTCATAACAAGCGCCACCACCTTTATTGGTGGTGTTTTCCAAGCAAACCAAAGAAGTCAATGCACTGTGATAAAAATCAGGAGGATTGATAGCCGCCTCTACCTGCTCTGCATTAATCATACCTCTGTGTCCTTCCAAAAGTTTACAAGAGACACCACTATTGAATGAGACACCGCCTCCTTCATAATTATAAACATGTGCATAGGCATCGGCGATGAGTTGCTCGCCTGGCTGTGTGTGTATTTTAATCGCAGCTTGATTGGTCATACTTCCGGTAGGAAAATATAAGGCTTCATCCATCCCAAACATATCAGCAATTCGCCTTTCCAGTTCATTGACCGTTGGATCTTCTTTGTACACATCATCTCCCACCTCAGCATGCATCATAAAAGCAAGCATTTCTGGAGTAGGCTTAGTTAAGGTATCAGAACGTAAATCTATTTTCATTATAATGTTGCGAAAGCGGGTTTCCCCACACTCGTCTTTATTATTCGTTTATATGAACAGGAGTTTCAAAACATCCAATTGGCGATCCATCTGGAATCTTTGGACTTGGCACTACCTTAAATTTTTCAGGAGACTTCATGAAATCATCAATTTCATCAACCATAAATGCACTATTGGCTCCCATAGCATCCAAAGATAATTGTGTTTTGATTTTTTTAAGCTGTGCTTTTGCGAAAGCTTTTGTTTGTGGAATCGATTGAGGGTGTACAGAAAGATTCATCAAGTGTTTCAATACATTATAATTGATCGTCGCTTGCACACTGGCTTTGTAAGAGTCATTCTCGTTTCCAAAAAGTGTTTGTTCAACCAAGGTCGATAACAAACCGCCTAGTCCCATCTGCGTTCTATCCAAAGCGCGCTGCTGCACCATACGATTGGCTCGTTGCGGGTTCAACAATAATCCCAACGTCATATCACTAGCAGTGGCTGCTGCCCCTAAAGCATCAAAACCAACTCCGTTATTACTTTGAAAACTCTCACGACTTCTAGAATATCCATGTGCCCTCGGTGGGAATAATTCTAACTTCTCCTTCGGAATGGCCAAGTGGTCTGCCGAAAGTGTTTTGAGAACAGCTTTTAAGGCCTTACGCTGTTCGTCTGCCTCCAAAATTCGTGTAATCTTTACATTTGTATCTCCTTTTACTGCATAATTATACTTCAATCCGCCCACCATCTTTACGGCAGCTTCCGTTTGGAATCTGTGATAAAAATATAAGGGTACAAAGACATCTTCTAACATAGAATACGGTTCCGAACTACGAATATTATGTGATGAAAAATTTGCAATAGCCCCTTTACGAAGCTCTAAAAGATCATTCAATTCTTTATATGCATTTTTACCATTATCCCATAAATGTGCTTTATAATGAGCACCACCTTGAGGGCGTGCATCACTATCTGTGACATAACGTAATCCGCCTTTTTCTGCTGTTTCAATAATATCATTTAAAAAAGTCCTCTCTGTCATTCCCTGAGGAACGATACCGTAACTATAAGCCACAGTCACTTTATCCCATTCGCCGATTCCAGTTGCATACGCATTGGAAAAATCAACATTCTTCCCGTTCCATGTTAGGCTAGGGTGAGGATAATCCATCACACTCGCTCTTCCGTTAGGACTCGCTGCAAAGTTGTGTGCAAACCCAATGGTATGCCCCACCTCATGCGCCGACAATTGGCGAATGCGGGCTAAGGCCATCTCTAGCATTGGCTGGTAATTCGTATCACTTTTTTCAAAAGGCGTATTCATAAGTGCCTGCGCGATCAAAAAATCTTGACGAATTCGTAAACTCCCTAGGCTCACATGTCCTTTAATTATTTCACCGGTACGAGGGTCTGTAACACTTGATCCATAACTCCATCCTCTGGTGCTTCTATGTACCCACTGAATTACATTATAACGCACATCCATCGGGTCGGCATCTCCCGGCAACATTTTTACTTGAAAGGCATTGATAAAACCAGCAGCTTCATAGGCTTGATTCCACCAGCTAGCTCCTTCTAATAAAGCAGAGCGTACAGGCTCTGGAGTTCCTGGGTCTAAATAATAGATAATAGGTTCCACCGCTTCACTTTGCTTTGCCATAGGGTTTTTCTTCACCAATCGATGTCTGTTTGCAAATTTCTTATGAATAGACTCTTGAATAGGTGTAGCATAGTCCATGAACGTTGTTGAAATATTTGCTGCTCTAGGATCGAAAAGTCGTGGCACATAATTGTCATCTGGTAATTCGACAAAAGAATAATGCTGCACAACAGTCAGGGCACTCGAATTAGGAGCCACCAAACGTATATTCCTACCTGTAGCTTGTCCTTTAAACGTAATCATAGACTCAAACTCTGTATTCGTAGGAAAACTCTTTGTGCGCTCCATGTACAAGGCCGAACGAGAAGTATCTAATTTGTAAGTTCCCTCTTTGGCTTGTTTCAAGCGTTGTGCTACTCCATGAGTATCTTCCATCAAAAAAGGAGTAAAGTCAATGATATAAGTATCTCCTTTAGTTTCTTTTATTGGAAACCCAAACAGCACCGACTTAGCGAATGCCTCTTCGATTGAGCGTTTTTCCAGAACATTATCCGTATTTGCTCTAAACCTTTGGTTGGGTTGAACCAATAATAGTTTGTTTCCTGCTTTTTGAAATTTCACAATGGCCGTTCCTCCTAGTTGTCCGCGATCAAGACCAATGTCATTAGAACCCAATCCTGTACGTAAAGAATGTACAAATAGAAATTCGGCACCAACTTTATCTACTTCAAGAAACAGCTTGTCTTCAGACACACTATAATGCATTTTAAAAAAACCTTCTTCAGTTTTTAAGTCGGTTTTCGTTGCCATAAACTGGGCGAAAATAGAAGAGACCGTAAACAAAAATACGGTTAGGAAAATATATTTTTTCATCTGTTGGCTTTTAAGGCTGACTAAGATAGGGGTTTGTGCGCTTTCGCGAAAGCGAAAAGAAAAAGGAACGACGAGAAAGGAAAGCAATGACGCCTGTTGATTTGAATCTTCGCTCTCACATCTCATTACTGAACGTTTGTTGGACCCATCTCCTATTTTGTTTTTTCTTTCAACTTCTTTCCATTTCCTTTTCGTCTATTCCGAAAAGAAAGTACTTTTACATTTCGAATATATCCTATGATTACACAAGAACAATTAAAATCACTCCAAGAGCGTGTTTCTGGCTTGAGGAGATATCTTTGACATCGATCGCAAACAGATCGAAATCTCCAACGACCAAGAAAAAACATTTGACCCTAATTTCTGGAATGACCCCAAAGAGGCAGAAGCCTTCATGAAGAACCTCCAGAGTAAAAAACAATGGGTGCAAGACTATAATAAGGCACAAACTTTTCTGGACGATCTAGAAGTGCTTTTTGAATTTGCCAAGGAAGGTGAAGTGGAAGCGTCTGAGGTCCAAACAAAGTTTGACACTGCTTCGGAGCATATCGAGAATATTGAATTTCGTAATATGCTTTCTGAAGATGGTGACTCCTTGAGTGCTGTGCTTCAAATCACAGCCGGTGCTGGTGGTACTGAAAGCTGCGACTGGGCAGCCATGTTAATGCGTATGTATCTTATGTGGGCAGAAAAACGAGGATACAAGGTCAAAGAGCTCAATTTCCAAGAAGGTGATGTCGCGGGTATCAAAACCGTTTCCTTAGAAATAGAAGGCGAATTTGCCTTTGGTTGGCTCAAAGGAGAAAATGGGGTCCATCGTTTGGTTCGTATCTCTCCCTTTGACAGTAATGCGAAACGCCATACCTCTTTTGCCTCTGTATATGTATATCCATTGGTCGACGATAGTATCGAAATCACATTAAATCCTGCCGAATATAAAATTGTCACCGCACGTTCATCTGGAGCTGGTGGACAGAACGTAAATAAGGTAGAAACCAAAGTACAATTGACACATTTCCCATCGGGGATTCAGATTTCTTGCTCCGACAGTCGATCGCAACATGACAATAGAGCCACTGCGCTTAAAATGTTGAAATCACAATTATACGAACTAGAACTGCGCAAACAAGCAGAGGCGCGACAGAGTATAGAATCTGGCAAAATGAAAATAGAATGGGGATCGCAAATTAGATCTTATGTACTGGATGATAGACGCGTAAAAGATGTCAGAACCAACTATGAGTCTCGTCAACCAGACAAGGTTCTAGATGGAGATTTAGATCCATTTTTAAAGAGTTATCTCATGCATATGGGACAAGAAGACGAAAGTAATGAGCTATAAGAAATGGGGGGATCATCTTTATTCTTGATCATTCTCATTCCACAACAAAAAACATAGTTATGCAAAAAATAAATACGATCATTTTCGATCTGGGCGGAGTGCTCATTGATTGGAGTCCAGAATATGTCTACCTCAAAGAATTTAGAGGAGATCGTGTCAAAATGGATTGGTTTTTAAACCATGTTTGTGCTTGGGACTGGAATGTCAACCAAGATGCTGGATACTCCATAGCCAAAGCCACCGAAGAACGTATTGCGATGTTTCCAGAATATGAAGCGCTTATCAAAATGTACTACGGTCGGTGGGAAGAAATGCTGGGTTTTACACACAGCGGAACGCTTGCTATTTTAAAAGAACTCATAGAAAACCCTAAGTATCGCGTGCTTGCCCTTACCAATTGGAGCGGTGAGACCTGGCCCAAAGCAATTGTAAAATTCCCATGGCTACAGTGGTTTGAAGGAATATTGGTATCCGGAGATGAAGGGATGCGAAAACCCTTTGCTAACATTTATGAACTCATGTTATCCCGCTACTCGATAAAAGCAGAGGAAGCAATCTTCATTGATGATAGCCTTAAGAATATTGATGGCTGTGAAGCGGTCGGGATTCAAGGGATTCATTTTAAAGATTCAAAAACATTAGCAGCACAGTTAAGAGCCAATGGTGTTGAAATACACGTTCAATAAAATCAATAATTACAACAATCTATCACAATCCAAGATGTATTAAAAGTAGACAAGGTCTTGCATTTGTTGATGCAAGCGGTCACCCATACAAAGTTGTTCTTTATTTGAAAGAGCCCCTCCACTTCGACGAAGTCAAAACCATCCTGGCACAACTCGATGCAACACCTTTAGATTTAGTACGCAAAGGAGAGGCTATCTGGAAAGAATCTTTCAAAGGTACAGCGCTTAAAGATGCAGAAATAATCCAAGCCATGGTAGATCATCCGACATTGATAGAACGCCCCATCGTAGTCCATGGAAATAAGGCCGTTGTCGGTAGGCCTCCAGAAAACATCGAACTCTTTCTTAAAAAATAATTTGTACTCGTTTTATCATTTATTTAACGGTGACACCCTCATATTCCAAGTACTTTGCGGAAACCAAAGTAATTGCATGAAAAATTTTATTCTAGTCTTATTTAGTTTAGGACTTGTCTCTTCGTTGTATGCCCAAAGATCTGCAGTACCCCGTGAGATTTTGCTTTCAGGAAAGGTGCTTGATAATGATGATGGTATTCCATTAGAGTATGCCACTGTGACTTTAATTAATACGAAAGACCCAAAAGATATCACCGGTGGAATCACCGATGAAAATGGCGTGTTTAATATTACCGCTCCTTCTGGTGTCTACGATGTAAAGGTTGAGTTTATCTCCTTTGTTTCCAATACTAAAAAGGCTCAGGAATTATTTAAGAACACTTCTTTGGGAACCATTCGTTTGGCCATGGATGCAGCTACCTTAGATAATGTTATGGTCATCGCGGAAAAAACAACCGTCGAATTTAAACTCGATAAGCAAGTGTATAATGTAGGAAAAGATCTAACCGTACGTGGAGGAACTGTTAGTGATGTTCTAGACAATGTCCCATCTGTTTCTGTCGATGTAGAGGGGAATGTTGCCTTAAGAGGAAATAATGATATCCGAATATTAATCAATGGAAAGCCCTCTGGCTTAGTGGGGCTAAGTAGTAGTGATGCCTTGAGACAATTGCCCGCTGAATCCATCGAACGCGTAGAAGTAATCACCTCTCCATCGGCGCGATATGATGCCGAAGGAAGTGCAGGTATTATCAATATCATTCTACGAAGAAGTAAACTACAAGGACTTAATGGCGCCCTTACAGCAAATGCGGGTTACCCAGAAACCTACGGACTTTCAGGCAATATCAATTATCGTACAGGGGATTTTAATTTTTTCACAACTGCAGGGTATAATAACCGAGGTTCTCTTGGGAATTCATTTACCAACTCTATTTTCCCCGATGGCAATACAGTGACAGAAACGAGGACTTTTGATCGACAACGCAAAGGCTTGACCGGGAATTTTGGTTTGGAGTACTATATCAACGACAACACGAGCATTACAGGTTCTATAGTGGTGCGCGATAGTGATAATGAAAATCTTTCTGAAAATACGATTGTACAGACAGGAACTACAAATGCTACCTCACGGCGCCTTTCTCCTGAAGAAGAAGAAGACCATACCCTACAATACAGTTTGAATTTTGATAAGAAATGGGAGAATGACGGAAATTTATCCATCGAACTTCAACTAGAAGATAGCGAAGAAGATGAGTTTACCAATATTAGAGACATCGGTCTGATTACCCAAGGAGAAACTAATCAAACCATAGAAAATCAAGATCGTTTTTTGGCGCAGGTTGATTTTGTACAACCTATTGGTGAAAAGCATCGCTTTGAAGCTGGATATCGTGGAAACTTTAATGAATTGAATACCGACTATGTGGTAGCTCTAGATGAAGAGAATGATGGAGTATTTGAGCTTGATACAGACTTGACCAATAACCTTGTTTATAAAGAACAGATCAATGCATTCTACACCCAATGGGGAAGTAAAATCAATAAGTTCAATTATCTCTTAGGATTACGATTGGAACACACGGATATCGAAGTAGATCAACGCACCGATAACAGTTTTACCAATCGAGATTTTACAAACCTTTTCCCAACGGTCAATCTAAACTACGAGCTCACGGAAAAACAGACGGTAAGTCTTGGGTACAACCGTCGTATTCGAAGGGCTAGGAATCGTTTTATCAACCCCTTCCCATCACGTACCAGTCAAACTATTTTGTTTCAGGGAAATCCAGATATCAATCCAAGTCTTTCAAACGGTCTTGATCTCGGTTATTTAAATCGAATAGGAAAAGTGACGCTCAGTGGATCGGTATACTTTAGACGCAGTGAAAATATTTTCCAATTCATTACTAAATTTACTGGAGAACAAGTGAATGTTAATGGGGTCTTAATTGATGAGCAAGTACGCACACCTATCAATCTCTCTCGAAACGATCGCTTTGGAGGAGAAGTTACCATGACCTATAGCCCAACGCGCAAATGGCGTCTAAATTTGAATGCCAACCTATTCCGCTCTGAAACATCTGGCTTTTTTGAAGATACCGATTTTAGTAATGAAAACACAAGTTGGACGCTTCGTTTGAACAATAAATTTACACTCCCAGGCAACATTGACTGGCAAACACGTATGGATTACCGCGGACCATCAGAAACAGCACAAGCAAAATCTAAAGGCATATTCACAACAACCCTCGCTTTTAGCAAGGATATTTTCAAAGAAAGGGCTTCCATTGCATTGAATGTGAATGATGTTTTTAATTCCCGCAAAAGACGCTCAGAAACGTTTACTCCTGTTGTTGGAGAAAGTGAATTTCAATGGAGAGAACGCTCTATCAATTTTTCATTCACCTACCGTTTCAATCAAAAGAAGAAACAACAACGCCAAGGAGGAGGTCAAGGCGGAGATCAAGACTTTGAAGGATAGGTAGGTTTCAATTTTTATACTTTTCTATACACTAAGTAGTAAAGTATATAGCCCTGATGACCTCAGATAGATTTACGGTTCATAAAGAAGGAACCTATGCAGTCGTTATACCTTATGATGTGTGGAACGCTTTCGCGAAAGCGGGACACGCCCGCGCTGCAGTTAAGGCTTTCTTTAAAGAAAATGAATTCGATTTTAATGGAAAAACACAACTATTCAATGGACAGTGTTTTATCAGTTTTATAAAACGATACCAAAAAGCTATTGGTGTTTTTTCTACAGATTTCTTTCAATTACACCCCATAAAAGACACGAGTAAATACGATGCTGAAGTCCCAGCATCTTTTCAAGCTGCTCTGGATAGTGACCTGGAAGGCGCCGACGTTTTTGAAAGCCTGACAGCAGGAAGAAAAAGAGGTTTGATCTACTATATCGTCAGATTCAAAACAGCTCAAACTCAAATTAACAAGACTCTAATCATCTTTGAAAACTTAAAAAGAGATATTCGAGACCCTAGAGAAATCATCAAACCACGGTAAGCTTTTTGCGTTACCAAATTGTAAAATCTTACATTCTTCACGCAACTATTTATCTTTTATGACATCTTTAAGAAAACTATATAATCATGAATAAATACAAACTACTAATGTTCTGTGTGCTCTTAGGAACACTACACAGTTGTTGTTGGGACGGAAACTGTGATGATGACGATGGCGGCACTGTCATTGTTGACATCTTCGAATCCAATTATGAACCTATAGTCCTCGATCGAGAGGTCTTTGAACAAAGTGTACAATTACTTCCTCCCAAACCCATTGTCAATTCTGGAAAAATTTATGTTTTAAACAATCTTCTTTTTGTAAATGAAAAGAATGAAGGTTTTCACGTATTCTTAAATGATGATCCTTCAAATCCTATGCCTATCAATTTTATTGAAGTGCCTGGATCGTCTGACGTTTCCATTCGTAATGGTATTTATTTTATTAACCAAGCCGTAGACCTTATAGCTGTCGTGTATAATAGCCGCAGTAGCGAACTTACCGTATCCAAACGTATTGAAGATGTATTTCCGGTCATGATGTCCCCAGATGGGTTTTATCCATTTGACATAGATCAAAACAGCGTTGTTGTAGGCTGGAAACTTAAATCATAAACTAAGATGAAAAAATTACTATCTATTTTCGCAATAGCGATCCTTGCTGCAAGCTGTAGTTCGGATAGTTCAAATAATGAAAGTGCTTCGCAAGACGCGACAAATATTGACGGTCAAGGAGGTTCACTGGCCATATTTGCCCTCAAAGGAGACTATTTATACGCCGTAGATCGCAGTGATCTTATTGTATTCTCAGTTACCAATGCTACAGATCCTGTACAAGTAAACAGATTATCCGTTGGTTTTAATGTAGAAACTATTTTTGGGTATGAAGACTATCTGTATATCGGATCTCAAAGTGGGATGTTTATTTATAATATTGCCAACCCAGAATTTCCAGAATATTTATCATCTGTAGAACATTTTACAGCCTGTGATCCCGTAGTAGCAAATGATACAAACGCTTTTGTAACACTGTGGTCTGAAGTAGGCTGTGGGAACTTTGTAAACCAATTGGAAATTTACAATGTAGAAGACATCTTGAACCCAGTACTTTTAAGTGTTCGTGAATTGATCGAGCCTAAGGGTTTAGGACTCTATGGGGATTACCTTTTCGTATGTGATGATGAGATCAAGATCTTTGACATTTCTGATCCAGAAAACACGGTGTTAGTACACAACATCGATCGCTTGGCATTTGATGTCATTATTCAGGGAGACCTATTGATTGCGATTGGAGAAACAGGTGTCTGGCAATATCAATTAGATCCAAGTCTCATTACCAATACGACCTCACTAAGCACCATTAGTATTTAAAGCTTTTACAAAAAAATATGCGCATGCGTTAAAACAATTGTATCTTAGGAAGATTATTTAATCTAACCTTAAAAAAAAACGTATGAAACGCATAGGATTGATGGCAGCACTTAGTATTGCAGTGTTTGCTACAAGTTGTAAAAAGGAACCAAAGGAGACAGAAGTTGTCAAAGAAACTGTCGAAGTATTGAAAGTGGAAGTAGCGGCACCGTCAAAAAAATTAACAATGAAATTAGCACCAAAAAGCGATAGTAAAGCTGCAGGAAGTGTTGTTTTTAATGAAGTTGATGGAATAGTTACTATGACTGCTGTTCTTGATGGCCTTTCAGAAGGAACCCACGCTATTCATATTCATGAAAAAGCTGATTGTTCTTCTGCAGATGGTAAATCCTCAGGAGGACACTGGAATCCAACCGCTCAACCTCATGGTAAATGGGGAGATGCTGCTGGTTACCACAAAGGAGATATAGGCAACTTTGAAGCAGATGAAAATGGCAATGGAACCACTACCGTTACTACAAATGAATGGTGTATTGGCTGCGATGACCCAAACAAAGACATCACTGGCAAAGCGATCATTGTACACCAAGGAACAGATGATTTTACGTCTCAACCTAGTGGAGCAGCAGGTGCTAGAATAAGCTGTGGAGGCATTATTGAGTAACACCCAAAAACGATGTAAATAAGGCCTCTAGTTACTATTACTAGAGGCTTTTCTATTACCTTTGATTGAGAAAGTCTTGGGTTTCACTAGGACCAAATGTTGAACTTCCAAAACTCCATTATGAACCCTTCAGCGAACGGTTGGATACAAAAACACTTACCCTACTTCCTCGTATTCCTAGAAGGACATACGTATGATGAAGGCAGTATGTATACTCAATTACGAACTCAAGGTTTTATCTATGGAGCTTCGGTAGTTACTTTATTTGATGAGGAGAGCGAGCAATTAAAATGGACGGAGGAAGAAAAAACCAAAATCAATCTCTTTGATGCGCTTGCCTTCACTTATTTTGATACGATTGAAGGTGGAACACAACAAGATTGCATAAAAACAATTGTGGGATTCTACAGTCTAATCGAGAAAAGACAGTCCGGTTTCCACATTCAAATTGGCAAAGAAACGCCCTATGATCAGTTAGAGAAAATTATTCAACGAAGAATCCAAACCAACGAGCCTCTACTAAAAAAAAATTTTAGTCATATCATTACAAATGCCTTGCTATTTGTAGATGTATTGGCGTTTGATCATTACTTGCTATCTGACGGAGATCCTTTCGAATATGGCAAGGCACTGGAAGGCATTTTAATAAATGCGATCTGGATTGCGCTACAGCAAAAAGAACTCAAAGAAAAATACGACGAACTATTAATTAAACTCTTTGAAAGTTCCATTCATTATAATACTGATATTACAAATGAAGCCAAGACGATTGGAGAATTAGACATTGATCTTTTTGATCATGAACTATCCCGAAGATATATTTTAGACCTTGCGGCGCTTGCTGTTTGGGATGATGATCAATTAGATAAAACTGAGTTTGTTTTTCTGAATGATCTTGGAAAACATTTGAAACTAACGACCATTGATATTCAATCGACGACCGATTTTGTACATGAATTCATTACAAAACACCGTTCTGAAATAGCGTATCTAAACTACAGCAATCCCGTAAAGCATTTTTACATACAAACAAGTAAAACAGTCTCTACACTCATTTTGCGGAATAAGAATCGATTGATTAAGGAAATCGTACAAAGTAAAGATTTAGTCCTATTACTAGGACAATCAACCATTCGTGATCTGGAAGAAGATGAAAAATTAGTAGTAAAAAAACAACTTATTGATATTTGTAAATCCATACCATCATTAGCCATATTCTTGCTGCCCGGTGGAGGCATCCTTTTACCATTGTTAACTAAATTTATTCCACAATTATTACCTAGTGCTTTTAATGAAAACCGACTAGATAAAAGCAGTAAGTAGTCATTATTCTAACCAAACCTTAAAGTCTTTTACGCGCTCACGACTCACAATAATTTCCTGTTCATTCCACGTATTCAATTTGATCTTTAGGCGGGAATTGGTATAAGCGATAATGTCTTTAATGGCATTGATGTTTATATAAAACTTCCGACTCACTCTAAAAAAAGTCTGTGGCTCCAGTTCATTTTCTAACAACTCTAAAGTAGTATCTAAAAGGTAATTCCGACCTTCAACCGTTACGGCATAGGTGCCCTTGTTTTCGCTGTAAAAACACTCAATTTCATCTATAGTGATCATTTTTAAATGCTGACCAATCTTGGTAGTAAATCGCTTTTTGTATTCCCTTTCAACAGGAGTGTCTCCCAGTAACCTCTTGATATCTTGAAAATTAAGCGTAACATTTTCCTGTTTTGAAATCCGTGACTTAAATTTTGAAACTGCAGCTTCCAAATCTTCATCATCAATAGGTTTCAATAAGTAATCCACACTATTTAACTTAAACGCTTGTAAGGCATATTCATCAAAAGCGGTTGTAAATATAATGGCGCTTTCTACGGCCACTGCATCAAAAATCTCAAAAGACAATCCATCAGACAATTGAATGTCAAGAAATATAAGATCTGGATGCGGATTAGAGCGAAACCAATCAATAGACTCTTCTACGGAATGCAACATTTCATTTACCTCTATGCCTAATTGTTCCAACATACGGTTGAGTCGGCGAGCAGATGGTTTTTCGTCTTCGATGATAAGAACATTCATGGATTGAAAAGGTTAGTATATTGATATTAAAATTTGAAAATACAGGTTTTTAAGCTTTCTAGGCATAAAGTGATTCAGAAAATAAAAGCATACTATTCCCATTTTACCGCATCACTTTCTTCATCTTCAAGGATTTTCTTGATCTTTTTTTCTTCCCAGGATTTAAATAAGCCCTTTATAAACCTGCCTCTAAACACGTAGATTCCATGTCCTGCAAGACTAAGTCCCCAGAAAATCGGCGTTGTAAAACGTGCCCAATATGGCACATGCAAGGTGAACTCTTCTGCCCCAAAGGCACCAGAATAAAATAGTTGCATTAGAATATTGATAATAATATAGACCGTAAGATGATTGTACCACCCTTTGATATCTTTGACCTGCTTTTTTGCGCGGTCAAGCTTTGATTCATTTGCCTCTCTCATTAGTTCCATCGTTTAAAATTCACTTCTTCCTCTTCTTTCTCCATATACTCTTTCATCTTTTTGGATTCCCAATCCTTACCCAGAATGAAATGAAGTCCAAACATTTTTGCAGTTTCAAAGACAAGGCCAATTCCCCAGAAAAAGGTAACCCAGAGGAACCACATATTGCTCCATTCATTTGTGTAGTAATTTATCCCTGCCAACACACCATTGAACAGTATAAAACTAACAAGGCTCGTATAATATTTGCGTAGTTCCTGCACACGTTGACGTGCTCTTATATATTTTTCTTCTTTTGATTCCATAATAATATTCTTAAAAGTGTTGGCGATCATTTTCCATGATCTCCTTTATTTTACGTTCTTCCCATTGCTTTCCAAAAAATGGATTCCACCCAAAGGTATCATTAGCATGTCCTATGATTCCTAGACCCCATCCCACAATTGGAAATATAGCCCAAGGAAAATCTCCCGATCTAAAGTTAAGAAATATGAAGAAAGCAGAAAATAATAAGTAAATGCCTAGATGGGTGTAAAACCCTTTCATTTTTTCGACACGCTTTTTAGCTCTTTCGTAGCGATCGGTATTTTCAGTATATGTTTCCATAGGATGATGATTTTTAATTACAGTGTAAATGTCACTGTTTTTCATCGATCCCCAAATCTATTCACACCGAGTTGTAGAATTTTGACTCCGAATTGTAAAAAAGCGAACTAAAAATTAAATTAAGAGCATCGGCTGTAGTGCGCTTTCGCGAAAGCGCATAAAAAAACCAACCCCGAAGCGTTGGCCTTATATATGGTATAAAAGTAATTTAGGCCCTTTTAGCCTTACGTTCTTCTAGCTTTTCCTTGACCATTTCGATAATGGAACCTCCTATCCAGTAAGGAACTACGAATGTAATTAAGAATATCATTAACCAAAAACCTATAGTAAGTATGGTTAAAAATGCAAGAAATCCTAAGTATTGGTCAAAATCAAACATGGCGAATTTTATTTTCTGTTTTCCGCTCAAAGATACCGCATAAATATCGTTTTTCACAACAGAAAATTCAGTTTTATTGACAGCTTATTGACAATAAAAAATGAGTCCAAAATTGTAAATTTGTAATCTAAACATTCCCAAGATGGACTATAGAATAGAAAAGGATACCATGGGCGAGGTAAAAGTACCTGCCAATAAATTATGGGGTGCTCAAACAGAGCGTTCTCGTAACAACTTTAAAATAGGACCTGCAGGTTCTATGCCTTTAGAAATTGTTTATGGTTTTGCCATTCTTAAAAAGGCAGCGGCATATACCAATTCTGAATTGGGCGGTCTCCCTATTGAGAAACGGGATTTGATTGCACGTGTATGTGATGAGATCTTAACGGGACAGCATGATGATCAATTTCCGCTTGTTATTTGGCAAACAGGCTCGGGAACTCAAAGTAATATGAATGTCAATGAGGTGATTGCTAACAGAGCACATCAACTTGCAGGCAAAGTCGTAGGAGAAGGTGAAAAGACATTACAACCAAATGATGATGTGAATAAATCGCAATCTTCAAACGATACTTTTCCCACAGGAATGCATATCGCTGGATATAAAAAAGTTGTGGAAACCACCATTCCTGGTGTACAGAAACTAAGAGATACCCTTCAGGCCAAAGCAGATGCTTTTAAAACGGTTGTAAAGATTGGACGAACGCATTTGATGGACGCTACTCCCCTAACCTTAGGGCAAGAATTTTCTGGTTATGTATCCCAATTAGATCATGGAATAAAAGCTTTGGAGCATACGCTTCCTCATTTAGCTGAACTTGCTTTAGGAGGCACTGCAGTGGGTACCGGTTTGAATACTCCAAAAGGATATTCAAAACGCGTGGCAGAATATATGGCCGAATTTTCTGGACATCCGTTTATCACGGCGCACAATAAATTTGAAGCGCTCGCCGCTCATGATGCCATTGTTGAAAGTCACGGTGCTTTAAAACAAATGGCCGTAGCCCTAAATAAAATTGCAAACGACATCCGTTTGATGGCCTCGGGACCTCGAAGTGGTATTGGTGAAATTTCCATCCCTGCAAATGAGCCAGGTTCATCTATTATGCCTGGTAAGGTTAATCCTACACAGTGTGAAGCGCTTACAATGGTATGTGCACAAGTAATTGGGAATGATGTCGCCATTGCAGTAGGGGGTATGCAAGGACATTACGAACTCAATGTTTTTAAGCCGGTTATGGCTTCTAATTTTTTACAGAGCGCACAACTTATAGGAGACGCCTGTGTTTCCTTCTCAGAGCATTGCGCAGAAGGAATAGAACCAAACCAGACAAGGATTACTGAGCTTTTAAACAATTCCCTGATGCTGGTTACCGCCTTGAATACTAAAATTGGCTATTACAAGGCAGCAGAAATTGCGAATACGGCACACCAGAATGGAACGACGCTCAAAGAGGAAGCGGTTCGTTTAGGCCATGTTACCGAAAAAGAATTCGATCTGTGGGTGAGACCAGAGGATATGGTATAGGTCAAAAAAAATCAAATTTATCGATTAAGTGCTTAAAATAGCCGACAAAATACATTTTGTCGGCTATTTTAAGTATATTCGCCATGTAGATTCCTATACCCCCGACTTAATGAAATATATTTTTCACATCATTTGTGTGTGTTTTGCGCTGAGTCTTTCAGCTCAAGAGACCGTCTCCTTTGTTCAAGATACCAAGGAGCTTTACGATATCAATTCTATTCAGGATGCAACTTTTGCCCCTATCGTGGATTGTAATTATGGATTGGATAATGGGGTGTTTTGGTTTAAGGTTTCTCAAATAGACCACCCAAAAGAGATGCTTACCATCCCTTCCAATCATACAGGTTCCCTACAGTTATATGATAGCAACAACCGGTCAATCCCTACCATGGGAAATACACGATATCCTTCTTTCTTCCTTATCGACCAAATTTACGAATTCCCACTCTTCTTAAGAGCTGATTTTAAGCAAGAAGCATATTTTCCAATACAGATTATAGAAGAGTCTAAATACATTGCGAATGAGAAATATGATTTATTGGGAACTGGTGTTTTTTACGGGGCTATTCTCTCACTCATATTTGCGACACTCGTCTTCTTTTTTATTACAAAAAATCGCGTGTTCCTATTTCATGCGTTACTAGCTGCGGTTGTGGCATACACCATCATTTCAAAAGACAATTTATTCTACCTATTGAATGTCGATTTTGATTATTTAGTCCATCTGGAACTATTTAGCCATTTTTTAGTGGGCTTATTTGGGTTTTGCTTTGCTTATTTATACCTAAAACTCAAAAATAAAAAGAAAAAAGTCTGTCTCATTCTTGTAACTTGTATAGGGCTTTCGGCACTGGCAATGGTTGTTTTCTTTGTCAATCAGCATATGGTTTTTTACTTTATTTCAGACATCTTCACCGTGTGTACGATTCTGGGTGTTTGGATCGTTGGTATTAGTAGAACCAAGAACAAAACAAAACATTGGTTTATAGGAATTATATATGCCTTCAACATATTTTTGATGTTAGAGGTTTTTGTACTACACAGTTCAGGAAATACCATTTTTGGATTATCAACGCTTGCTGCAAAACTATGTGTCCTTTTAGATGTCATATTAATCACCTTTGCGATGATGTATATCTTCAAAAAGATGCAGTTTAAAGAATCGCTAATGAAGCTGCAGATAAAAACCTACTTACAGCGAATAGAAACCTTAGACCAATACAAAAAGGTACAGGATGCCGATGATTCTTACTTGGAAACACTTATCAATGAATTTGGTCTTGCCAATGTAGAAGTAAAGGTCTTACAAGGAATTTCACAAGGCCATACCAACGACCACATTGCTTCCAACTATAATATGTCAAAAGACGATGTCACGCTTGCTACCAAGAGCTTATACATTAAGCTTGGTATTGAAGTTGATCAAGAAATTAGGATGCTTGTTTCTTAAGCCTTTCCGCTTTTGTAATGCTTCTTATAACTTCGCCAAGAGAGTAATCCTAAAATTACAAATATCACAATACTAATTACAATCTTTGGTAAGGCAATATCACCTCCACTTTGATAAGCGTGTAATCCCGATAAATAGTAATTCACTCCAAAATAGGTGAAGAATATAAATGACAAGGCAAATATCGATAGCATATTAAATGTCCATCGCCCTCTCAAGCCTGGAATAAATCGCATGTGAATAACAAAGGCGTATACAATAAGTGATATTAATGCCCAAGTTTCCTTAGGATCCCAACCCCAATAGCGTCCCCAACTCTCATTAGCCCATTGTCCCCCTAAAAAGGTTCCTATAGCCAACAAAACCATTCCTACGGTAAGCGCCATCTCATTAATAACCGTTAGCTCTTTTATATTAAGATCCATGCGTTTTTTATTCTCTTTAGTTGTAAAGATCATAAGCATGAGAGATACAAAACCAAGCACTGCTCCCAAAGTAAAAGGACCATAACTCGCCACAATAACTGCCGTGTGAATCATCAACCAGTAACTATTTAGAACCGCTTGTAAATTGGCAATCTCCGGATTCATGTAATTCATACTTGCAGCCCACAAGATAAATCCTGCTACAAAGGCGGTACTCGCAATGGTAAGCATACTCTTTCTTCCAAAGGCCAACCCAAAGAACATGGTTGCCCAGCCTACAAATAATACAGACTCGTAGGCATCACTCCAAGGGGCATGTCCAGATATGTACCATCGCCAGATCAAAGAGCCCGTATGGAATAAAAATAAGATCAAAACGACCATCGCACCCACCTTAGTCATGGCATTGACAAAGCGATTTTCATAAAAAATTTGAGTGATCACAAAAATCATCATAAAGAAGGCTGCCAACATATACATCCAATATAGCTTCTTAAACGGGTCATGTTTGTTGTAATGAATCTCCGCATCAATCTTTTCAGCCGAAGGCATAATATCCGCACCAAAACGTTCTTGAAACTTCCCAATACTAAACAGCAACTCATCTGCCTTGGAAAAATCCCCCGTTTGTCTTGCTTCTTGAAGTTTTCCTAAATACAACGGAATGATCTGTTTGCTATATAAGCTATCCATTCCCTTATAATTAGATTCCCCAAGCTCAGCATAGGACATCCAGGTATTATTAACATCATTTGGTTTAGGGAATATTTTCAAAATACTCCCACTCAACGCACGATTTAGTAATGCCAATCGCTGATGGATATCTCTAAATTCTTTATCAATAACAGTAGGCGTTGCTTCTCTATAAGCTTCAGCGATAAAAGGGTCGAGTTTATTAGTCAACTCTGGCGTAATGAAATCCATCAGTTTAAAACGCGTCACATCATCAGGTACCCCAATGATATTTCGAATACTGTCATTTCCTTTTTTCAAGTACATCAAGTCTGCCCAGAACCAAAGTTGTGGATTCTCCATCATCGACAACATTACCTGATCGGCATTGAGCCCAGCATAAGTGTCACGACGTGTTAACTTGCGCAACAACAAGCTTGAATACGTATTAATAGGCATCATCCGCCCCCCATCATCTTGAATCACCATACGGCCAAACTTAGACGCGTGTTCCACTGGAATCGCATTGGCAATAATAATAGAATCTAAAACTGCTTTCTCAGGAGCCGACATATGCCCTTGCTCATCGCCTTGGAGACCTATGACATCCTCAACAGCTTCAGTGATATTTGCGATACTGTCCTGCACTACCACAGCAGAGGTATTGATCTCCTGAGCTATCGTTGTTTCTGCTTTCGCGAAAGCGAACAACAACAGAATCAAACTGAGCTTTGCTTTTTTAGCCTTAATCTTGTCGAGCGTTCTCTTGAGATCTCCAAAACGAGATCCCTTGTCAAACAGAATCAACATCAGCCCTAAATACAATAAAAAATAGCCAATATACGTCACCCAAGTACCCCAAAAGTCATGACTCACCGAAAGGATTGTCGTTTTTTCATCCGGTTCAAAACTCGCTTGAAAGAATCGAAATCCTTTGTGATCCAAAACGTGATTCATGTAAATATCATAATCAAAAACTTCCTCATCTTCTACTGTCAATTTACTTTTGAAAGAGGCAAAACTATTCTCCGTACCAGGATATCGCTCAGCAATAAAGTCATTTAACTTCAAGGCAAATGGCAACGGATAGTCTTTACTTCCGTACGAGAGGTACACCTTGAAATCCTCAAATTCTACCAGCTTCTTATCGTTACTCCAGCCTTTCCCCCCAAGGAGTCCAACGGTTTGAGTTTCTTCACCTATAGTAACGTCTACAAACAAGGCATTTTGATCATTCTTTTGTTTTACTTCCTTTGCTACGATACCCGTTCGTCCTTTGACTGCAGGCTCTGGAATGACAAAAAGAATCCCTTTTAAATTATACAAAGCTCGCAATTGCAAGGGTTGTAAAGAATCCTTATACACTTCACTAGCAGTTTGCGTAGCCATGACGGTCACATTTCCTTCAAAAGGTGTTTTTACCGTATAATCTTCACCATCGTAAATGATATTAATCGCACCATCGGTAGGTTTATTAAATGCGTATAGTACGTTGTGTACATTGGCAACTTCGCCAGATACTAAGAAGTGCTCATGACGTTTTTCTCCATCCGTCTCTACAAGTTTTAAATGCCATTTTCCATTTTCATCTTCTACAAAACCATCCTCAGCACCTCCTATAAAGTTATTGAACTTAATCTGTATATCTGTCTCTGTATCGTCGGTTTGATTATATGATGTATTCCATGTGAAATTATTGTTTAGGCGCGAAGACATGAGTAATTTTTTTTCGACCGTACGTCGCATGGGTTGCCCATTACGCTCGCCGTCGATAAAGACCTCTAAGTACACTTTCTCGCTTAAAAAAGTATTCTCAGAACTTCCTTCTGTAATAGGCATCACCCCTTCATAACTGATATATCGTGTAATTCCAGCACCTATTAAAATTAGAATAAAAGAGCAGTGAAATATTAGGGTCGTAATTTTTTCTTTTCGCAAAAGCTTAAAGCGAAAGACGTTCCCTATAAAATTAATCACAAAGAAAATATGAATCGCCGAAAACCACCAAGAGTCATAGACCCAATATCTTGAGTAGGGTGTTGGCGAAGTTTCCATACCCCGGTCCATAAAAGTTCCAACGATCATGGAGACAGCATAGGTGATAAAAAGGAATCCCGTGAGGCGGGTCGAGAACAAAATAGAAGCGAGTTTCTTTTGCATAATAAGAGGGTGCATTTTACCGTCGGCAAAGATAAACCACAGCGGTGTTTTATGCTAGGAAATCAATGTTGGAATTTATCCTTTTGGGAGTGTCCTTTGAAAATATATCACTCTTTAATCTCTAATCTAAAATTCTCAAAATCATCTCCTTCAAACATCCCTCCTACACTCCTCCTTCGAAAACGCTTTGCTAAAACTAAAAAACACCTATTTTTACGTTTGTGATACACGTAAATATAATTGGAACTGGAAATGTTGCCTGGCATCTTGCTAAGCGATTTGAAACGCTGAGTTCGGTACGCCTGCAGCAAGTGTGTGGGCGCTCTCCGACAGCGCTATCGCTTTTTACAGATCTGGCAAGAAAAACAGTGACCCTCTCAAAACTAAAGCCTGCAGACATTACCATTATTGCCGTGTCTGATGATGCCGTGGAATCAATTTCAGAAGCCATCCCGTTTACCGATCACTTAGTCGTGCATACCTCTGGTAGTATTCCAATGGAAGCACTTTCAGATAAGAATCGCAAAGGTGTTTTTTATCTCGTACAAAGCTTTTCAATTGCAGACGTTGTTGATTTTAAAAGTATCCCTATCTGTTTGGAATATGAAAACCCCCAAGACAAAGATATCATGGGAGGACTCGCACTTGCCCTTTCTGAAAACATTCATATCCTTAAAAGTAAACAGCGTAAAGAATTACATTTGGCTGCTGTATTTGCTAATAATTTCACCAACTACTGTTACACGATAGCCAAAGAGATTTGTGATACCCAAGGTATCCCTTTTTCATTATTACATCCTTTGATGTTGAAAACAACTACCAAGGCAGTTGCTCACGAACCTAAAGAGATGCAAACAGGTCCAGCAAGACGCGGAGATGCTGCCGTTATTAAAAACCAATTGGAGACTTTGGAAGAAGACCACCATAAGGAACTCTACAAAACCATGACCGCCTTGATTAAACAACACTATGGAAAAGAGCTATAAAGAATACCTACATCAGATTACCACCTTCATTTTTGACGTAGATGGAGTGCTCACTGATGGGAGCCTTCATATAACAACAGAAGGTCAAATGCATCGCACCATGAATGTAAAAGATGGTTTTGCATTGAAAGAAGCGATAAATCAAGGCTATCACCTGTGCATCATTTCGGGAGGCACTGATGAAGGAGTGCGTAAACGCCTTCAAACCTTAGGTTTAACAGATATCTATTTGGGAGCGCATCAAAAAGTAGCGCAACTACAAGCCTTCCTTACCGAAAAAAACATTAACCCAGAACAGGTACTGTATATGGGTGATGATCTTCCCGATTATCCAGCCATGCAAATGTTAGGTCTACCTACCTGTCCGCAAGATGCTGTCAAAGAGATTAAAGAAATTTCAAAATACATTTCACACAAAAACGGAGGAAAAGGCTGTGTACGCGATGTTATTGAGCAAGTGCTCAAGGTTCAAGGCAAATGGATGCAAGGCTATGACGCAGCAGGCCATTAAAGTTCAACCTCTCGAAGCGTCAAACCTATAAATATGATATAGGCCACAAAAATAATGAAGCCTTTATATCTAGATATTTCCAAACGCTTAGGAATAAATGCGATCGGTAAAAGAACCGCTGCAAAACCAATCATCCAGAAAATGCTACTGCCTAATATAATAGGATCTATGTCTCCTATAGGTTTTATGATGGCTGTAAGTCCTAGAACAGAACCGATATTGAAGATATTAGATCCAATCAAATTTCCAAGAGAAATCGCTTTTTCTTTCTTCAAGGCAGCGATGATAGACGCAGCCAGTTCCGGTATACTCGTACCAATGGCAATAACAGTTACTGAGATTACATAATCACTTATTCCAACAGACTCTGCCAATCGTGTTGCTCCTTTTACCAAAAACTCTGATCCAAAGTATAAAGCGGCGCCTCCAATTGCGAGCCAAACAAATATTTTAAAATAAGATGTTTGCGCTAAACCTTCGTCTATAACATCTTCATCAACTACCCTTTGTTTTCGAGCGCGTTTAAGCAAGAAGAATAGGTATATACACAAGGAAGCTACTAATCCAATTCCTTCCATTTGACTCAGCATTCCATCGTTAGCCAATAGAAAGTATAAAGCCAAGGAGAACAGCATCATTACAGGCCAGTTGAAACGATAAAAGTCTCGATCTACAGTGAGTGAAGATATGATTGCAGTGAGTCCTAGTACTAATCCGATATTAGCCACATTAGAACCTATGATATTCCCCATCGCCACATCTTCCAATCCTTTATAAGCCGCCTGTAAACTCACTAATAATTCTGGTGCTGAAGTAGCAAAAGAGACTACGGTTAGACCTATAACCATCTTGGATAACTTTAACTTAAAAGATAAACCTACAGACGATCGCACTAAAAATTCACCTCCTACAACAAGAAGCAAAAATCCAACCAGCACATAAAAAATATTCATAACAATAATTTTGCTGCGAATATAATAAAATAGGAAACAGCGAATTCAAAAAAGGAGAAGTACCTATACGCTATTTCAGCACAAAAGCAGTTTGCATTTATAAAAAAGACACTTCCTTATTTTATAAAATACTAGTCGTTTTTGAGCATTGTCAGGTGCACTAAAAATAGTACATTAGATTCCCAATGGAGTTGACACCTGAATTCATAGAAGCAGAGAACAAAGAACTAACGAGACAGTATAAAAAGCTGTTGCGCATTAGTTACCAGACCCTTTCTAAAGAGGACAAAATCCTTATTCGAAAGGCCTTTGAGATCGCTGTAGATGCTCATAAGAATCAACGTAGAAAATCCGGGGAGGCCTATATTTTTCATCCAGTTGCCGTGGCACAAATCGTAGCTTCAGAGATAGGCTTGGACGCTACTTCTATTGCCTCTGCCCTTCTCCATGATGTGGTAGAAGATACTGAATACACGCTCAATGACCTTGAGCAAATGTTTGGAGAGACTGTTGCCCGTATTGTAGACGGTTTGACTAAAATCTCAAACCTTAAAAAAGACAGAGATGTTTCACTACAGGCTGAGAATTTTAGAAAAATGCTACTGACCATTAATGATGACCCACGGGTAATTATTATCAAAATCGCTGACCGCCTTCACAATATGCAGACCATGGACGCAATGCGTCCAGACAAACAAGCAAAAATATCGTCAGAAACCTTGTATATCTATGCTCCATTAGCGCATAGAATGGGGCTATATAATATCAAAACCGAGCTTGAGGATTTAAGTTTAAAATACACAGAGCCTGAGGTATACAATGATCTTCGCAGCAAGATCAAAGAGAGTAAGGCGGAGCAAGATCAATACATTCGTGATTTTAAAAAGGTGATCGAAGATTCCTTAGACACGGAAGGTTTGAGTTATGAAATTAAAGGAAGGCCAAAGTCTATTTATAGTATTCGTAGAAAAATCCTCAAACAAGGCGTTAGTTTTGATGAAGTCTATGACAAGTTTGCCATTCGTATTATTTATCGCGGAGACCGTGCCAACGAAAAATTCTTAGCATGGAAAATTTATTCCATTGTGACGGATCACTTTCGCCCCAACCCTACTCGTTTGCGAGATTGGATATCATCTCCTAAATCCACAGGTTATGAAGCCCTACACATTACTGTAATGGGATTGAAAGGGCGCTGGGTGGAAGTACAAATTCGTTCAGAACGCATGAACGAAATTGCTGAAAAAGGATATGCCGCTCACTTTAAATATAAGCAAGGTGACGATGGCGACAAAGGCTTAGACGAGTGGATCCAGCGACTACAAGAGGCGTTAGAAAGCCCCGACACCAATGCTGTTGATTTTGTTGAAAACTTCAAATTGAACCTTTATAACAAAGAGATCTTTGTCTTTACACCACAAGGAGACCTGAAATCATTACCCAAAGGGGCGACGCCTTTAGATTTTGCATTTAGCGTACATACAGAAGTGGGGATGCATACACGAGGGGCAAGAGTCAATGGAAAACTAGTTCCCTTAAGTGAGGAACTCAAAAGCGGCGATCAAGTAGACATTATTACTTCTGACCAAGCAGGGCCAACCAATAACTGGCTGGATTATGCGACTACTGCAAGAGCACGTTCAAAAATAAAATCTTCTTTAAAAGACGAAAAGAAAGAGTTGGCGCAAGAGGGTAAAGTCGTGCTTTCGCGAAAGCTAAAATCTCAAAAAATTCAACTCAACGAGAAAATAGTTAACGAACTTGTTTCTTTTTTCAAATTAGGCACGAGTCTTGACCTCTTTTACCGTGTGGGTATTGGGACTATCGATAATAAAATGATTAAAGAGTTTGCTACCCAACGCAGTAATGTCTTTATGAGTTTTATTAAAAATAAAATACGAAAACCTAGCATTCCTGACGATGTTGACAGAGATGAGATTACACAAAAATATGATTCACTTGTCTTTGGGAAGGAACATCAAAAGTTGGACTATACACTCGCACAATGCTGTAACCCTATTCCTGGTGATGCGGTATTTGGATTTACTACCATCAATGAAGGCATCAAGGTGCATAAGAATAACTGCCCTAATGCTATTGAAATGCGATCAAAATACGCATATCGCGTATTAGCTGCCAAATGGATCGACTCATCGGCTATAGATTACAAGGCAGAAATCAAACTGACGGGTATTGATAACCTCGGATTGGTGAATGATGTGACAAAAGTAATTTCTGACCACATGCATGTTAATATCAAAGGAATAAGCTTCACCGCAAATGATGGAGTTTTCACGGGTCATATCACTGTTGTTGTTCAAAATCAAGGATTGTTGAAAAAGTTAATCGATAACCTTAAAAAAATCAGCGGTATTGATAAAGTGACTCGACTATAATTGCTTAACTTCGCCCCTTTACAAAAAGAATGAGTGCAAAAGCCACTATAAATAAAGATCAAGAAGTTGTAAAAAGTGTTTTTACAGCATACCTTGAAGACAAAGGTCATCGCAAAACTCCGGAGCGGTTCGCTATTCTACAGGAAATTTACAACAACGAAGAGCACTTCGACATCGAGTCCTTATACATCAACATGAAAAACAAAAATTATCGTGTGAGTAGAGCCACCCTCTACAATACGATTGAACTTTTGTTGGAATGTGGTCTGGTGCGTAAACACCAGTTTGGTAATAATCAAGCACAATACGAGAAGTCCTATTTTGACAAACAACACGA
The DNA here is from genome assembly GCA_047630395.1 of Dokdonia sp. Lineage (GTDB taxonomy): Bacteria > Bacteroidota > Bacteroidia > Flavobacteriales > Flavobacteriaceae > Dokdonia. Next base: position 29,023 of record JBLHXM010000001.1, read on the forward strand.
TCACGTTATTCTCACGGATACTGGGGAAGTGATTGAATTTTGCGATCCTCGGATCCAAGCCATCAAGAAAACCATAGAAGAAGTTTTTGACATTACTATTGACAAACACTCTCTTTATTTTTACGGAAAGAAAAATACTTCAAACTAACTATACAATCACAAAGCAATGGCAGTAGATTTACTACTAGGTCTCCAATGGGGCGACGAAGGAAAAGGTAAAATTGTTGATGTTCTCACCAAAGATTATGACATAATCGCTCGTTTTCAAGGTGGCCCTAATGCAGGACACACCCTTGAATTTGATGGCATCAAGCATGTTTTACACACCATCCCTTCTGGAATTTTTCATGATAATGCAATGAATGTTATCGGTAATGGAGTGGTGATTGATCCCGTGATTTTTAAGAAAGAATTGCAGAATTTAGATAAATTTGAAGGACTAGACTACGCTGCGAAACTTTTGATTTCGCGGAAAGCGCATCTTATCCTACCTACACATAGATTACTCGATGCAGCTTCTGAAGCATCTAAGGGGAAAGCTAAGATTGGTTCTACCCTGAAGGGTATTGGACCTACCTACATGGATAAAACGGGAAGGAATGGTATCCGAGTAGGTGATTTAGAATTGATCGATTGGAAAGATCGTTATGCCGCCTTACGTGATAAGCATATCGCCATGATAGATTTTTATGACGCAAAGATTGATTATGATCTTGCCGAATTAGAGACTGAATTCTTTGCAGCGATCAAAACTTTAAAAAGTTTAAAATTCATCGATTCTGAAGAATACTTGCACCAAGCGCAACGCTCAGGAAAAAGCATTCTTGCAGAAGGTGCACAAGGTTCACTACTCGATATAGATTTTGGAACCTATCCATTTGTAACCTCATCAAATACTACCGCTGCAGGAGCCTGTACTGGTTTAGGTGTTGCACCCAATCAAATTGGTGATGTTTTTGGAATTTTCAAAGCCTATACAACGCGTGTAGGTTCAGGACCTTTCCCTACAGAACTTTTTGACGAAGACGGGGAAATGATGGGACGCATAGGTAATGAATTCGGAGCAACCACTGGACGTCCAAGACGTTGTGGATGGTTGGATCTAGTAGCCTTAAAATATGCAGTACAAATCAATGGAGTGACACAGTTGATGATGATGAAAGGAGATGTTCTTTCAGGATTTGAAACCTTAAAAGTATGTACTGCTTATAAATATAAAGGAAAAACAATTGAGCACTTGCCGTACAATATAGACCCTGAAAATGTCGAAGTTGTATATAAAGAAATGAAAGGTTGGGCAGAAGATCTTACGGGAATGACCGAAGCTTCACAGTTACCAGCAGCCTTAAATGCTTATATTGATTTCTTAGAAAAAGAACTCGAAACACCTATCAAAATTGTATCTGTTGGACCAGACAGAACCCAAACCATTTTGAGATAAGGCTTTCATAAACTTGCCTGCCGGCAGGATTGTAATACAATACAAACCGCGACTTCCAGGAGTAGCGGTTTTTTTATTTGCTATCTATGCTCAATATAGAACGGGATCTCCAAGAGATTTACCCCTCCTACTCTTTTGACACTTCCTTAACGCTTTCAGCAGCCTTTTTTAGTATTTTTGTCTCCCATGCATGAATTCAAATCATACTTTATTTTCTTAGTTATACTTCTTTTTTCGCTGCAAGGGGTGGCGCAAGAACAAGCACCTAAGATCATCAATATAGCCTCAGATATCAACCGAATCAATGAGGAAGAATATCCAGGCGCTGTTATTTTCCAGAAATCTACCAACCAAGTATATATCGAACACGATGGCATCGATATGTATTGTGACCTGGCCTTCTTCTACAAAGAAGATAATTTTGTCAAAGCTTTTGGTCATGTAAAGATGAACCAAGGAGATTCTGTCTCTATGCGAAGTCAATACGCCGAGTACAACGGAAATACAAAATTCGCCTTTGCTTCTGGAAAAGTTTGGCTCAAAAAAGATACGACAACGGTAACTACAGACACTATGTATTTTGACCGTATAAAGCAACAAGCTTATTACAGGACAGGCGGCATGGTCACTTCTCCCAATAGTACCATTACAAGTCGGATAGGACGCTACTTTATGGAGCAAGACAAAATCTCCTTTATTAGTAATGTGGTGGCTACTAATCCTGAATATGTAATTAACAGCGAACAACTAGATTTTTATAGCGTGCCAGAGCACGCCTATCTATACGGTCCCACTACCATCGTTGGGGAAACCTCCAAAGTATATTGTGAGCGTGGATTTTACGATACCGCAAATGATATGGGTTATTTCGTAAAGAACTCTCGCATCGATTATGATAACCGAAAGGTTTATGGAGATAGTCTTTACTTTGATCGTGATCGAAATTTTGCGAGTGCTACAAATAACATTCGTGTACTAGATAGTACCAATAACACTCTTATCAAAGGGCATTACGCCGAAGTCTACCGAGACAAGGATTCGGTGTTTATTACAAAAAGAGCAGTTGCCATTACGGTTGAAAAACAAGATTCTGTCTATATCCACGGAGATAAACTGATTGTTACAGGCAAACCAGATGAACGTATTGTACGCGGATATTACAATGTACGATTGTTCAAAAGCGATATTAGCGGTAAGTGTGATTCTATTCATGTCAACCAAAAGACAGGATTGACACAAATGATAAGCAGGCCCATCCTATGGAGTGACCGCAGTCAAATAACAGGTGATAGTATCCATTTAATTAATAATACCGCTACTGAAAAGTTAGACTCTCTTAAGGTATTTGACAATTCATTTATCATTCAAAAAGATAGCATTGAAGGCTATAATCAAGTAAAAGGGCAAAAACTCTATGGTTTTTTTAATGATGAAAACGAACTGAACAAAGTAGACATCCTTCGTAATGCAGAAAGCATCTCCTATTTACGAGAAGAAGATGGTTCCCTCCCAGGTATTGACAGGTCCAAATCTGCTTCGATTACCTTGTTATTTTTAGACAAAGAGATTGACGAGATTATAAAGTACAAAGGCATCAAAGGAACCGTATTCCCTCCTTCTCAATTTCCTGATAATTTGAGACGCCTAGACGGCTTTATATGGCGTGGTAGCGAACAACTAATGAGTAAAGAAGATATTTTCAAAGGAGAGCTGCCTTTTGAACTTACCAAAATTCAAGGAATTCCATTGCCAGAAATCAATGAAGATTTCTTCGCCTTACCAGAGGACGGCAAAGAAAGGATTATTCCGAAAGCTTCTAAACTCGATCCTGAAGATCTGCAGGCTCGCAAAGAAGATGCACCCGCATTTATTGATTCCATAAACTCCGAAGATTCTAAAGCGCAAAGAGATGCATTGATAGAAAGGAATACCGCAAAAGCGAAAGCCCGAGCAACCGAACAAAAAAAGGACAACCTCAAAAAACAAAAAGGAATTGGTTCCAGAAAAAAAGACGGCAATTAGATCATTCAATGATTCCATTATTAATTCATTAAACCTTAAATTCCTTGAAAGCCGACTTCCTTAAATACCAAGCACAAACAACTCCTCATCCACTAGCGATGGAGGTTGATCGCGCGATGGGTAGCTATATCTATGATACCTCGGGAAAACGATATTTAGATTTTGTAGCAGGTGTATCTGCCTGTAGTTTGGGGCACCAACATCCCCGGGTAAAAGCAGCAATCATTGCCCAATTAGATCGATACTTACATGTCATGGTCTACGGAGAATATGCCCAATCGGCACCAGTGCAATTGACAAAGTTGTTAGCGCAGCATTTACCCGAAGGCCTCGATAGCACCTATCTTGTCAATAGTGGCACCGAAGCCATTGACGGAGCGATCAAGTTGGCGCGTCGTGCTACTGGACGTACGGAAATCATTGCAGCAACAAACGCCTACCATGGAAATACCTATGGTGCCTTGAGCTTGATGAGTACAGAAGAGCGCGTAGCTCCTTTTAGACCGGTGATAGGTGATGTCTCCTTTTTAAAATTTAACTGTCCAAACCATATAGATAGAATTACTACAAAAACTGCTGCAGTCGTTCTTGAAACTATTCAGGGGGGAGCCGGTTTTATAGAACCTCAGCACGATTTCCTTAAAAAAATAAAGGCGCGATGTCAAGCGGTAGGTGCCTTACTAATCCTCGATGAAATTCAGCCGGGAATGGGCAGAACAGGTAAACTTTTTGGTTTTGAACATTATGGGGTGGTTCCTGATGTGTTAGTCACAGGTAAAGGATTGGGTGGAGGTATGCCAATTGGAGCTTTTACCGCTTCCTCAAAAATGATGTCACTCTTATCAGACAACCCTAAATTGGGACATATTACGACCTTTGGAGGACATCCAGTAATTGCTGCGGCAGCATTGGCTACCTTGCAAGAAATCACTGAAAGCGATCTCATGGAGCAAGCACTAGTCAAGGAGCAACTCTTTAGAAAGCTATTAGACCATACACTCCTTACAGCCATTCGCGGTCGTGGATTAATGCTAGCGGCATTTACACCTTCTGCCGCCATTACCACCCAAGTAATATTGGCTTGTCAAGAAAAGGGACTCATCTTATTCTGGTTACTCTTTGAAGAAAGAGCCATCCGTATTACACCACCGCTCACTATTTCAGAAGATGAAATTCGTGAAGGGTGTGCTATATTAATTGAGGTTCTCGATAGTGTTCAAACTAGCTTAGCTTTATAAACACATGCATAAAAAGCATAAAAAAGGGCTAGAATATAGTATTCTAGCCCTTTTTTTAGAACGCTTTCGCGAAAGCGAAAACACTTATTAATTCAGCGTACCATAACGCTTTGCATAATCTAACATCTGCCCTTCAAAAGTGGCAGGCTGCTCAATTTTGAAACCCGTTATCTCCTCCCCTTCCATTACTGGAACAATCATCGGATTTACAAACCCGCTATACGCAGCACTCTTAAACTTGCTATTGCGCTGCAACACTTCTGCATGAATCTTCTGATCAACTTTTACGCCATAATCTTCTACCAAGTTCTTTCCGGCTTCGTAATCTCCTTCCGAAGTAATACGCTGCGTTTCCTGGAGCAATTCTCCAAATATAGCACGTAGCTTTACGTAATCTGTAATATTAAAATAGGTCTTCCCATCACGTGTCACCTTTTCGATCACATTTTCTGCAGCCCCACGTTCGAAAGCCCAGGCACTTACCCACTGGCGATTGACCATATGTGCTTCTTCTACATCATCACCCAGTTTCAATCGAATTAATTGTGTCATCAATCCGTTACGGATATAGCCATCGTAAGCAGCTTTTCCTGTTTTTTCCCAATCCGTAACTAATCCTAATTCTTGTAATTTTGGATCTCCTAAATAATACAATCCAAAAAGATCTGCACGTCCTTCTTCTATCGTCGACTTATATCTCTTCAAGGTTTCTTTTGGAGTACCAACACCCTCATTGATTTGTCCAGAGGCATGTCCTACTACCTCGTGAAGGGCCGTATGCAACTTATCACCAAGTTCACCATATTCTTCTTCCAAAGCGACTTCTTCTGCATCATTTGCAAACTCTTGTAAACGTCCAGAACCACCAGCACCACTATATGCATTTATAATATTCCCTAGAGATACCGACTTACTGCCGTGTGCTTGACGAATCCAATTATTATTGGGTAAGTTTACGCCGATCGGTGTACTTGGAGAAGCATCTCCTGCTTCACCGGCAACGATCACTGTCTTGTAAGACACGCCTTTTACTTCTTTCTTCTTATGCTCTGCCATCAACGGTGAATTATCCTCAAACCATTGTGCTTCTTGAGAAAGTACCGCCATCTTCTTAGACATATCAAAATCCTTGATTTGTACGATCGTTTCATAAGAACCTTTATAGCCTTTAGGATCATTGTATACTTCGATAAACCCATTGATCCAATCAATATTACCTTCGGTGTTTGTGGCCCAAGCGATACAGTATTCATCCCACGTTTCAAGACTACCTGTTTTATAATACTCGATTAACAATCCTAAGGAAGCACCCTGCCTTTCATTTTCAGCAACGCCTTGTGCTTTCTCTAACCAAAAGATAATCTTATCAATTGCAGCTCCATACAAACCACCACTCTTATAAACTTGCTCTACGAGCTTTCCGTCTTCTTTTACGAGACGGGTATTTAATCCTTTTTCGATAGGTTCTTTGTCATCTACCTTTATAGCTTCATAAAATGCTTCTACCTCAGCAGTTGTTACATCGGGTCCATAAAAGTTAATAGCGCTCTCTAGTACGATATCAGCATCCTTAGAAAGGTTCACTTTCTTAGCATCCTTGGTATTAAATATCACGTCAAAGGATTCTCCTTCCAAGGTAGTATTTGTCGCTGACAGAAGTACTTTTAAATAATCGGCCGAAAATTCTGGCTTCAATTTGTCATTACTATAATGATGGTGAATTCCATTTGAAAACCACACCCGCTTTAAGTAGGTTTCAAACTGCCCCCATTCCGTTGCATCTTTGTCGCCTTGATAGTTTGCGTACACATTTTCAAGTGCTGCACGAATCTCAAGATTATGACGGTAATTTTGTCCCCACATAATATCGCGCCCCGCCAATCCGGCTTGCGTCATATAATACACCAATTTCTGTTCTTTTAGTGTTAGGTTCTGAAAACCTGGGATATCGTATCGTAAGATTTTAATATCGGCAAACTGATCAACAGTGCCATCTGTAGTTTCTGCTTTCGCGAAAGCGTCCTCTTTCTCTTTAGAGACTTCTCCTGCACAACCTGTCATCAAAACGATTCCAAGAGCAAGACCACCTAGTAATTGTAATTTCATGTGTATATCTTTATTAGGGCTTAAATATACCAAAATTCTTAACGTCAAAAATTTCTATCTTTACAGTACGAATCAAATACACCTCTTATGAAATTTATAAAATTTCTTCTTTTTGTAATCCTCATGGTCATTATAGGAGGTACCATCTATTTTGCTACTCAAGATGGGAGCTATAGTATGAAACAATCAAAGGTGATCAATGCTCCCAAAAGTGTTGTTTACAATATCGTACAGGATTACAAAACTTGGGAACAATGGGCTTCTCGAAAGGCTGAAGAATCAGAAATGATCATTAGTTACCCTGCACAAACTGCTGGCATTGGTGGAGCATACAGCTGGGAAGGAAACATGAATGGCAGTATAAAAACGACAGCTGCTGTTCCCAATACATCTTTAGAACAAGATCTTGCTATTATCACCAAAAGAGGTGACAGGAATTCAAAGATAAGTTGGCGTTTTGAAGATACAGATTATGGAGGGACTCTTGTAACCTGGTCTATGCGTGGAGAACATACGTTAATAGATAAAGCATTTTTTGCATTTGACGGGGTAGATTTTGACGCAGAACAAATCCAACTGTATACTAAATATTTAGAAGGATTGTCGACAATGGCCTTTGAAAGTACCATGAAGCATGAAGTTACGACTAATGGTATTACTGAATATGGTGGTGGGTTTTATCTATATAAAACAAGTTCCGCCAATACTCAGAATGTATCTAAAACTATGGAACAAAATTACAGGGTTATTATGACATATATGGATGCCCATAATATTAAGCAATCGGGAATGCCTTTTACTATTTATAATGATATGTTAGAAGGAGGAGGTGTTATTATGTCCAATGCAATCCCAGTAAAGGATAAAATAGTGGTCGCCGGAGATGCAGCCGTTCTCAGTGGATACTTACCCAAAACCAAGGTAGTAAAGGTTACGCTAAAAGGAAACTATACCTACCTACCTGTCGCGTGGGAGGAAGCCTTTGATTACATTGAAAAATATAGATTGGAACAAATTGACCCCCCATTTGAAGTGTATTCCACAGATCCTGGCGATTACCCAAATCCAGCAGATTGGATTACAGAGATTTATATCCCCGTTAAGTAAAGCACCTAACTACTAACTTTTTAATTTTCTAACTATTTAAAATATGTTATTCATAAAGCTGTATATCATATGACGTCAATAAAACAATATCTTTCTATAATTACCTTGCTTCTTCTTGGTTTTCAGCTTTTAGCTCAAAATACTGTAGGCACTATTTTGAATACGGCAGACTCAGATGCCGGTTACACCTTATTTACTCCTTTTACAAATACCGAACCCAATTACACCTATTTGATTAATAATTGTGGGGAGGTAGTGAACTCTTGGACCACTTCATTTAAAGGTCAAGGGTCAGATAGATTGATGGAAGACGGCACGCTTTATAGAGGAGCGTATAATGATCAATCGGGACTGAGTTATAATGGAAACAATGGACGATTAGAGCACTTAGACTGGGAGGGGAATGTTATTTGGGCCATTAATTACACAGGATCTGGTTTCGGATTTCACCATGATTTTACGGTACTCCCTAATGGTAATGTGTTGCTCTTAGTAGTGGAAAGAATGTCAATGGCAGAAGCGTTGGCCGCCGGAAGAGATCCTGCTAGCTTGTTGCAAGATGAATTATACACAGAAAAGGTAATTGAGATAACACCTGAAGGAACGGGTGGCAACTCCATCGTTTGGGAATGGGATTTCTTTGATCATCTCGTTCAGGATTTTGATAGTACTAAAGACAATTTTGGTGTGGTTGCTGATCATCCGGAGAAATTGAACATCAACTATTTTGCGTATGGAAATTTTAGTGAATTAAACAATGCAGATTGGGTTCACACCAACGCAATTGACTACAATGAAGCGTTGGATCAAATTGTCATTAGTGCAAGAGGAACCAGTGAATTCTATATTATAGATCATTCTACTACCACTGCTGAAGCTGCTACCGGAAGCGGAGGCACCAGTGACAAAGGAGGAGATTTCCTTTACAGGTGGGGAAATTCAGCCGCCTATAACAAGGGTACCGAAGCCGATCAAAAATTATTTGCACAGCACGCTGTGCACTGGATTCCGGAAGGCCTCCCTAATGCTGGAAAATTACTTACGTTCAATAATGGATTTTCTAGAGATTTCTCAAGCGTAGAACTTGTAGAGCAACCCACACCAGACAGTAATGGCGTCTACCCGTATGGAAACTCATATGAGCCATCAGAATCAACGACCTTATATGTAGATCCCGTCGATCCCGCAAATTTCTATTCAGCTTTTGTTTCCAGTGCATACTACACTCCTAACGGCAATATCATTGTTCAAAGTGGCACTCAAAATCGGCTTTTTGAAGTAAATAGCTCAGCGCAAACGGTTTGGGAATATATCAATCCCATTTCTATAAACAACGGGATTTCAGAACAAGGAGGTACTCCTCCAGGACCAAATGATCGTCGTACGTTTAGAGCGCGTAGGTACGCTCCAGACTATGCTGCTTTTGATGGTAGAGATTTAACTCCAGGTGTACCTATAGAACTCAACCCTATTCTAGCGAATTGCGAGTTATTAGATGTAGAAGAGCATTCGCTTATTTCAGAGGTATCTATAGGACCAAATCCTGCAAGAAACCAAGTCCTTATTTACACTGCAGAAAATCAGTTATCTTTTACTATATATGATCTGAGTGGGAAGATAGTCCTTAAAGGAAGTGGCAAAAGAATAGATATCAGCAACATTTCAAATGGACTTTACATTGTAAAGACTACTGTTGGAAACAGCACTATTACCCATAGACTCATCAAAAATTAAACAGGCACAATACGCTACGTATGAAACAACTCATTTTGGTATTTATAGGCGGAGGCGTTGGAAGCATAGGTAGGTACTTGTTAGGAAAAATTTGGAATGACCCAAGCTCTGGAATTCCATACGGCACCTTTGCTGCCAACATTGTAGGTAGCCTAATTATTGGGCTTATTCTTGGATGGGCCTTAAAAAATAATGCGCTTTCTAGCAATACAACATTACTTCTTGCCACTGGATTTTGCGGGGGCTTTACGACTTTTTCAACCTTTGCCTATGAAAATCATATCCTTTTAAAATCAGGAGATTTTATGAGCTTCGCCATCTATGCGATAGCGAGTTTTGCTTTGGGAATTTTTGCAGTATTTGGAGGCATGTGGATCGCTAAATTCTTTTAAATAATAAAGCCTTTCTCCAGAAAGAAGAAAGGCTTTATGCATTCAAGCTTTAACTTAACTTAATTCTTAACAAGTCGCACCGTTTTCGTTCCTTCGGTAGTTGTAACTGTTGCGATGTACAAACCTGTATTCAATCGAGATGCATCTATCGCATAGTTTACTGCATCTGGTTTTGCAGAAAGCACTAATTTACCAAGGACATCATATACGGCTACTCCTGTGATTACATTACTTGAAGATGATACACTCCAACGATCTACAGTAGGGTTTGGATATATGCTCACTGAAGATGGATCAAAACTTTCTACACTAAGCACATTACTTCCTATAAGGATACTTCCTAAAGCCGCTTCGTCAGCAGGATTGGCATTCACTCCTGTCACGGTAAACCCGTATTGTACAATAGCGTCTGCACCTTCTACATTTGTATAATTAACTACAAAAGCTTCTCCGTCAACTAGCGCTGCTGTTTCTGTTTTTACCACTGAGAAATCTGCATTGAATACTTTTATAAAAGCAATGGCTACGTAATCACTAGATAATGTATTACTTTCTACCAATCCGGTAAACGCAATTTCACTACCCACTAAAGAAGCATCTTCAACAAATGTATTTCCTTCAAATACCTTATTCCCTTCTAAAGTTGTTTGATCTACCCAAAAAGGATCTGTTGGGTTTTCAGCATACGTGTTAAAATTAGGTTGTAATGTCATTGTGTTTTCTGCCACTCCAACAGTAGATTTGATAGCGTCTACGCCCCAACCAGAGTTGAATACGAATCCACCTCCATTGGCTTCCGTTTCGAATACATTGGCAAAGCCAACCCAAGTTGCGCTACCATCCACGGTAACCTCTGTTTGTGCAGTTGCTGCAAAAGAGAATCCTAATGCCGCTACGAATAAAATGTAAATGTGTTTCATGATATTAAAATTTAGTTATTAAAAGAATTTATTTAGTGTTATTTACTTTTTTTGATATTCAATTTCTGATTGTAATGTCGTTACTGAACTCCCTCCGACAAAGACCTTAAACAGTCCACTTTCAACAGTCCAAACGCCATTATTCGTATAAAACCCAAGTTCCTCTATTGTGAGTGTCATTGTTACTCTTTGTGAAGCTGCTGGTTCTAAAGAAATCATTTCAAACCCCTTCAGTTCTTTAACGGGTCTAGCCACAGAGGCCACTACATCGTTAATGTATACCTGCACTACTTCTTTACCCGTGACCTTTCCTGTATTGGTAACTGTAACCGATACTGTAATCCCCTCATTAGACTGAGCCACTTCTAAATTCTCATACAAAAAAGACGTATAACTAAGTCCGTGACCAAACGGGTACAATGGACTATTAGTTAGATCAGAATAGTGAGACCAAAAGACAAGGTCATCAGACAGTTCATTAGGCCTTCCAGTACTTAAATGATTGTAATATAAAGGGACTTGACCTACTGCTCTTGGAAATGTCATAGGAAGCTTTCCGCTAGGATTGTAATCTCCGTAAAGCACTTGAGCAACTGCATGTCCACTTTGAGTCCCAAGGTGCCATGCCTCTACAATCGTAGGTATATGTTCTGCAGCCCAGTTAATAGCCAAAGGTCTTCCGTTATTCAATACTAAGACAATGTTCTTATTTACCTTATAAACAGCCTCTAATAGCTCTTGTTGCACTCCAGGCAAGTCTAATTCTGAACGACTTCTCCCTTCTCCACTTTGAAAACCATGCTCTCCCAAGACCATGACAACAACGTCTGCATCTTTAGCGACTTCTATTGCTTTCGCGAAAGCGGACCGATCATCTTCATTAATTTTCACTTCCCGTATAAAAGCAGTTGCTCCTATCGTCAAATCGGCTCCTTTGGCATAGGTTAACGTATTGCCTTTATATGCTTGCATTCCCTCTAACACAGATATTGCCGTGTTAGTCTCTGCCGCCAAACGCCAACTACCTAGAGGACTATCTTTATCGGCGGCTAATGCACCTATTAAAGCGATTTTTTGTCCTGATTTCTTTAAAGGTAATAGTGCACCTTCATTTTTAAGAAGCACTATAGACTTCTTTGCGACATCCAAAACAGCTTCCTGAAATGATGGCTTTCCAGTCGTTTCTTTTTCGCGTTCCTCGTCACAGTACTTATACGGATCGTCAAACAATCCCAATTCAAATTTTACACGTAAAATCCTACCCGCAGCATCATCGATAAGACGCTCATCGATCTTCTTTTCTCTTACCAGTGTTGCTAGGTGCTCAACATAATGGTACGATTCCATATCCATATCTGAACCAGCAGTCACGGCGATTTCGGCAGCATGTTTACCGTCTTTAGCATGACCATGAGTAATCATTTCGGTGATAGAACCCCAATCAGAAACTATAAACCCATCAAAACCCCATCGTTCTTTTAAAATATCTCTTTGTAAAAAAGAGTTTCCTGTTGATGGAACTCCATCCCATACATTGAAAGCGTTCATAAATGTTCGCACACCTGCTTTATGTGCAGCTTGGAAAGGCGGAAAAATAATGTTGTACATCGTGTTATTCCCTACATCAACCGTGTTGTAGTCTTTACCAGATTCTGAGAATCCATAACCTGCAAAATGCTTAGCACAGGCCGCAATCGTTTTTATTGAGGAAAGATCATCTCCTTGAAAACCTCTCACCCGAGCATCGGCTATTAAGCTGCCTAAAAATGGGTCTTCTCCAGCACCTTCCATGACTCTCCCCCAACGTGCATCTCTAGAGATATCTACCATAGGAGCAAAGGTCCAATTGATTCCTGCAGCGGCAGTCTCTTGAGCGGCAACAGCAGCCGATAGACGTATCGCTTCTAAATCCCAACTAGCGGCCTCAGCCAAAGGAATAGGGCTGATGGTTTTATAGCCATGAATCACGTCAAATCCTATAATTAATGGGATTCCAAGTCTTGTCTCTTCTACAGCTATCTTTTGAACAGCTCGTACATTTTTAACACCAGCGACATTCAACATGGAGCCTACATATCCCTTTCGTAAGTGATCATATTTCTTTTCAGCATCCCCTCCTTTAGGTACAGGACCGGTGACATTCCAAAAACCATTATATTGATTCATCTGACCTACTTTTTCTTCTAAGGTCATTTGTTTTAGAAGTGCTTCCACTTTTTGATCAATACTCGCTATTGCAGCTTCACCCTGCCCGAAGGTGGGATAAGCGGTGCAAACTACCAATAAAAATAATCCAAATCGTATAACATTACTTTTCATATTCTGTGTTTTTTATTGGTAGACTCTGATATAATCTAGTTCCATTGTTGACTCTTGGAATGCTGGATCAATACTCCCTCCAAAATTTCCTCCCATGGCTACATTGACTAACAGGAAGAAATCTTTATTGAAAGGAACTGAACTACTATTAGGAAACGTAAAGTGTACGGTTCCATCCACGGCAAAAACAACTTCATTAGCATCCCATTCCATGGTGTATATATGAAATACATCTGACACTCCGGATACGATCACAGAATCTCCAATCGAGTTCCCTCCAGAATTCCCAGGGAAATGCATGGTTGAGAAAATCCGGTTTTGATCACGTCCAAGATGCTCCACAATATCCATCTCTCCAGCCCCAGGCCATGGGTTTGTATCTATGTCTGCTCCTAATGACCAAATGGCTGGCCATGTTCCTACGCCCGTAGGTAATTTTGCACGTACTTCAACTTTACCATACTGAAATGCAAACTTACTTTTCGTGTTTAATCGAGCCGAAGTGTAATTACTACCATTCAGCGATTCAGCTTTCGCAGTAATCTTAAGCACGCCATCTTCTACCCGCACATTTTCAGAACGATCGGTATAGTATTGGGATTCGCCATTCCCCCAGCCGTTATCTCCTGTTCCAATATCATAAGACCAATTGTTTGAACAAGGAGCACCTGTTTCATCAAACTCATCAGCCCAAACCAAGACATCATTGTTTCCCGTTCCACTGTTTCCTGTACTTCCTGCAGAACATGCAGGGGCTCCGCCTTCTGGCACGAAGGTATGGTACCATGCTAATTGATTCCCCGTTGGGTCAAAAGGGTCCTGTAATCCACGAACTACTAATTTTCCTGCTGTAAGCTCGACGATTTCATAGGACATAGCACCAGACCAATAGGACAGTGTACTATTGGTTACTGTTAATATATTTTTACCTGTATCATTATCTTCAATGATCACAAAATCGGTCACTAGATCCAATTGATTTGACACATCCCTGCATTCATCTTCAAACTCTTGAGGAGTAGCATCAGGAAAGAATCGTTTTACTTCTGCCCAATTAATGAATGTAGCTCCCGCAGTCAATAACTCGAAGGCATAATTATCATTCCCATCATGGCTGAAGATGAGTACATCATCATAGAGACATCCATTCAGTGAATTTGGAGTGGCAGAAAAGAAATTTGGAAAGGATTCTACAGGATCTCCTACTCCGAAATGGCCTGCATTAGAAGCATCCCACACCCATCGCTTTTCGCCATCACCAGCTATTTGGGATAGTAGTTGTTGATCAATAACCAAACGAACATCTAGATCTACTGTTACTGCCAAAGAACTTGATACACCACCCGTTCCGTTGGCCACAACATTAATTACTTGGCTATACATTCCAGATTGAGTATAGCGGTACGAAACCGCTTGTCCACTACTACTGGCAATTACGGGCTCTGCATCCTCAGTAAAGTACACTAGAAAATTAATTGCATTTTCTGCGGTAGGTGTTAACGTAACATTTCCAGATTGATCGGTGGCTACAGTTACTTGAACTTCTAAATTTGTAGGCGCTAATACTGCTCCAAACTCTCCATCGTCCTCCTGACATCCAACGAATAGGATCATCAGTACTATGGCTATATATTGTTTAAGAAGATTCGTCATTTTTTTTCTAATTTTTCAATTGAATATCATCAAAGTAATAAGTGGATCCGTCCCCTGGAAGGTCAACCACAAACTCAAAAAAGAGTACAATTTGCACAAAATCTAAGCCTATCTGTGGATCACCCGTAAAATCCCATACTATTTCTTCCCATTGATTTGTTACCGTCGTATTTCTATCTAATTCTACAAACTCAGAACCTCCATTTGACGTCTCTAATTTCAAGCGAATAGGGATATTTGCTTTCGGAGAAAACACTTTTATTGAAATTTTCTGAGTACTTGAGAAATCAATAGGTGCCTCTAAGGGGATTACAGTACCTGCGAAGAACTGAGCCCCAACAGTTTTTATGGATTCAACCACTCGCAAACTAGTATTGAGCCCCGAAGGGTCCGGGTTTGAAACAATCATAGAATCTGCGCCTTCAAAACCAAAGATGCCATAGTCGATATCTACATTTTCAAAATCCAATGGTAATACGCGGTCTGGACTCTCAATTAGCACAGATTGAGTTGCTTCAATAGTGGCCATTCCACCATTTAACGCCACAACACGAACCTCATACGTACCTTCCGAAGCATACAGATGTAAGACGGTTTCGTTAACATTAATAATCGTAGGTTGCTCTTCTGAAATGTCTCCAAAGTAGATTTCAAAACTCGATGCATTTTGAGCGATGGGTGCAACTTCTATTTCGAATAAATTAGAAGGTGAAATTGTAATCGTAAAGGAAAGGTCCGTCGGAGGAACAAAGGTCACTGCAACATCTTGTGTAATAGTTGTAGCAACTCCCAGACTATTTACAGCGGTAAGCAGCGCACTATAGGTTCCTTCTGTGTATGTATGAACAACACTTTGGCCAGGGGCAAGCGCTTCACTGTTTCCTGAGTCATCACCATAGTCTATTACAAAAGATGACACGCTAGTACCACTGGGTGCCAATGTCACCATCCCTGAGTTATCCGTACTCACTAAAATTTCCAATGCAAGATCTGTTGGATCTGCAATATTGTTTACAAAACTGGTGCTCCGCTCATCATCCGAGCAACTCAGACAACTTACAATCAGCAACGCTACGACTCCAAATAATTTTCTCATCGGTATACTATCTTTTCTTTTCATGCTTAATATCCCGCATTTTGTGCCCAACGATTACCAGCCAATGCGATTTCAATAGCTGGAATTGGAAATAATTCGTTTTTACCTACAGTGAACCCGCTGATCTCCTGTGCCGCTCTTTGCGTGCGAACGAGATCAAAAAATTGATGCCCTTCACCCACGAGTTCTAAACGTCTTTCGTTATAGATAGCTGCAGTAAGAGTCGTTCCTGTACTTGACACAGGGTCTAGTCCAGCGCGTAAGCGAACTTGATTTAAATAATTCAATGCTGTTGCGTCTGGCCCTGTACCGCGATTATGAGCCTCAGCAGCTAGTAGCAGTACATCTGCATATCGAATGGCTCGGTAATTATTCGGGTTGGTCAGATTTTGATCTCCTATATTGGTATCTCCTACTCTCGGAATATATTTCCGATTAAAGAAACCAGTGTGCTCAAAACCTTCTGTAAATGACACTCCTGAACCATTGTTAAAATCTTGGTTTGCTTCTGCGAAAGCGACTATATTAAGAATCGCTACATCACGACGTATATCAACATCTGTAAACGCATCATACGTTTCTTGGGTAGGCACATTAAAACTAAATCCAGATTCGAATAAGGGTCCATTAAAATTTCGAATACCATTGAATCCAACAGCAACATTTCCTTCACTGCATTGTAAGCAGCCAAAACCTGCTCCTTCTATATCTGAATATTGAATTTCAAATACTGACTCAGCATTATTTTCATTTGTGTTTTCAAATGACGACGCATAATCATCAATCAGTATGTAAGCACCAGAGGTAATCACTTGATCCAACACCGCTGCTGCTTCATCAAATTTATCCTGAAAGAGATATACTTTTCCAAGCAGAGCCTGAGCTGCGCCTTTGGTTACACGCCCTGTTTCCGCTTGACTCACAGGCAAATTATTCGCTGCAAATAACAAGTCAAACTCAATTTGAGCATATACTTCACTCGCTGGTGTGCGTTCTACCGTATTTTGATCACCAAAAAGCAATCGTTTATCCACAGCAAGCGGCACATCTCCAAAAAACTTAACCAATTCAAAATAATAGTACGCTCTTAGAAAAGTAGCCTGAGCTACCACTTCGTTGCGATTAGGAAAATCCGTTTTATCTTTAAATTCTAATAAAAAATTAGCCCTGTTGACACCCGCAAACATCCAATTCCAGACGTCTCTCAAATTTGCATTGACACCGGTGTGCGTCATATTGTCTATCTCTTGAATACCCGGAACATCAATGGCGCTTTCACCGCCAGCTAAGGTATTATTTGATGCAATCTCCCCCAACATCACATTGATATAGGAAGATTGTAATAAATCATAGGCTCCGATAAGTGCATCCTGATAATCTTGCTCTGAATTGAAAAATGCTTCCGAATTTTCATCTTCTGAATTTACATCTACAAAATCATCACTACAGCCCGAGAGTACTCCTATACTCCCTATAATTAAGGCAACAATTGTATATATTTTAGTATTCCTTCTCATCATTATAGTTTTACGTTTAGACCTACTAAAAAGGTTCTAGGGGTTGGATAGAATCCAATGTCAATACCGGCTCCAATAGGCGCTCCTGAAGAGGCCGTAGGGTCATAACCTCGATACTTTGTAAAAGTAAAAGCATTGGCCACTGAGGTATAGATTCTGAAAGAGTCTAACTTTAATTTCTTCGTGAATTTGTTAGGGAGCGTATACCCCAGTTGAATATTTTGTATCCGTATAAAAGAACCATCCTCTACAAAAAACTCTGAAAACTGTGTGTTTGCGGTGGCTGCCGTTGTAACTCGCGGCGAAGAAGTGCTTGTGCCTGGTCCCGTCCAGCGATTCAAGAAGCTAGTGCTCCTGTTGGTCAGTGGCTGAAAGCGCTCATAATTCCGTACAATATCATTACCTACAGAAGCAAAAGCATATACGAGAAAATCAAAGTTCTTATAGTCTAAAGAGAAGTTCAACCCTAAGGTCGCATCGGGTATTGGATCTCCAATATTGGTTTGATCCTCTACGGTAATACTTCCATCTCCATTTACATCCACAAAACGAATATCTCCTGGTAAAGCGGATACTTGTGTAGCATGAGCATCGACTTCAGCCTGGTTTTGAAAAATCCCTTGCGTTTTATATCCTCTAAAGTATCCAATGGGAAAACCAGCTTCCATTCGGGAAGGAAAGTCTTGTCCAACACCAAATGATCCCCCTGGAATGAATGCATTTTCACTGTTTACAAATACCACTTCATTGTCTATAGTAGTGATATTGAAACTAGCATTCATTTTCAATTCATCTGAAAATTCATGTTTATATCCTATACTAAATTCGAGCCCTTTATTTACTACAGTACCTGCATTTACAATAGGAGGACCAGAACCAGGGGCCGAAGCTCCTAAAATTCCAGAAACAGGTGCAGTTACTAATAAATCTTCCGTGCGTCTATTAAAGTAATCTACCGTTACATTTAAAGCATTATTTAGAAAACGAGCATCTATCCCTATATCCAATGTTTTCTGCTCTTCCCATTTAATTTCTGGGTTAGAAATAGTACCCACGGCACTACCAAATACTAAGGCATCATTAATCACATATACTCCCTCACCATTTAGGGACGATTCAAATCCAAAATCGGCAATACGATCATTACCAATGATACCATAAGAAGCTCTTAGTTTTAGAAAATCAATACTAGAACTATTTTCTAAAAAAGATTCATCAGAAGCAATCCAGCCAACAGAAGCTGAAGGAAAAAATCCAAATTTATTACGGGGTCCAAATTTCGTAGAACCATCCCGTCGCGCTAAACCAGAAAACAGATACTTCCCTTTGTAATCATATTGCAATCGGGTAAAATAGGAAAGTAATCTTGAGTCGAAAGACGCATTCCCGTTTGGGAAATTATTGACAACATCAGTGGCTTGACTAATGCTTGCATTGGCTACCGAATTATTTTCGATGTCAAAGCCCGTAAAACCAGAGAAACTACCAACCGTTTGAGAAATAGAATTCCCCAATAATAGCGTTACATTATGGTCTTCCTTAAATGTTTTTTCATACGTAGCAAAGGCATCAAAGATGTAATCTTTAAAAATACTTTTGGACTCCACAACACTGTTCCTTTCAATGTTAAATACTTTTCCAGATCCATAAAAAGCCGTAGGCGAGAATGAAAAACCGTCTACATCTGCATAGTTGGCTTGGAAACGGGTCTCTATTTTAAAGTTTTCTAAAAAACGATAACTCACTCCAAAACTTCCTGAAATTCGGTCTACAGTTCCTTCATTATATGTATTCTCCAGTTGTGCCAAAGGGTTGATAACCTCATTACCTAATCCTTCTGCCAGTGAAAATGCTCCCGTCGCATCTCGGATACTAAAAGTTGGCGCATTGTTTAGGGCATTGTATAATACCGATCCTATGGTATTTTCTAATACACCACTTCGAACCGTACCTGTGTATAATAAAGACGCATCGAATTTGAGGTCCTTAACGATATCTACATTGTAAGCAGCTCGCGCTGTAATTCGTTCAAAGTTTGCCTTATCTCCACCAACAATACCATCTTGTGTTAAGTAAGAAGCCCCAAAGGTATAGCGGGATTTCTGTCCCCCACCACCAACGGTAACGGCTGCATTAAATACAGGTGCAGCTTCAAACACTGCATCCTGCCAATTCGTTCCTTGTCCTAAAGAGCCTATATCAGTAAACAAAGGACTCTGACCTCCATTTGCCCTAGCCTCATTAATCAACAGACCGTATTCTGTTGCATTAAGCACTGGGATTTGACGTGTCGTCTCTTGGATTCCATAATAACTCGAAAAATCAACTTTTAGACCACTCCCTAATTTTCCTTTTTTCGAAGTAATAATAATCACCCCGTTCGCAGCTTGCACTCCGTAAATACCTGCAGTAGCATCTTTCAATATATTTATAGATTCAATATCGGCTGGATTAACAACACTTAAATCTTCAATCCTACTTCCATCAAGAAGGATGAGCGGTCTATTATCTCCATTGGTGGAGATACCGCGTATGTTGATATTCAATCCACTACCTGGGGCGCCTGAGTTTGACGTAATCTGCACGCCAGCAACTTGTCCTTGAATCGCTTGTTCAATACGTTGCGGCTTTAAATCTTCTATGGTCTGCTTTCCAATAACAGCAACCGCTCCAGTAATTTCTTTTCTTTTCTGTGCGCCATACCCAATGATCAAAACCTGTTCTAATGAAGCAGCATCCTCTTCCATAAAGATAATGATCTCATTGAAATTTTGAACCGACGTAGATTGCGTTAAAAAACCGAGATAAGAAATCTCTAAAACATCTCCCACCTTTACATTGGGTAAGGAGAAATTTCCGTCAAAATCTGAGGTGGTCCCATTACTCGTTCCTTGCACTACTATTGTAGCTCCAATTAAAGGGATCTTGGTGCTCTCCTCAAAAACGGAGCCTGACAGGGTCGCATTTTGTGAAAAACTAAATAAGGGGATTAGCAAGAATACTAATATATAGATGCGTTGCAACATGAAAACAATTTTCCACTAAGTTATCGCTAAGGCTTTCACAATTGTCAAAACAAGCCCCTACAAAAAGCATACATCGTAAATAATTGGTGGTAATAATATCAAATCCTCAACAAAGTGTGAAAAACCAAAGGAATATCTCAATACCCCAACGTAGTCATCTTAAAAAAAAAAGGTGTTAGAATCGATTTTTTTTGCAGATGTTGTGGTAATGTATGGTTTTTGAAAAGGAATGATGTAGTGCTAAAGGTTAATAAAGTAGTCATTAAGGTTAACACTTCGATCTAACTGAATCTTTTTACGCAAGCGATATCTTTTAATTTCTACGCTACGTGGAGAGATATTGAGTAATGGAGCAATTTCTTTAGAAGACATGTTGAGCCTTAAATACACACATAATTTGAGATCATTTGCCGTTAACGTTGGATGAATATTCTTTACTTTCTTAAAGAAATCCTTGTCCGCATGATTGAAAGCTTCCTCAAAGAAATCCCAATCTTCCTCATTATTAATGTTAGCATCTACTAAAGAGAGTATCTTATCTAAGGCGCCATCTGCATTTAATGGAAGTAAAGCCTCTTTTATTTTATTGAGTGTTTTACTCTTGTTTACCATTGTCATTGTAGACGTAGCAAGCTCACGATTACGTGCATCAATATCCTTTTGTAAATTTTGATTTCTCAACGCGACAACCTCATTTTCTGATGCTAGATTTTTGAGTTGCATATCCCTTTTGGTTTTTTCCAAAATACGTTCACGTTGTTTTCTGTAATATCGTCTGTAAAACCAATTCAACCCCGTAAATAATATAACGAAAAGAAGCACGTATACCGCAATTGCAAGATTAGAAGCATACCAAGGTCTAGCAATATTAAAATTAAAATGAGCAACATTAGACGAAACCTTGTCCCCTACTCGCGCTTTGACCTGGAAGCTATATTCACCGAATGACAAATTTTTAGTCTCATAAAAAGCTTTTGAATCCCATTGGCTCCAAACTTCTTGATCATTTTCTAATAAATATGAATACTCTGTAATTTGATATTTATCGTACTCGGGAACACTATAATAAAATGAAATACTATTTTGATTTGATTTCAAGCTCGCCTTAGCTAACAAAGGAAGTCTTTGGCTTGTTAATTCATGCTCTTGCAATAAGATACTTTTAAAAAACACTCGAAATTCAGTAGTATTTTTTTGGGAAAGATTAATATTTAAATAACCATTGGCAGCACCTAATATATAAGAATCATCATCGATACGCGCTATATGCTCATATCCTTTTTTAGTAGCTCTCAATGCATGTGGTAACTGGATTTTACGCACCCCATAGCTTTCTTCCAGGTCATCCTTGGTCATGTACACCAAATAATTATCCGTAAAAGCCCACATCTTTCCATGTTTGTCATTCACGAGTTTACCTGAAACAAAATCGTCTGTATAGATCTCACTCAGAATATCATTCCGCACAAAAGTAGCTGAGTCAGTATCATACTGATACATGCCCTTTTTATTGGCATAGAAAATTTTAGAATCAAACTGTACCATCCCTGCATGCTCTCCCTTGTCTACAGATGCGTTTGTTTTGAAATATTTCGCTTTCGCGAAAGCGGAATCAACCTCAATTTCATAAACCCCTTTGTACTCATGACTCACTAAAATTCGGTTGGGACTCGCAAATTCAAAAAATTTAGATGAAATATTAAAACCTTCAATTTTATTTCGCAGCGCCCATTGTCCATCCTTTTTCTCCAAAAGGTATAATCCATCAAAATTCCCTTGAATAAGCCATTCTGGATGCTCTGGCACCTTTTTTAACGCCCAGGTCCCTTGTACGGGTATCAACAGTTTTTGACGCCCCTCCTCAACGATGAAGGTCCCTTTATTATGCCCACAAAAAAGAGTGTCATCAATAACGGTCAACATCCAAACCTGTTCTTCAGTACCCGGGACAAGCTGGTAGTTATCTTCAAATTCTGATGTATAAAACAAACCTTGATTGGTGCCTAAATACGTATATCCCTTATGTTTTATAGCTGAGTAAGTCGTGCCCATTCTTCCCTCACGATCAATGTAACCCGAGAATGGTATACGGTTATTGACACAAGAAATACCCCTATCTAAGCCCATCCAGATATTAGCATCGCTATCTTCAAAGAGAGATAGTACCGTATTATTTTCTAATCCCTTTTGCTGGTTGATTTGATACTGTAAAACACCCTCTTTGGAGATCACCAAAACCCCGTTAGAAATAGTCCCTATAACCACAGATTTATTTTGAAGCTGTATTGCACTGTAAACATTCAAATCTTTCAATCCTGACAAAGCAGCACTAACCCAAGGGCGTACTTCATTTTCATTCAGCACATAAAAGCTTCCTGTTTGAGTGACACCTATTAAAGATCCTTCTATCTTAAATAGATTAATAAAGGTTTCTGTTTGGAATATATCTGCACTACTCCATAGTTGTTCTAATCCATTTTTTAAAGTATACAGCCCAACTCCGTCTACTTGAAAAAAGAGTTCGTCGTTCACTTTAAATAATTTGAATACCGTTTGATCAAATTCTAAATAGCGTATCGTCTTTTTTGAGGGCTGGTAGATATAGAGACGATTTAACGACTGGAAAAGTACTTTATCACGATACGAAACAATATTCCATATCTGCTCATCGACCAGCATATCGATATTCAACTCCTGAACTAGAGAAGTGTACATTAACTCCCCTGTATCAGATTTTTGCCATTGCCCAAATTCCATATAGGCTCCTGTGTATACTAGCGTATCTATAGCCAACACAGACCGTAATATAGTCTCATTGGGTGAAGGGTACAATACCCAATGTGCTCCGTCAAAACTGAGTAATCCCTTATTATTTGCAGCGTATATACTACCCGCGGCATCTTGAGACAACATCCAATTTTGATTGTCTGCGTTATACACCGAGGGCTCGTAATTAACTATAGGAGGTAATTCTTGACTTTGAGTTAATACGGACATGAGTAAGACCGTACCACATAAAAAATGTCGTATTCCTCTCGCAATTACATGCGATCCTTTCCTAATATATGTATCTATCACTAACACGTTAACAGCTCTTTTAATATTTTTTATTATATGCCTTTACCCCTGCTTCAATACGCATTTTTAAATCATTGGCCTCTGGTGGTATTGGACAAGAATAGCCCGTCGTATAAGCACAATAAGGGTTATACGCCTTATTAAAATCAATGACCAAACGGTTGTCCATTATATCAGAGATTTCGACATCTATATAACGTCCCGCTCCATAGGTTTCTACACCACTTGTGTAATCTGTAAATGGTAAAAAGAGACTCTGCCCATAGGTATGGTCAGGTTCTTTTATATATTTCGTGTTTTGATATATAGGCAATTCAAAGTCTTGTCCGTTTAGCCTAAAACGAAGTGTGCCGTAAGCGACGTATTCACGATCGTTCCCAGAAGAAGTCATCATCATGAAAGGTGTTGCTTCTGGAGTCCTTTTAAAAGCTGCATCTACGCGATATTTCACATCGATCGGAAAAAAGCCTAAGGTGCTAAATTTTCTTCGTTGCTTGCGCGAAAGTATCGTAGAGTCAGCATTTGCATAGGTTGCATCCAATGCTACCTGATACGCCTTTGCACCCTGAGCATAGCGAGCTTCATCACTCTCCTGTGCATTCAAAGTAACGAAAACACAAAGCATAAGTATACTCAAAAATTTCATAGGTTTATTTTGATAAGAATACAAGTAACGGATTTTTTACCTAGTTTTACAGTATCAAATAAAAACAAATGAATCAAGTCTGTACATATATAAATCAATCGCTTCGTTTCGAAGTCGGTCGGATCTATACGTTATGACTTTCTCTAGATAAGAACAACCCATAAAAAAAGTCCGACGCCTCCGTCGGACTTTTTACTTTTATAAAGCCGGCGCAGATTGTTTACACAACTCAAAACAACCTATTATGACTGTACTACTGCGCAATTACATAAAGACCTTTGAGGGTTTATCTAGAGAAATCTGGTGGCTTGCCTTGATCACTTTCGTGAATCGACTAGGCGCTATGGTCATTCCTTTTTTATCCATTTATCTCAATGAAAGCTTAGATTTTAGCCTCGAAGATATCGCTTGGGTAATGTCCGCCTATGGCCTAGGATCTCTTTTCGGATCTTGGTTGGGAGGCAAACTCACCGATCAAATAGGTTATTATAAAGTCATCTTATTGAGTCTTATTTTCACGGGAGCCAACTTCCTCTGGGTGATGCATGTCGAAAGCTTTTGGATGATTTGTATTTCCTTTTTTTTCTTAATCACTTTAGCCGACATGGGAAGACCTGCTTTCTTTGTAGCATTAAGTGCCTATTCAAAACCAGAAAACAAAACGAGATCACTTACCCTAATTCGTTTAGCGATCAATTTAGGCATGGGAGCTGGACCGATGTTGGGCGGCATCTTAATTGGCACGCTGGGATATCAGTCCATATTTTATGTAGACGGCATCACCTGTCTGGCGGCTGCTATTCTTATGACCCAGGTATTACATCCTAAAAAAGCGAAAGAACTGGATAAGGAAGTGATTGTAAAAAACCCAAGACCCCCCTTAAAGGATTTCCCATACGTGATCTTCTTGATTGCTTTGGCTCTTTTTGCGGCCATTTTTGTGCCTATATTCTCTATTGTTCCCGTCTTCTATCGAACAGTTCATGAACTCAGCGAAGTCTCTATTGGCCTAATCATAGGTATGAACGGATTGTTGATCGTGATTTGTGAAATGCCATTAATTAACTGGCTCCAAAAGCAGCGTTGGACAGATATTGGATATACGATTTTTGGACTGCTTTTAACCGGTTTTAGCTTTCTCTTACTAATCTGGGAATCATGGGCAGGCATTGTATTGATTTCTATGCTCTTTTTAACCGTTGGAGAAATGATCTCTTTCCCTTTCAGTAATAAGTTTGCCCTAGACAGATCAAAATCTGGGAAACAAGGCGCTTTTATGGGGCTATATACCATGTCTTTTTCTGTAGCTCATATTTTTGGACATAACGCTGGAATGCAGATAACGGCGGCCTATGGTTTCCAAACTACCTGGGTATTCTTTGGAGTATTGTCACTTATCGCCTGGGGTTTATTGATTTGGGTGCGCCGACTCGTGGCCAAAGAATCTCAAGTACAAAACGTATCTTTATCTCCTAAATTCGACAAATGAAATACCTAGTACTTCTATTCACGATTACACTATTCACGGCCTGCAATACGACTTCAAAGGATGAAAAATCTATGGAGCCAACTGCGATATCTACTGTGACTGTTTCTGCTTTCGCGAAAGCGGCACCAATATTAGACACTACCCGTTACAATGTGGCCTTTCTGATTATGGATGGAACATTTAATACAGAGCTTACGGCGCCTTTTGATATTTTTCAGCATACGATTTTTAGAAAAAATATAAAGGCGATGAATGTGTTTACCATAGCCAATACCTTGCAGCCTATACGTACTTTCGAAGGCATATATATCCTTCCCGATTTTGATTATACGCAAGAAAATATACCTAAGATTGACATTCTGGTGGTACCCAGCGCAGAACATCATCTCGATACCGATTTAGAAGACAAAGCATTGATTGCCTTTGTTAAAAAAGTGGATAAAGAGGCGCAATTTATGACCTCCCATTGTGACGGAGCCTTCGTACTGGCCAAAGCGGGGCTGCTCGATAATCATGTCTCTACGACCTTTCCAAGCGATATTGATACGATGCGTGAGACTTTTCCGCAATTGGATATCCGCAAAGACGTCCTTTTTGTACATGATGGAAAATATATCACCTCCGCTGGGGGTGCCAAGAGTTTTGAAGCTGCTCTCTACCTAGCAGAACACCTCTATGGCTCTGAAATTGCACGATCCCTCGCAGGCGGCCTTGTGATTGATTGGGAATTAAAAAATGTGCCTCATCTGATTATGGAAGAAACAAAATAGCTTGACATTACATTGTTTTAATAAAACTTGGATGCTCCTAAATAGGCCTTGATGATTTGATTGTATTCCTCACTAATCCTGAGAGCGGTCGTCCCTTCTATTTCATAAAGTGCTTCATAGTCCGCATACCCCATTTTTAACAACTCCTCTAAATAAAATAATGCAGCATTCGCATCCCCTTCTTGCGCGCTATAGGAAATAGCTTGAATAAAAGCATCAAGATTCTTTGGGTTGACCAACGTACGTAGCACATTGACGAACAAGAGCTGTGCTATTTTTGTGGATCCTTTCTTAATCTCTTGGTATTTCGATTCTGTTGCCCCTTGAATATACTTCTTTAATCGTATGGCGGCTTTACGCTCCTGCTCATATCTTGCTGTACTATCAATTTTGGCATCTAGTTCACCCATTTGGTAATTCCACCAACTCAAATTATCGAAATAAGCGTTGTTGACATCCTCTTCCAAATAATATTGAAAGTCTTCAGCGAGAAGAACCTCTGCTTCCCGCACTGCGCTACGTTGGTTTCGCTGTACCTTATAATTTTTACTGTTTTTTATCTTTTTGAAAAGGTCTTTTTGCAGGCTTAGATCATCAATATGCTTTTTATATTTTGCTTTTAAACCATTGACAAAACTATGTGCAGCAAGTGGTTTTTGTTGTTTGAATAGCAAATCTCCAAAGGCCAAATCATTATCATAAAAAGCCTGTATTTGTGTTTGAGCTATATTGGATCGCAATAATAATGAAGTTAAAGCCGAAGCCAAATATCCCGATTGAGGGAATTCCTCTTTACCTTCATAAATATAAAACCCTGCCAAAACACCTTTCCCTCTCAAAAAGGCACCCATGGTATTCAATTTATAGTAATTAGACCCTTCATCAGCGTTCATAATCACAAACTGAGTCTTTTTTGTTCTACCCAAAAGTGACAAATCAACATACGCATCATCCATTGCAATGACTCCCCAAATATCGGGTGTCAAATGAGCACTCGAACTCGCAAGCAAGGCTCCTTTGCCATTTCCAGCAAGTATTATTCTACTTTTATCTACTGCAAATCGCTCATAAATCGCATTGATAAATGCGGCACTTTTTTTCAATCCTACGGCAAGTGTATCATTTACAGCCGTATTTGGAGCAACAATGATACTACCCGTAAGCTCTGCTCCTATGGTAAATTGTTGTACCGCGACCGCTCCGTCTCCAGAAGCCTCAAACATAAATACCGTTGGATATGTTTTACTTTCATCATAGCCTCTTGGTAAATAAATGGCAAAAGTTTCATCACTACCAGGTTCCAATTGAACCGCCTGTACAACAACTCCATTTGAAATAGAGCGCTGAGCACATAGAGATGAAAAAGAGAAAAGAAGAAAAATAAAATATCGCATAGAGTTCATTTAGTAATATGTCACACCTATCAAATACCGTGCACAAATTAAAGGTAGGAAAAAACTCGATGCCTCTTTAACAATTTGTACAAGGTATTTTCTTTATTTTTAGAAGACCAAAATTCAAACCATGCGAAACATTATCTTTAAGACATTCCTTATGGCATTCGTCTTCCTAGCCATAGGACAGTCGACTGTTATAGCTCAAGATTACTTCTTTGAAAAATACGCTCCTTTTAGTAAAGCCATTCCAACACCCGAGTCTTTTCTGGGGTACCCTATTGGAGATCAGCACACACGACATGACCAAATTGTCGCCTACCTCACAGAGCTTGCTCGTGTTTCAGATAGAGCGACCATAGTCTCCTATGGAAAAACGCATGAGCGCAGAAACCTTGTAATGCTCACCATAACGACTCCTACAAACCATTCAAACCTAGCATCCATTAAACAACAGCATTTATCTTTTGTTGACGGAAAACGAACGGTCTCAAATTACGATGCCGTGCCTGTCTTTATTCAACTAGGATATAATGTACATGGGAATGAACCTTCAAGTTCGGAGGCGGCCATGCTCACAGCATATACACTTATCGCTTCTGAGCATCCTGAAATGAAAAAGTATAGAGAAAATAGTATTATATTTTTAGATCCAACAATTAATCCTGACGGTCGGGATCGTCATACGCAATGGGCAAATAGCTTTAAAGGAAGCCCGCTTGTTTCGGACAATGTAGATGCAGAACACACCGAAATGTGGCCTCGAGGACGCACCAATCACTATTGGTTTGATTTGAATCGCGATTGGTTACTAGCTATCAACCCTGAAAGTCGTGGAAAACTGGATTGGTATCACGAATGGTATCCCAACGTTGTGACAGACTTTCATGAAATGGGTACGAACAGTACTCACTTTTTTGAACCCATGTTACCTATTGGCAGTAAAGACCCTATCATGCCGAAAGAAAATTATGAAGATTTAAATAATCTCTTCGCACCCTACTTTTCAAATGCATTGGACAAAATTGGCTCTTTATACTTTACCAAAGAGGCCTTTGATGGTACCTATCCTGGGTATGGATCTTCCTATCCAGATTTACAAGGGGCTTTGGCGTTACTCTTTGAGCAAGCGAGTAGCCGAGGACATTTACAAGACACCGACTATGGCACAATGAGTTTTGCCTTTACCATACGTAACCAGTATACTTCTGGAATGGCAACGGTTCAAGCGGCGGTTGAAAACAAGGGAGCACTGCGAAAGTATCAGCAAGATTTTTTCA
This sequence comes from Dokdonia sp., assembly GCA_047630395.1. Taxonomy (GTDB): domain Bacteria; phylum Bacteroidota; class Bacteroidia; order Flavobacteriales; family Flavobacteriaceae; genus Dokdonia. Next base: position 58,251 of record JBLHXM010000001.1, read on the forward strand.
TTTCTGCTTTTAAGAAAGAAAAAACAGACCAAGCTGCAGCCTACGAATTTGGAGATCCTAAAGATGCCAATAGAACCAAAGCATTTATTGACAAATTACTCAAACACCGTATCAAGACCTACGCAAGCGGCAATGGTCGCTATGTCGTTCCGACCTTACAACCTCAAAAAAGAATGGTGCAATCCTTCTTTGAAACCTATGAAACGTATAGAGATAGCGCCTACTATGATGCAAGTGCATGGTCTGTAGGGAATTTCTATAATATGAGGTACCGTGCGTTGCCGTCAGCGTCAGGTTTAGGACAAGAAATCACATCGACTGATAATGTTGTCAATATAACGCCCGTACCTAAAACCAACTATGCCTACCTGGTCGATTACAATGATTATAATGCACCAGCGGTATTGAATTATTTGCAAGAAGAAGGCCTTATCGTAGCAACAGCCTTCAAACCCTTTACAGCGGCAACAAATATAGGTAGCGTTGATTTTAATTATGGAACGCTCATGGTTGCTGTTTCCCAACAAGATGAAAAGCCAGATGAAGTCTATCGCATCTTAGAAAAAGCCCAGCGTACTTTTCAAGTACCTATGTATGCTAGCAAAACAGGTTTTAGCCTCAAGGGCATCGACCTAGGAAGTCGAAACTTCGCAGCTGTCGAGGCTCCTAAGGCACTTTTATTGATCGGTAATGGCACGAGTTCCTATGAAGCAGGCGAAGTATGGCATTTACTAGACACAAGAGTCCATATGCCTATCACTAAAGTTCTCATGGATAATTTTAATCGCGTACGATTAAACGACTATAATACCTTGGTTATGGTTTCTGGAAATTACAGTGCCTTGGGCAAAAAGGATCAAGAAGCTATAAAAAATTGGATCAGCGACGGGAATACGCTGATTACGATTGGCCGTGCATCCTCCTGGGCAGTTAATTCAAAAATTGTCAAAGAGAAACTGATCAAAAAAGAAGAAGACTCCACAGAAACTAAGGAACGTAAACCGTATGTAGACGCAGGCCCTAATAGAGGTAAGCAACGACTAGGCGGTGCTATTTTTGAGGTAGACTTAGATGTTACGCATCCTTTAGGTTTTGGATACACAGACAAGCTTCTACCTGTTTACAAGAATAATAATGTCTGGCTTAAACCCAGTGAAAGTGAATACAATACTGTGGCCCAGTATACCGAGGATCCGCACATTGATGGCTTCATTTCTGAAGAAAACATGACAGACTATATGAAGAAAAGTGCCTCTTTAGTGGTAAGTCGTGTAGGCCGTGGTCGCGTCATTCTTTTTGCCGACAACCCAAATTTTAGAGGGAGTTGGTATGGTACGAACAAGCTATTTTTAAATGCATTGTTTTTTGGAAGTCTAATCAATTAAAAACAAATCACATCTCCTTGTTTTGAGATTTTAAATAACCATCCTATGAAAAAAGTACAATCGTATATTGCTGCTCTTATTTTTCTTTTTGCTTTCGCGAAAGCACAGGCTCAAACCCAACAAGGTCCTTTCGAACAACTCATTATTAGAGGGGTAACACTCATTAATGGTGACGGTGCTCCACCCATTGGTCCCGTAGATATTGTTGTAGAAAACAATATCATTAAAGAAATCAAAGTGGTTGGATATCCCGGCGTACCGATTGACCCTAAAAAGAGACCTCAACTGAAAACGGGTGGAAAAGAATTGGATGTTACTGGAATGTTTCTCTTACCAGGTTTTATAGATATGCACGGACATATAGGAGGAACTTCTCAAGGCGCAGACTGGGAATACGTGTTTAAACTTTGGATGGCACATGGGATAACGACCGTACGAGAACCATCGGGTCGTGGATTAGAATATACCTTAGATCTTAAAAGAAGATCGGCCAAAAATGAAATTATCGCCCCACGATTGGTAGCTCATACTGGCTTTGGTGCCGGTTCTAAAACGCCTATCACCACTGCTGAACAAGCCCGTGCTTGGGTAAGAGAAAATGCAAAAAAAGGAGCCGATGGTGTCAAGTTTTTTGGCGCAGAACCTCATATCATGGAAGCTGCTCTGGATGAAAATAAAAAACTAGGGCTCACCTCTTCCATGCACCATGCACAAATGAGTGTCGCCCGTTGGAATGTATTACAAAGTGCTCGCGCAGGTTTGACTTCTATGGAGCATTGGTACGGTTTACCTGAAGCATTATTTACAGATCGAACTGTTCAAAATTATCCATTAGACTATAATTATAATAATGAGCAACATCGTTTTGGAGAAGCTGGCCGATTGTGGCAGCAAGCAGCTAAGCCGTATTCTGATCATTGGAATGCTGTCATGGATGAATTGTTAGCTTTAGATTTTACATTAGATCCAACTTTCAATATTTATGAAGCTAGTCGTGACTTAATGAGAGCAAGACGTGCCGAATGGCATGAGGATTATACCCTACCTTCTTTATGGCGTTTTTATCAGCCTAGTAAAATATCACATGGATCTTATTGGCACTTTTGGGGTACCGAAGAAGAAGTTAATTGGAAGGAAAACTACCGTCTTTGGATGACTTTTATTAATGAATACAAGAATCGTGGAGGCCGAGTGACCACCGGTTCTGACTCAGGATTTATTTTCCAATTGTATGGTTTTGCTTATATCCGAGAGATGGAATTATTGAGAGAAGCAGGTTTCCATCCTATGGAAGTGATAAGAGCTGCAACACTCAATGGCGCAGAAGCGCTCCGTATGGATGATAAAATAGGTTCTGTTCAAGTAGGGAAACTCGCCGATTTTGTCATTGTTTCTGAAAATCCATTGCAAAATCTCAAAGTGCTGTATGGGACTGGAGCGATAAAGTTAACTGAAGACAATGAAGTGGTACGCGCCGGTGGAGTATCCTACACCATCAAAGATGGAATCATCTATGACGCCAAACAACTCTTACGCGATGTAAAAGCAATGGTAGATAAAGCCAAAGCAGAAGAAGGCTTTAAGATGTTCCAACCAGGAATGAAAAATTAAAAAACAGCGGTTTATAAGATTGGATTTCCATCGACGACTTTGGAGAGGACAATTTGCGTCTTGGACTCTCCATACCCTATGATCTTATCTATGAAGGCTTCCAAGTGCTTTTGGTTTTTGAGAATAACAACCATTACGATGTTTTCATTACCAGTCACACGATAACAATTGACCACTTCATCCCATTGCTTAACAGCTTCGAGGAAAGGTTTAAGTTTTCCCATGAATGCACGCAGTGTGATAATAGCCTTCATTTGATAACCTAAAGCTAAAGGATCGATTTGTGCTTTATATCCTTTAATAATTCCAAGATCCTCCATCTTTCGGATACGCTCTGCGACAGCAGGAGAAGAAATACCTACGTCTCGACTTATGGCTGCATTTGTCATGCGAGCATTGTATTGTAAACAGGCTAATATTTTAATATTCGTGTCATCCATAGATTATACCCTAAAACCATTAATTAGCTTTAAAATCGAAAGCAAATTAACACTTTTTATTTAATAACGAAATTAATTTTTCGAAATCGAGAGGTACATTTGTGTTGCTATGAACAAGAAAACAATGAGCATGCAGACTTCTGTGGACACTGCTACTCAATTACCACTCTATAAAAAGGCTTTGGAGATATGCAACCTATCTTTCAGGCTAAGAACTTTGTATGATTCAAAAGAGCCTTCTGTATATTGTTCATCCACAAAAATACTTTCTGATCATCACATAGAAGCATTGATGTTAACGGCGATTGGTTTACCTCAAACCATTGCAAAGGCTACTGTGTCAAAAGATATGTTTGCACAACATGGGTTCTCCAACTATATGCAAACATCAACCAAACAAGTGAGGCATCACCTTCGTATGCTTCGAAGACACAGACCGCTTCCAGCATCTCAATGTTCGGCATTAATGAAGGCGTTAAAAGAATTTGGCCGTTTGCACCAGCAATGGACCATCTTACAATTACATAAAAACTAGGCGTTTTATTATATACTGTTTGCTGTTCCTAAAGTTTCCCGCTTTAAAGAAGAAGCAAACACAAAATTGTTTTGTACTTTCCTAGGCAAAACATATATTAGTCGTATCCGCTTCAACATCGTTGTGACCCTTTTCAAATTTTAAAAACTCCTGCTCTTGAAATATATTTTCTTCCTCTTGCTTTTCTGTATATCTCATTTTGAAATCTCCGGCCAAACTCCCTTAACATCACAAGCACAAGACAGCCTGAATATATGGCAATTGGCCAAGTACGACACAAAAAATGCAATAGGTGGGGTGCTACATGCATACAGCCGTCCGGTTCATTGGGACAAGGAGGATTGGGCAACCGCTGGATTTGTTGTAGGAGGTACTGCCATGCTCTATTTCCTTGATGATGAGACTAGTACTTTTTTTAGACGTCAAAGAGACGACCTTCCAGATGGATTGCGCCAGTTTGGTGATCGCTTTGGGAGTCCGCAAGTGGCTTATGGACTTACTGGCTCTGTATATCTATTTGGACTATTCACTAAAAATGAAAAGATAAGAGAGACCGGAATTTTAATGATCTCTTCGGCAACAGCGGCAGGGTTGTTACAAACCATATTAAAAACTACTGTTGGTCGATCTCGACCCCAAAACGGAAATGATAAATTTGACTTCAAACCTTTTAGTGGAGAAGCAGGATTTCGATCCTTTCCTTCAGGCCATACCATATTGTCGTTTACAGCTGCCTATGCAATTGCAAAGCAATTTGATAATCCATGGGTCAAAGCCGGTATTTATACCGTAGGCCTCATATCTCCAGTTTCACGTATTTGGGACGGGGCGCATTGGCTTACTGACGTAGCCTTAAGTATCGCCATAAGTGTTGCGACAGTTGATGCTATTGACAATTATTTGAATAAAAACAATCTATACCCAGATGGTACCCAAAAACCAGGAATCTCTTGGAACTTTAAAGTTGGCTTAGGCCGTGTAGGAATTGTTGGTACCTTTTAAATCTAAAGTATGGCACCCTACCCTTTCTTTCTTGATCTTTTATATCCTATTCCCTTAAGGCATAAAAAGATGTTTGGAGTGGACGCCTATTATGTGGAAGATAAAATGATGTTCGCTTTGCGCGAAAAAGAGAAAAACCCCGTTGATAATGGCATTTGGATTGCGACAAAAAAAGAACATCATCAACAGCTGAGGCAAAAACTCAAAGGGTGTAAGAATATTGAAACAACCGGTATCAAAGCATGGCTTATGCTTCCTTCTGAAAGTGACTATTTTGAAAGCGACGCACACATCCTTGCGGCTCTTATACATTCCCAAAATCCTCTTATTGGAACCAGCCCAAAACCCAAAAACAGAAAATCCCAGCGCTAGTACACTGGGATTTTCAACCTAAACTTAACTAAATAAGGGGGACGTTTACTTAATTTACTTAAACCTTTCTGATTTATGTTATTATATATACGGTGGCGTCTTCGCCTTTGGATGTTTTAGCCCATATTTTTATTTACTGAGAGTGCAAATCCTACGTTTAATTTAATTAAAAATATCAAAAAAAAGCCTATTCTGTAAGGCTTCATTGCGTGTTAAGAGAAATTTGGTAAATACGTTTTGTAAGGGATATTTTTTTCTACTGACCAAGTCTTCAAACAAAAACTATATGAAAACATCGCACACCTCTATTTTCAATTTAATTGAAATATTTAGAAAAGGAACTCAAAACATAGTACAGAAACTAAACACACAACGTCACTGTAGTCAACATCAAATACACGACTATTATTGTGATTCTAAAGCCTCTTAAAGAGCACTCTCAAATACCCTTAAAACTCCAAATAAACAGTTAATAATCAGTCCCTATCTGCTAAAAAAAAATGCAGATATCATCAAAAAAGAAAAATTATGAAAAAAATAATTTCAGTATTCGTCTTAATCTTTGCCGTATCATTCAGTGCTCAAGCACAAGACAAAATGATGAAAGACAGTATGGTGAAACACATTTCACTAGAACAAACTAAAGGTGAATTTACTCAAAAGCAATTGACGGTAAGCGAAGGAACCTATGTCTTTGACATTGTAAATAACAATGTAGGTACCGATGTTGGTTTTGTATTGGTCCCTAAAGGAAAAGATGTTTCTAATCCAGACAATCATATTAAGACAGCCTATGTGACAGCGGTTGTAGCAAACAACAGTAAAGGAAACTCAAATCCTACAAAACTGGCCAAAGGAGAATATGTATTCTTTTGTCCTCTTAACAATACAGCAACTGACAATACGTTAATCGTACAGTAGATGTAATAGCCCTTTCGGGTGTAAAAAGTCGTCTGGCAAAAACTGTCAGGCGACTTTTGTTTTATGTATTTTTGATAAAACCACTCCCGATATGAAACTTATACACCTCTTTCCTATAGCCATCCTATGTATCGCTTCCTGTGCCCAGGAAAATCCTAAAGAAAAGGATACCCAACCGACTTCGGTTTCCCCAACTTTAAAGGTAGCTCATGCGCCCACAGAAGCAGAAGTCATTGCTATTAAGCATGGTTTAGAACACTGGAAAGATGTTGAGCAAATCGAGTTTACCTTCAACGTAGATCGAGGAGGTAAAAATGTAGCCAAACGATCTTGGTCTTGGAAACCCAAAACAGGTGATGTCACGATGATCCAAGGAGATCAGACTGTCGAATACAATAGAGCTACTGTTGACAGTACATCAATGCGGGCTGATCAAGGTTTTATTAATGATAAATTCTGGCTGTTATCTCCATATCAACTAGTTTGGGATGAAGGAACAATAATTACTGTTCAAGATACAGCAACGGCTCCTCTATCTCAAAAACCTTCTAAAATGCTCACAGTTTTGTATGGTGACGACGGCGGATATACACCAGGAGATGCTTACGACTTCTATTACAATGATGATTTTATTATTCAAGAATGGGTGTTTAGAAAAGGAAATAGTGAAACAGCTTCTATGACTACTACTTTTGAAGGCTATAAAGATTTCAATGGTTTACAGATTGCCACAGAGCACAAAGATGCCACGGGTAGTTTCAAACTTTATTTTACCGATATCAAAGTGACGCGTTAATTCTTAACGGCAACCACCTCAATTTCAATTTTTGCACCGTGAGCAATTGCTTCTGCTACAAAAGTAGTGCACGCAGGTTTTTGGAAAAAACACAGCGAATAGACCTCATTAAAAGCCACAAGTTCATTAATATCATCTAGAACGACCATTGCTTTCACTGCCTGACGCATTTCTATATTGTGCTGCGCGAGCATGGCCTATATATTTTATAATGTTTGTGTCGTATCTGCAGAAAATCCTCCAAAAACCAAGGTTCGAGTTCCATGATCCATCCCAATTTGCCCATACAAATAATAGGTATTGCCTATTTGAACGACGTCAGAAAAAAGCGCTGTTGCTTTTATGAACTCATGGCTCTTGTGAAAAATAACCGCTGAGGTGTCTGCATTTTGTTGTTGCCCCTTGGGAGTGCAGCCAATCAGAAGACCTAGAAGAAGAAAAGTAGGGAGACATAATTATGGCTATAGAGATATAAATGTAGCAGAATATTCTCACCTTTTTAGAGGAATGCTTATTTTTATGCTTTCGCGAAAGCGAGAGAGATCCAACTTCAAAGAGACCTCTCCATATGCGCTTCAACGAACTGACAATCAAACCATAATGGATAAAAAAAAAGAATTTTTTGATTTTATTACTGCAGGGAATACCTTCAAAGGAGACTTTATCACAATGGGAGCAGCGATGCTCGATGATGAAACCATCACCAATGCTCATGTAAAAGTACCGCTAAAGACACTGAACCGTCACGGACTTATTGCAGGAGCTACGGGAACTGGAAAAACAAAAACCCTACAAATTATCGCTGAAAATTTATCCGATAAAGGAATCCCTGTCCTACTCATGGATATGAAAGGTGATCTTTCTGGAATTGCAAAAGCAAGTCCCGGCCATCCTAAAATTGATGAACGCCACGAAAAAATAGGCCTTCCTTTTGAGCCTAAAGACTTTCCCGTTGAAATTCTCACGCTCTCAGAACAGAATGGCGTGCGATTAAGAGCGACAGTGAGTGAATTTGGCCCAGTTCTTTTTTCAAGAATTCTCAATGCAACGGCTGCACAATCAGGTATTATATCCATCCTTTTTAAGTATAGTGATGATCATAAATTACCGCTATTAGACCTGAAAGATTTTAAGAAAATACTGCAATATGCTACGGATGAGGGCAAAGCTGAAATCCAAAAAGAATACGGGAGAATTTCTCTTTCCTCTTCAGGTTCTATTCTTCGAAAAATCGTTGAACTTGAACAGCAAGGTGCCGATATCTTTTTTGGGGAAAAATCTTTTGATACCGATGACCTTCTCCGAATTGATAAAAATGGTCGAGGAATGATTAATATTATTCGTTTGACAGATATTCAAGATCGTCCAGGGCTTTTCTCGACATTCATGCTCAGTTTACTGTCTGAGATCTATTCCACTTTTCCGGAGCAAGGAGATAGTGATCGTCCTGAACTAGTCATTTTTATTGATGAAGCTCACTTAATTTTCAAGGAAGCATCGAAGGCATTGCACAGTCAAATAGAAAGTATCGTAAAACTCATCCGATCCAAAGGTGTCGGTCTTTATTTTGTAACCCAAAATCCTACCGATATTCCAGAAGGGGTCTTGAGTCAGTTAGGACTTAAAATCCAACACGCTCTAAGGGCTTTTACGGCCAAAGACAGGAAAGCCATTAAGCTCACTGCAGAAAACTATCCAGATTCACCGTATTACGATACAAAAACAGTACTGACATCTTTAGGTATTGGAGAAGCATTAGTTTCTGCATTGGATGAAAAAGGGCGCCCTACCCCATTGGCTGCAACGATGCTAAGAGCACCTATGTCACGTATGGATATCCTCACCCAAAACGAATTGGACGACATCAATACCCAATCCAAATTGGTGAAGAAATATAATGAGGAAATAGATCGGGATAGTGCCTATGAACTTCTCAACAAAAAGATAGAAAAGGCAAACGAAGAAGAAATTAAAGAAAAGGCAAAAGAAGAAAGAGCTCAAGCAAACAAATCTTCAAGCCGCTCTCGATCTTCATCAGGAAGATCTACTCAAAGTGCTACGTCCAAAGCGATCGTTAAAGTATTGACAAGTGCTACGGTTATTCGCGGCATTTTTGGTATACTTGGCAAAATGTTAAAATAATGCAACTCAACATGATTAAAAAACCCCTATTCCTCATAATCGCTGCAATTACGGTAGCATCTTGTACTCAAAATGATCCATTTGCCATTGGCAAAGACACCCTAGGACCGCTTACAAAAACCACTCCTATTAGAGATTTAGAGAAAGTATTTGTCAATGATAGTGTTGTCATACTAGATGGTCGTTCAGAATTTGTAAATGCAGGAAGTACCATTCAAGTTTTTGAAATGCCTTCATCCAAATTACTGCTTCGCATCATGCCCAAAAATGCTACTGATAGCAGTCTCGTCGATAATATTCAAATTATGGACGATCGTTATGTTACCGATGCAGGTGTTTCTCTTAAAAGTACTTTTAAGGATATCGCCAGCAATTATACGATCAAACGTATTGACAATATTATCAATGCTGCTGTCATTTTTGTCAATGAAAGTGATGTCTACTTCACCATAGATAAAAAACACCTTCCTGGAGACTTGATGATCTCTACTTCTACAAAAATAGAAACCACACAAATTCCTGATGATGCCCCTATTAAGTATTTAATGGTGGGCTGGTAATATTGATATTATTTAAAAAACTATAATCCAAATCTCTTATGATCCGATTACGCGTACTTCTATTACTCTGTGTTTTACTCACCGCCTGCTCCAAAGATGAGCCTGAAGCCAACGATCCAGAACAAGAACAACATGATGATGGTGATGATCCAGAAGGTGATGCTTCCTTTCTAATCAACGTTTCTACCAATGAAAATTATCTATCAGCCGTAGCAAAATCCTATCTTTATATTACAGATCTAGATAACAACCTTATTGGTGACTTTTTAGAAGTTAAGAACAATCTAAATCAATCAAAAATAGATAGACCGGACAGTTTTACGGATGATCGATTTAATTTACATCAATTGACAATTAGTACATTTGAGCGAGACGGCATTCCTATAAACACCATCCTCATAAGAAGTTATTTAAATATTAAACCTACTACAGTAAATTTACGTAAGGACAGAACCACCGATTGCAACACCATAGCCTCCGGCTCTGTCAAGGTCACTTTAATGGATATTTCTGATTTTAGTTATGGCAGCATGTCATACAATGACTGCTCCAAAAGCACTCTTAGTAATCCTGTTAGTTTTTCTGATTTCGGATACTTTTACATACCCAATACAGATGTTTACATTCATCTGAAAGACTTTAACAATTTAGGATCCTATGTGAGATTTTCAAATGTAAATGACGGAGACGAATACCAAGTAACAGGTACTGATTTTAATACTGACATGACCTTGGTTTCTCCAAACTTCAATGCTCCTATTGCTGGTATATCAGTTACTGAAGTTGATAATGAGCGCTATGATTATAAGAAGCTATTCATGTACAGACACGTTAGAAATTCTGATGATCCAGATGACATGGAGAATTTCAATTATTATTTACCCAATGATGATGATGACGCCATCTATCGCACGGAAGCAGTGCACGCTGAAGGAATTGGGGAAGGGTCATATAATTCTATTTCATATAATAATAAATCGACGCTACCAGATATTGGTATTCTCAATGGGCAAGTTATAGTTTCAAACCCAATGGATCCTTTTACTTCCTCGTACAAAAAACAAGGAGATGGAGATATTCTAATGACTAATTTTTATGGATACGATGGAATTGAAGTAAATGGCAATATGAGAGTTACCAATAGTGCTTTTTACCAAATCATAAATGATGGTTCCAATCACACCTACCAATATCCTGCCGTTCCAGCGGTTCTGGCCAACTTATACCCTGAAAGCAGCGGGGATTTACTTATAAATGGAGAGTTTGGAACATGTTACTACGAATTAATAGACTCAGGGTCACATGATACTTATGAAGGCTATGTAAAATCATTATTAAAGTCAGATAGATCGGCTGCTCCTGAAGTCCGCGTTCCTAGTATAAAGCGCAATCGAAATAACTTCTATTTTAGGGGTATTGGACCATTACCAACTACCAATGACCTTTTCCAAGAAAACCCTTCGGATATTGGATATTTAACTAATTACTACATCAATAGTATACACTTATGATCCGATTATCTGCCTTATTCTTCTGTTGCATTTTACTTACCGCCTGTTCTAAAGATGAGGCAGAAGTAAATAACCCAGAACAAGAAGAACAACATGATGACACAGATGATTCAGATGATTCAGCAGACAACACACTCATTATAAATACATCTTCCAATTATTTAAGTACTCTTGACCGATCTTTTCTTTTTTTCACGATTCCCGCTAGCCAGACCGTGGGTGGCTTTGTGGAAATATCGAATGGAAGCACCTCTTTTTTAGCATTGCCAGATAATCCCAACAATGCAGAATATGATTTACATATTGTATACATAAGCAAAGACTTCTTTAATGAGGACCAATACTTTACATATACGTATAAGAATTTTGACCTTCCTTCAATATCCCTTTTTAGAGACGATTTTGAAACCAATGAGTGCGACGAACAAATTGGAACGGCAACCGTGCATTACAATACACTTCCCATTCACATAGGTTATATGGAATCTGAAAGTAATTGCGTGAATAAAGACAATGATTTTGAGTCGCCTTTTTCAATGACAGCAGTCACTGTTAATGGAGATATCCCTTCTTACTATCTGGCCATAAAGAACCTATCTTCTGCTTCCTATGTGGAGATTGACAATCTGAATGCAAATCAAGATTATTTTTTGACTACAACCGACTTCAATAGTGACATGTCGGAGCGCCTGATTAATGTAGCTGAAAATGTATCTTTATTAAAAACAGAAAGAGTAGATGCATCAAGACTTCATTATGGCACACTAGGTTTTCTGAATAAAATCAAAGGGAGTAATCCCATTCCATCCCCCACACAAGTCTTTTTGCCAAACATAGACAATCGTATATACAAATCAACTGCTGTTTACGAAGACAGTTTTGTGCCTGGTGGTTTCTCAACCCAACGAAACGCCTCATATGACATTCATTCATCATCGGGAAGTTTTGATACTTCTGAAATTGTTTCTGAAGTATCTATAGCTGACATTAATGACCTTGCTAATTTGAATATTACCAAATCTGGTGATGCCGTTGTGGCCTATGCAATGACAGCTTTTGACTTAATCGCACAGAATGGAATAAATTATTCAAGTAATTTCTTCGTATTCTTAACACTTACTGATAAAGCACAATTTAATATAGAATACCCTCAAATACCATCAGATCTTCTAGCTCTATTTCCGGAACTCAAAGCGAGTAATCTTAGTAATACCGAAAAGTTCAATGTTGGCATTGACCATGAGCAATATTTAGAAGCATCAAATTGGAATGAGTACATGAGTCATTTTTTTATGTCAGACGGTGTTAATAATCGATACAATTGGCTCTCAGGAAGAAAACGTAAATTTGATGCACAGATAACCGGAAGATCGGACATTAACGCCATTGATTCTCAACAAGATTACCTGCAATTACCTCCGAAAAGCACTTTTAACTAATGAAGAGAAAATTCAACATCCAATCTTCCCCTTTTATTGTACCCACAACCGATGGTAAGCACATTGCCGAACATTGGGGCCTAGCAACTGATGGGAATCCAAATATGAGTATTGCGCACATGATCGCACCTCCTGGATGGAGCGAACCTTTTCAAACGCCCGAGTTTGATGAATTTACATTTATCTTTAAAGGAAAGAAGCAATTCATTATTGACGGAGAAACCATTACACTAAAAGCAGGGCAATCCATCAAAATTGATAAAAACACACGGGTACAATACAGTAACCCATTTACAGAACCTTGTGAGTATATCGCCATTTGCACACCTGCATTTTCGATAGATGCTGTACATAGAGAAGAAAAATAACGCCTTTGAAAAAGCTCTTTCAAAAAATACTTCCTAGAGTAATCGGTGCTCAAATCAATGTGCTCGCTCTTTGGAACAAAGAAGCGGCCGCAAAAAAAGCCTTTCTCATATTCTCTCTACCACGTAAAGGACGCACCCTACCTGAGCAACAAGAATACCTCAACACTGCACAACAGGAACAAATATCGATAGATGATAAGGTAACAATACATACCTATCACTGGAAAGGGAATGGAAAAACTGTACTCCTTATACACGGTTGGGAAAGTAACGCTCATAGATGGTGGAAACTCATAGATGAACTTCGTAAAAAAGAGTATAATATCATTGCTTTTGATGCTCCAGGGCATGGGAATTCTAAGGGAAAAATATTTAATGTCCCTTTGTATACGAAGTGTTTAGAGGCTATTACACAGCATTATAAACCTGAGATTCATATTGGACACTCTGTTGGAGGCCTGACAAACATCTATCACTTTTACAAACATGCTCCGGCTCATATCCATAAAATGGTGGTGTTAGGAGCGCCTTCTGAATTGCACGAAATCATGTCTGATTATCAAAAAATATTGGGGATGACCAATCATGTTATGCGTGCCCTCGATGAATACATTAATGAACGATTTGGTTTCTCTATTGATGCGTTTTCAGGTTCCGCTTTCGCGAAAGCAATCACTGTTCCGGGACTCATTATTCATGACAAATTAGACGTTATTGCTCCCGTGACAGCTTCGAGAGCTTTTCACAAGAATTGGGAGAAGAGTAGCTACATAGAGACAGAAGGATTCGGTCACTCCCTCTACCAAGATGAAGTGCGAAAGGCGATTATCGATTTTATTGCCTAAGGCTTTCTTCCTATATTTACGATTCAAATTTCAATATATGCGCACGTCTCTTTTCCTATTTTTAGGTCTCTGCTGTACCCTATCATCTACGGCCCAAATGCTGGAAACTAAAACCTTAGATTCCTACTTTGAGCTATTAGCTGAAGATCAACGCTTCATGGGTACTGTTGTTATCCAACAAGATAGTATCACGCTATATCAAAAAGCAATAGGCCTTAAAGATGTAGATGAAAATCTAAAAAACACGGTTGAAACTGTCTTTCGATTAGGTTCTATAAGTAAGATGTTCACAGCGACCATGATTTTTCAATTGATCGAAGAAGGTAAATTACATCTAGATACCCTGCTAGCAGAGTACTTTCCGCTCATTCCCAATGCAGATCCGATAACCATTGGACAAATGCTTCGCCATGAAAGCGGACTCTTTGATTATACATCAGATCCAAAGTACACCTCATATATGTTTAGAGAGACAGGGCGGAATACCTTGCTATCACTCATACAGAGGGGAACAGCTGCCTTTGAACCAGGAGCTCGCGCCGAATATTGTAATACAAATTTCTTACTGCTTAGCTATATCGTTGAAGATCTAGATGAACGGACCTATGCAGAAAGTTTGAAGGCGCGTATCACAGATACTATTGGAACACAATCAATTGCCTTTGGCAAAGCCGCAAATACGGTAAATAACGATGCCTTCTCCTATATGTACACGGGAGAGTTTTGGCAATTTGCAGGAGAAACACATATGAGCGTGCCTATGGGTGCGGGTGCTGTGGTAGGGAATGCTCTTGACTTAAATACCTTCATTGCGGCATTATTAAACAGTGAAGACCTTCTTAAAAAAGCATCTCGAGATCAAATGCTAACGACCATTGGTGAGCGGTATGGATATGGTATTTTCAAACTTCCCTATGAAGAACTACTCGCCTATGGTCATGGAGGATCTATAGACGGATTTAGAACACGTACGGCCTATCTCTTAGAGAGTCACATTGCGATTTCGATTCTTTCCAACGGATTGAATTATGACATGGCCGATATTGCAAAAACGGTCATCGACGCAGCGACAATGAAAACCGTAGCACTTCCCTTATTGTCTGAAATAGAACTTTCTGAAGATCAACTCTCCAAATACCCCGGTCTTTATAGCTCTACAACATTACCCTTAACCATTACGATCACAAATAAAGAAGGAAAAGTCTCACTCCAAGCGAGCGGACAACAGGCTGTCGTTTTGGAAACAGATAGCGATACCGAATTCTCTTTAGCTGCATTGAGCTTATTCATTCAATTTGATAGTCTTATTGGGAAGCAATATCAATCATTTACACTACGTCAAGGGGGAGGAGAATACCTCTTTACTCGCACTCAAAACTAATTTGAAAATCATGAGCACTTTACGACCATTTCACCTCGCCATTCCCGTTGATAATGTCCCTTTAGCCAGAGCTTTCTATAGAGATATTTTAAAACTTAAAGAAGGCCGTAGTAGTGAACACTGGGTGGATTTCAATTTCTTTGGACACCAACTTGTAATTCACTATAAGGAAGACTTTCAAGAGACGGTCCAGCATAATGAGGTTGATGGAAAGGCCGTCCCTGTACCACATTTTGGAGTCGTATTAGACTGGGAAGACTTTCACGTTTTCGCGAAAGCGATCACGCCCCACGTGAGTTTTATTATTGAACCGTATATTCGCTTTGAAGGTCTTGTAGGAGAACAAGCAACCATGTTCTTTTATGATCCCTGCCGCAACGCTTTGGAGTTTAAAGCCTTTAAAGATGACACTCAAATCTTTGCAACCGACTAAAAGTAAAATAACCCCAGAAAATCTCATCTAAAAGATAGCCGTACACAAAGTACATTTTATATAAAATAACTATCTTCGAACACTCAATTATCGAAATTAACCTATGCAGATATTAGGCATTGACATTGGCGGAACCGGAATTAAAGGAGCGCCTGTGGACTTAGAAATACAAGATTATCTTGGAGAACGTTTTAGAGTATCTACTCCAAAACCTTCGACTCCAGATGCAGTCGCTTTATGTGTACAGCAAATCGTTGATCATTTTAATTGGACTGGACCTATTGGAGTTGGCTTCCCTACCATTATCGTAGACGGACAAGCCAAGGCTTATGGCAATATGGACCCTAGCTGGTTAAATGTGCAGATCGATGAATTACTAGAAAAGCAAACAGGTCTACCGTGCACCGTTATCAATGATGCAGACGCTGCGGGACTTGCAGAAATGCGTTATGGTATTGGAAAAGACATGAAAGGACTAGTTGCTGTCATCACTGTAGGCACTGGTATTGGAAGTGGTCTTTTTTACAACGGCCAACTCATACCAAATTTTGAATTTGGGCGTATTCAATATAAAAAGAAACCCATCGAGCTTTTTGCCGCCAATGCGACGCGGAAGCGAGAAGGGCTTTCCTACGAGGAATGGGCGCAACGTTTTAACTTTTTCTTAGAACAAGTTGAACTGATCTGTACCCCAGATCACTATATTCTAGGAGGAGGCATTAGTAAATACATGCACGAATTTGAACACGTCTTTACAACTCGTATACCCTTGGTTGCTGCCAAAACAAAAAATCACGCTGGCTTGATAGGCGCAGCTTTTGCAGCAATGGAATCCAATAAATAATACGAAGATCCAAAAAGGTACTCACTAAAAAAAGCCAACATGAACCAACAAACACTCAATCGTCCTAAATGGAACATCATTGCGATGTTGATCGTCGTTAGTATTGGAACCTTATTTATGGTGAATGCAGAGTTCAGTGATCCTGATGGAGTAGCAATGCTTGTGGTCGTTTGGTTACCACTCATGCTAGGAATTGGCACTCTCATCTTGTACGGACTCTCCCGCTACCTTTTCAAAAAAAATAACTGGTTCATTACCCTCTTGGGAGCATTGTATATTTTAAGTGCCTGTATTCAGTTTTATTTGAACTAAAACTATTCCCAAAATAACAAACAAAGACATCTACCTCGCAGCCGCTCTGTGACGTTCTCTTGCCAATAAGGTATTCTTGAGTAACATCGCAATGGTCATTGGACCTACACCGCCGGGTACCGGCGTAATAAATGAAGCTTTCTTGCTCACGTTTTCGAAATCAACATCTCCAGTGATATAGTAACCTTTTTCTTTGGTATCATCTGGGACACGGGTAATTCCTACGTCTATAATCACAGCATCATCTTTTATCATTTCGGCCTTTAGGAATCCTGGGACACCTAGTGCTGTAATGATAATATCTGCCTGGGAAGTAATCTGGGTAATGTTTTTAGTATGACTATGGGTTAGGGTCACTGTTGAGTTTCCAGGAAACCCTTTGCGTCCCATTAGAATACTCATTGGACGTCCTACGATGTGAGAACGACCAATCACAACAGTATGTTTTCCTTTGGTCTCTACACCATAACGATCCATTAACTCCAAAATACCAAAAGGTGTCGCTGGAATGAACGTACTCATATCCAAGGCCATCTTACCAAAGTTGGTCGGATGAAATCCATCAACATCCTTGTCCGGATCGACAGCGAGTAATACTTTTTGTGTATCGATTTGTGGTGGCAATGGTAATTGCACGATAAAACCATCGATATCACTATTATTATTTAATTCTTCAATCGTATCTAATAATTCAATTTCACTGGTCGTACTCGACAGCTTTATCAATGTAGACTCAAAACCAATACGTTCACAGGCGCGAACTTTACTTCCGACATAGGTCAAACTTGCTCCATCATTTCCTACAATAACTGCAGCGAGATGTGGCACTTTCTCACCATTAGCCTTCATTTTATCAACTTCGGCTTTGATTTCGTTCTTAATGTCGTTAGACGTCTGCTTTCCGTCGAGAAGGATCATAGGTAGTAGGTTTATATTAACACTGATTAAAATTAGTCTATTCTTACTTCATTTTGTTCATCATCTGCATCATCTTGCGGCCTCCGCCACCTTGCATCATCTTCATCATCTTGCTCATTTGATCGAACTGTTTAAGCAATTGATTTACCTGCTGTACAGAAGTTCCTGATCCCTTACCTATACGTTTCTTACGACTCGCATTAATAGAAGTAGGACTCGTACGCTCACCAGGAGTCATAGAGTGTATGATTGCTTCAATATGTTTAAAAGCATCATCGTCGATATCTATATCTTTCATCATTTTACCAGCACCCGGAATCATACCCATAAGGTCTTTCATGTTTCCCATTTTCTTTACCTGCTGGATTTGCTTTAAGAAATCATCGAAACCAAACTGGTTCTTTGCGATTTTCTTTTGCAGTTTACGCGCTTCCTCTTCATCAAACTGCTCTTGAGCACGTTCTACTAAGGAAACAACATCTCCCATTCCGAGAATACGATCGGCCATACGAGCTGGATAGAAGACATCAATCGCTTCCATTTTCTCTCCGGTTCCAATAAACTTAATAGGCTTATTTACCACCGATTTAATCGAAATCGCTGCTCCACCACGTGTATCCCCATCCAATTTGGTAAGGATTACCCCGTCAAAATTTAATATATCATTGAAGGCTTTAGCAGTATTCACTGCATCTTGCCCGGTCATCGCATCGACAACAAACAAGGTTTCTTGGGGCTCAATAGCGGCATGCACATTTGCAATCTCCTTCATCATCGCCTCATCCACTGCCAAACGACCTGCTGTATCGACAATCACTACGTTGTGACCATTTGCTTTCGCGAAAGCGATACCATCCTGAGCAATCTTAACAGGATCTTTAGTATCACGATCTGAATACACATCTACATTAATAGCGTCTCCTACCACGTGCAGCTGATCAATTGCTGCTGGTCTGTATACATCACAGGCCACCAATAGAGGCTTTTTTGTTTTCTTCGTTTTAAGGAAGTTGGCGAGTTTACCTGAAAAGGTAGTCTTACCAGAACCTTGTAAACCAGACATCAAAATTATAGATGGCGTTCCAGAAAGGTTAATTCCTGCAGCATCACCTCCCATGAGTTGGGTCAGTTCGTCCTTTACCAATTTCACCATCAATTGCCCTGGCTGTAAGGTCGTCAATACATCTTGACCTAGTGCTTTTTCTTTCACGCGATTGGTGAAATCCTTGGCGATTTTAAAGTTTACATCGGCATCTATAAGGGCTCTACGAACCTCTTTTAAAGTTTCGGCAACATTTACCTCGGTAATACTACCGTGTCCCTTAAGTACGTGTAAGGCTTTATCTAACTTATCACTTAAATTATCAAACATAGTCTGCTATTAATTTTCACTCCGATGATGATCGGGCTGCAAATTTAGTGATTTGAAGTGTATCTACATAGTCTGTTCCCTTTGGAATTACAGGAGAATTTAGAGGCTTCGTTGCGAGGAGATTAGCACAAAAAAAAGTGGCTATTGCATCTTTGCAATAGCCACTTAGTGACAGGACTCATCCTGTCATAACGAGCGTCATTAAGGACATGAAACTACAGCAAGTGCAATAACAACGATCACATATCCTTGTGTATCTGGGTGTTCAATACGTACAAATATTTGTTCTGGGTTTGATATATTGGTATATGGCATAGCAGCATCAATGCCATTTATATTGCTATCTGCATCGACTATTGTCAAGTGAAATGTAAAAATGTAATCAATGGCATCGTCCATTTCGGGAGCACTATCTTGTATAGGCTCTGGGGACCCCATGATATCGATACATTCGATATAATTTTCTAAAATAAACTCCGTAACCCCAGGAGTATCGATACCTTCACACTCAATAAAGGAAAAAGTGGTACAATACTCTTCTGCATCACAACGTTGTTTCAATACATAATTCTTTCCACCGTCAATTTGGATATTCATGGTTTCTGCATCCACAATCACCGTTTTCCAGTCAAAATTCCAGTCGGCTTCAGTATTGTATGGATCCATTGGGCGATCATCATCAAGGTTGATGTTGATATGAAGCTCGTCTTCAATGAAGTAAACAGTCCAAGTTCCGTCATATCTGGCGCCTCTGTGAAAGAAATCTACTGTACCATCGGCATCTACAGCAAAAACAGCATTCTCATATGTATCAAAGGCTGTGTTTCCTGCTGGTAATTGGACCTGCCACACACAGCTTTGAAGCAAGCCTTCACATTCCCCTATAATTTCATCTTGTTCTTCCTGAATACAGGCATCAATGGCTTCTTTAAGTTCTTCTTGATTATTTACTTGAAAAGTACTCCCGTCTTCTAGTTGGCTTGTAATTGGGAAGCTCACGCCCACATATTTTCCTTCAGGCACACTGCCTAATAGTGCAGAAAACTCAGCATCATTACTTACGATCTGGCTCGTTTCAAACTCAGTATTCTCATCGTAGATAACTACGGTGAATGAATAAATGAATCGTATACAGGTAATTGGTTTTAAGTCGGTTTCATCGCCGGGAGTGGTTGCCCGTTCAAGGAGGCCAAATAGTTCAGAATCCTCAGCAATAAGATCGGTGGCATTTGCACTTAAAAGGTCGTCTACATCTTCATTATCACAACTATTACATGCAAGAAGACAAAAACATAGGAATAAAAAGTCTTTAAATTTCATACGATTAAATTTTGATGTTATTTATAAGACGTTATAAAATAGAATGGTTGCGTTTTTTACTTACCCATTTCTCAAAAACATAAAACCACATCCTGAGATGTGGTTTTATTTCGAAAATATAGCATGTATAAGAAGCTATTAATAACCAACCAAATTATGAAAGATAGTAACTATCTTAAATATACTTCATAATACACTGTAGTTTGTGCTACATTTCCGATAATCTATTCGTATGCTTAGTAGGACTAATTTTTTTCGAGTGCTAATATGTTTCCGCTATTGCTAGACATTTGTATATAACTCCCCGTAAAGTATGCGATATGCCACTCATCATCATTCATAGCATTAAGCGGCGCGTATGGCCCAAAATCAAGACTTAGTTGTAGTCCGAAATTAATCACTTGCCACTGCCCGTTGAAAACCTCTTGAGTTACCGTATCCGTCGCCCAAACATTTCCATTCGTAACAAAATTGTAATGAAAATTGTAGAATTCACTCGTAACATCAGTGCCGTTCAACTCAAGATGATACACGATCCATGAATCATTAGAAAGTAGGGCGATAATATCGGGTGTTTGGTCAATACAGTCCATATTAAAATCGAGAATATCCTCGCCTAACCTCAAATCAAAAGAGATATTGGATCCACTCTCAAAACGATGTACGATCCAATTTCTATTAATATTATCCATATCTGGAATATCTATAGACAGACGTAGGTTGTCATTGATCGTGGTTACTTCCCATGTCCCTACTGACAATAGCGTACCTATACAGGCCGTAACAGTATTTTCATAATCGTAAAATTCAAAATGATACCCCTCAAGATCATCTTCAAAAGAAGATCCATCTATAGTGAGTTTTTCTATAAAATACCCACACTGGGTTATCACATCTACAAATTCCTCTTCTGATAAGGTTACAGAGTCATCATCATTAAAGTCTAAGTCATCATCATCATCATAATTACTTTCGGCGACTTCAATAGTGTTTTCTAACACTTCATAATTTTGCACAACCACCTCTGTACTATCACTTAACATAAATATAACAGGAAAGTCTAAACCTACGATATCATTTATATTAATGGTTGACATAAAGGTATATAGCTCTGCATCATTATTAATACGCTCCATATCTGTGTCTGTCGTAATGACGTTGAAAATGGGAAATGAAATAGGATAGCGAATATCTACACTTTCAATATCATCATCCTCCTCGTTCTCACTTCCTTCACAATCGGCAGCAAGTTGATTGAGTGTTTCTAGGTCAGGTACTGTCACCACGCTATGATCTGGGAGTATAATATCAATTGGAAAATCTATGATGATAGAATCCTCATCATCTGCATGCTCTTCAACAAGTAGTTCGACCGTTTCAAAATCTTCATTTTCTGATATGGTCACAGGGTTATTGTTCACATTTATAGTAATAGGCAATTTCAATTCAATACAACTTGCGCCATCTATAATATTATCATGCGAACCATCATTGATAGAAATCTGTGATAAAAAAACACTCGATTGATCAGGCAAAGCACCTGTTTCTCGATCAGTACTGAGCAATGAACTTTCCTCTTTTTGACAAGAAGCAAGCAAGATGATGCCTAAAAGTATACTCAATGTTCTATAAAAAGTCCTCATGTAAGCTGTTAATTTTGGAGCTATTACTAATAAAACAACCAATTTATAAAAAATCCTACCACAGTATTTGTTTTTTTTTACATTTGATCAAAATCTCCTATTGAATGCCAGAAGAATTACATGAGCATGTTTGTGATGAAAAGCGCTATGCAAATATTTACAACAAATACGCAAAGGATTTACATAACTTCTTGTATTACAAATTTGGATCACAATTTAATCCAAGTGATAAAGTACAAGAGGCCTTTATCAAATTATGGAACAATTGTGCTAAGGTCCCTCCTTCCAAAGCCAAGAGTTATCTATTTACCGTTGGAAATAACATGATGTTGAATGAGGTGAAACATCAAAAAGTAAAACTCAACTACCAACAAATTCCAACACAGGACCGGGATCATTACGATCCAGAATTTCTATTAGAAGAGAAACAGTATCTCGAGAAGTACGAAAAAGCCCTGTCAAAACTTACGGATGGACAAAGAGAGGTGTTTCTTCTCAATCGAATTGAAGGCAAACGCCATAAGGAAATTGCAGAACTATTAGATATTTCGCGCAAAGCGGTAGAAAAAAGATTGTACACAGCCTTAGAAAAATTGCGCCGAGATATTAAAGAAATTTAAAAAAAGGGTAGGAGAAAAAGAAATACGATTGTTATAGAAGTGAGTTATGGAAGAAAGCATGAAAGAAATACTTGTTAATAAATGGTTTGAAGGCACTTTGTCTGGCGAAGAACTCGCTGCATTTAAGGCATTACCTGAATACCCTGACTATCTAAAAATTAGTGAGGCTGCGACTCAATTTGGAGCCCCTCATTTTGATTCAGATACGGTCTATGAGGGTATTCAAGCTCAAAAGGCAATAAAAAAGCACAGAAATTTTGGACAGTGGTGGAAAATTGCTGCCGCTGTGCTATTGTTAGCTACTTGCTCATATTTCTTCACACAAGAGAATCGTTTAGAAACATACACGACAGAAATTGCAGAGCAAAAAACAATTATACTTCCAGATAATTCAGAAATTATTCTCAACGCTCAGTCCACGATACGCTATTCTCAAAAGGATTGGGATGATAATCGCTTAGTTTATTTAGACGGAGAGGCCTTTTTTAAAGTTGCAAAAGGCGAAACCTTTGATGTGCAAACCACGCATGGAACTGTGACTGTACTTGGAACACAGTTTAATGTAAAGGAACGTCTAAATTATTTTGCTGTACAAACATATGAAGGGCTTGTTGGGGTTAAACATCCTAGTTATACGGGGAAACTTCCAGCAGGTACAGGGGTTCAAATAGCAAATAACAACACAACTCCCTATTCGGCGCATTCTATTGCAACCGTGCCTAGTTGGACAGAAAAAAGTAGTACTTTTGAGAGTACACCTTATCATATGGTATTAGAAGAAGTGGAGCGTCAGTTTGCTGTGCGCATAACTTCAAACAACAATGAAACAACGAAGCTATTTACAGGAAGTTTTACACATACCGATCTGAAACAGGCACTGAAAACGATTACGCTTCCTATGCATTTAACCTTCACTATCGATGGTTCCAACATTTCGTTAACCAACAATTAGTGATTAAAAAGATATTGTTGTTTTTCTGTCTTTTAGCAGCGTCGCTAGCAAAAGGTCAAGAACAAATAGAAAAGCCTCTTTTAGAGGTTTTGGATTTAATCGAGCAACGGTACAATGCTCGATTTTCCTATTTAGATGAGGATGTAAAAGGGATTTCAGTAGGTGTCCCTAGAGAAGAATTACGCTTTCGCGAAAGCATCATCTTTCTCAAACAACGCACTCCACTAGATTACACCTTTATAAACAATAATCAGGTTGCCATTAATGCACGGAAATCATTGGATTCTTTTTGTGGTCTTGTTACAGACTTCAATAACACTCCAATCCCGAGTGCAACCATTACCGCGACGCAGTTGACTATCGAAACGGATGCGTTTGGATTCTTTTCTATTCCTTTTGAAAGTGCACAAGGAACCTTAACCATTTCGCATACCGGATACAAGTCTGTGAATCTTACAGTGAATCTACCTACGGTATACCCCTGTCCAATAATCCCACTCAAACGACAAATAGAAGTACTAGAGGAAGTCATTATCACCGACTATCTCACCAAAGGGATTGATAGACAGCGTGATGGAAGCATCGATATTGATTTTACAGAAGTAGGACTGCTTCCCGGTGTTATTGAATCTGATGTTTTATTGGCAGTTCAAGCACTTCCAGGTATTCAAAGTGTCAATGAACGCGTCAGTGATCTCAATATTCGAGGAGGAAACCAAGATCAAAACTTGATCCTCTGGGATGGAATTAAGATGTACCAAAGTGGACATTTCTTTGGCCTCATTTCTTCCATCAACCCCAATCTTACCGAAAAAGTGACATTATATAAAAATGGCACACCAGCTGGCTATTCTGATGGGGTTTCGGGAACAATAGCAATGGAGAGTCAGCGGAATATTTCTTCGGATACTAAGGCGCAACTCGATGTAAACCTTATTAATTCCGGAATCTTCTTTGATGTTCCGTTGGGCGAGAAATCATCCGTACAAATTTCGGCACGTAAATCCATTAGTGATCTTTTTGAAACGCCGACCTATGAAGAATATTTCAATCGCGTTTTTCAAGATACCGAAGTCATTCGGGATGGCGCAAGTACTACGACTAAAACCGATGAAGAGATTTTTTCTTTTTTTGACACAAGTCTGCGATGGTTATACCAACCGACTGATAAAGATCGGATCCAAGTCAATGGGCTTATTGTTAATAATGAAATTAGTTTTAGAGAGACGGCGTTTATTGATGGTGAGCGAGAACGTCAACGCAGTAGTGCTACTCAAGATAATCTTGCCGCGGGGATTAGCTATGAAAGAGATTGGAGCGAAAAATTCAAAACACTTGCTCAAGTATACGTCACCAATTACACCTTGGAAGGCACCAACTTCGATTTAGTAAATAGTCAGCGACTGATCCAAACAAACGATGTGCTAGAGAATGCACTCCGCCTAGAAGGCTCTTATAGTCCTAAAAAAAATGCTATAATATCGGGGGGCTATCAATTTATTGAAACCGGTATCACCAATATTCAGGATCTAAACAATCCATTATTCAGACAATCGATTAAGGATGTTGTTCGGGCACATGCCGTCTATGGATCAATGGATTATACGACTCCCAACGGCAGGTCTCAGTTCATTGCGGGTTTGCGCGGTCAATATTATGATAAACTCGATGAATTCCGCCTAGAGCCGCGATTGAATTACTCCTACCGCGTATCAAAGGGGCTCACATTAGATGCTGCTGGCGAAATGAAAAGCCAAGTAACCTCACAAACGGTAGATTTTCAGAGTGATTTCTTAGGTATTGAGAGTAGAAGATGGGTTTTGGCAAACAATCGCTCTGTGCCTCTTATTAAGAGTATTCAGGCCTCTGGTGGGATTACTTATAACAATCACAAATGGATTATCAGTGCAGAAGGCTACTTCAAGCAGGTGGATGGTATTACCGTACAAGGTCAAGGATTTCAAAATCAATTGCAGTTTGTACGTGGTATTGGTGGTTACGAAACTATGGGAGTTGATTTTCTAGTACATAAACGGTGGAAGCATTTCAATTTCAGAACGGGATATACCTTCGCCATTAATGATTATTCTTTTGATGACCTCCCCAATAATATCCAAGCAAACTTTTCTAATAATGTAGACGTTAGGCACATTGTCAAAACAGCCTTTTCATATACAGGAGATCACTTACAATTGGCACTAGGTGTGAACTGGCATACAGGAAAACCAACGACAACACTCGTTAATGGAAATGAAGTACAAAACAATGGCCTCAACTACAATACTCCCAATGCTTCCAATCTCACAGAGTATATCCGTTTTGATGTTTCTGGGAAGTATGATTTTAGTTTAGGAAAAAATACGGTGGGCGAACTTGGGCTTTCTATCTGGAATCTCTTTAATAATGACAATGTTGTAAATCAATACTTCCTCTTGTCTGAAGATACCCCGAATACTTTACGAGAACGAGCCCTACGGTTCACGCCCAATCTATCATTCAAAATACGGTATAACTAAAAAAGCCTTCCAAATTGGAAGGCTTTTTATATATGAATAGCGCTAGATTACTTTTTGAATTTAGCGTATTTGTTTTTGAACTTATCAATACGACCAGCCGTATCTATTAGTTTTGCCTTACCAGTATAAAATGGGTGAGACGTTCTAGAAATTTCCAATTTGATTAATGGATATTCAACACCTTCTACATCAAGTGTTTCTTTTGTATCTGCAGCAGACTTTGTTAAAAACACCTCATCGTTAGACATGTCTTTAAATGCTACTACTCTAAAATTATCTGGGTGTATTCCTGCTTTCATAATCTATAAACTTTAATATCGAGATTTTCGAGGTGCAAATTTAAGTATATTTTGATAACCTACAATATAATTCACTTAAAAATTAGAACTTATTTTCCGTTCTTAATATTTTAACAAAGCTACGTAACGTTTTGGTATCTTTGTGTACTAATGAAAAAACAATTAAAAATCAAAATATAATGACACAAGAAGCAATAAGTCCTAAGAAAATAATGATTGACTACGGAGTCTTACTCGGAATAATATCATTGCTTCTAGGAGTCCTTCTCTATGTAACCAATAATCATGTCACACCGCATTGGTCATTCGCCCTTTTCGGTTTTTCACTCTTTATCATTGTTATCGTTTTGGGATTAAAGAAATTCAAAAATAGTACGGGTGGGTTTATGTCACTAGGGGAAGCCCTAAAGATTGGTTTGGGAATTGCATTAATCTCTGCAATCATTGGATTGGTCTGGCAGTTGGTGATGACAAATATATTGGATCCTGAGTACGCCGCTAAAACGCTCGAAGTACAACGGGAACAAATGATTGAAAGTCAACCAGAAATTACGGAAGAACAATTGGATGCAACCATGGAAATGATCGCTGGGTTTTCAAACCCAATTTTGAGCGCTGCAATTCAATTACTCGCTGGTATATTTTTTGGTTTTATAATCTCCCTCATTGCGGGAGTCATTATGAAGAAAGAAAATCCATACGCCAACGTAGAACAATAAAAACATTCTATGCAGCTATCCGTTGTCATCCCACTTCTCAATGAAGAGGAATCTCTTCTAGAATTACACCATTGGCTTTCAGAAGTACTGAAAGCCAATGATTTTTCTTATGAATTGTTATTTATAGACGATGGCAGCACAGATAGCTCTTGGAGTGTAATTGATACGCTTTCGCGAAAGCATGACACAACCAAAGGCATTCGTTTCAACAGAAATTATGGCAAGTCCCAAGCCTTACATGCTGGTTTTGCTGCTGCACAAGGAGAGGTTGTGATCACAATGGATGCAGATCTTCAAGATAATCCTGAAGAAATTCCAGAACTATATAAAATGATCACCTCCGAAGGCTATGACTTAGTTTCAGGATGGAAGAAGAAACGATACGATTCTGTTATCACCAAAAACCTGCCCAGCAAACTCTTTAATGCTGCAGCACGAAAAACGAGCGGTCTAAAACTACACGATTTTAATTGCGGTTTGAAAGCGTATAAAAATAAAGTTGTGAAAAATGTCGATGTATATGGAGAGATGCATCGTTACATTCCTGTGCTTGCAAAAAATGCTGGCTTTTCGAACATCGGTGAGAAAGTGGTCCAACACCAAGCAAGGAAATACGGAAAAACGAAATATGGCATGGAACGTTTTATCAATGGGTTTTTGGATTTATTGACCATTTGGTTTCTTTCAAAATTCGGAAAGCGCCCCATGCACTTATTTGGAGCATTTGGAGTGCTTGTATTTATCATAGGATTTGGTTTCTCCCTTTACTTGGGGGTAGACAAACTTTTCCTCAACCCAACTGGTCGACTCATCACAGATCGTCCACAATTTTACATTGCACTCGTGTGTATGCTAATGGGGGTTCAATTATTTATTGCTGGATTCTTGGGAGAGCTTATACTTGGTTCGCAACGAAATAAGGACCGCTATCGTATTTCAGAACGCACGGAATAACTGGATTAACGCCTGATGAGCATAAAGTGACCTGCGTAAGACATCCCTTCATATTCTAATAGGTACCAATATGCCCCTGTAGGCATTGGTTCTCCATTAAACGCCCCATCCCATCCCCTACTTTGACTTTCCAATGTATGTAATAGCTTCCCATAGCGATCGAAAATCTGCAATTGTATACCGCTTAATTCTCTTGCCCGGTCTGCATGCCAAACATCATGTACACCATCATTATTGGGCGTAAAATATCTAGGAACACCTCTTACAAGTACTCGTTCTCTAGCCTCACTGCAGCCTTCTCTATCTTGAACCACCACATTATAATATCCAGGAGGAAGGTTCGAGAAGATCGATGTGTCAATAAATGAATTCCCGCCATCTATGGAATAGATCAACCCTCCAGAGTCACTGGAGGCATTAACTGTTAAGTTATTACTCTGTTGAAACTCATTGATCGTAACTTCAATCTCAATGGGTGATGATGTTCGTACAAAGAACACCATACTGGCGGTACATCCTTCTCCATTACTAACTGTGACTTCATAATTACCGGGTTCATTTACTTCAATTTCTGAAGTGATTTCACCTATCTCCCAGGCGTAACTATTAAAAATTCCTGGTGGCGAAAGCGTCACTCCTCCATCCACTTGACAATAAAAAATATCTTGGTTTTCTAATTCTGGGGGTCGCTTAATACTAAAACCTGCATACCCTATAATTACACATCCTCCCTCCTGTTCAATACGATAATAAGCATCAGGGGCTTGAAAAGGTCCGAATACAATCTCATCTACATAGGGTTCTATTTCCAATAAGGCATCATTTGCGGTAGCGAAATAGCTTAGCACACCCTCTGGATAGTTGTCTGCAAAGAAGTCCGAAAGATCATCTGTTTGGATCGTAGTACTCAATCCAACAGTGTCGGTATCACAAATGGGAATTAGAATAGGATCTGCAAATGACATCGGTGTGACATTTAATATCAAAGGAGCAATCGTAAAACACTCTGCATTTTCAAATACTCGAGCATAAATCTCCTGTCCATTGGAAGTGTTTCGATATCCAAGAGGGTCCAATCGGTTTTGATTATTGATGGCATCTTGTTCCGTTCTGAAAAAATTGGCGGTAATCTCAAAGTCTGGATTACTTCCTTGAGTCATTCCCACAATAGGCACGATCGCCTCATTGAGATTAAAAAGCGTTCGTCCGTCCTCTATTCCATCGATATCGCACTGGATAAGTAAAACATCGGTATTGACTTCAAGAATAGGACTAATCTCCACAAATTCTACAAATCGTTTGGGAATTCGATTTTGAAATTCAAAATCTACCGTTACCTCATACAAGCCTGTATCGCTAAAGACATGTGAGGTAGAAATATCTGTTGATGTATTGGCAGTACCCGTAGAAGGATCTCCAAAATTCCAAATAGCTCCTGTAACCTGAGCAGTGGGGTCTACATTAAACTGAGTATTATCTTCAAAACATAGATCCTTTATAGTCACTATGGATTCAAAAAAGGATTGTACGTACGGAGGCAAACCAAAATTACTAGACCGTAAGCCCAGCCCTATGGCAAAAGCCCTGTAATCTGCATTGTATTCTAATAAATTGGGCGTTCGAATAATGGATAGTTTAGCTCCAGGTAACGCATGATAAATTTTTCCGTCAATGGCTACTTGTAATGAACCCGCCAAATCGCTTAGTAGTTCGTTGTCATAATCAGCAATAACAAATCGAGAAGCGGCAATATTAGCGGCCTCCATATCAAATTGCTCTACGATAATACGATCTGTACTGCCATCTGCATCCTTTGACTTACTACTGAAATACAATTTAGATGCATTTGGAGAAAACTCAGTACCATAATAAACAAGATCATCCCCAAGAAGTAATTGATTACTTATTATGCCCGTTTCACTGTCAAAATCATAAACATAAGCGAGACCATCAAAAACTGGAGTAAAAAATAAGTGAGCAACAGCAAGTTTACTCCCATCAGGAGATGCCTTAATGCCTCCTCGTATATTGTTAAAGTCATCAATGCTGGGTCCAATCGTAGATACTACTACTGGACCGACACCACTACTCGTTACTTTATAGGCATAAAAACTATTTCCAAAATGGGTTAATACCCAGAAGTCATCACCATTTGCAGCATTCACCGATGTTAACTTTTCCGAACTATTTGGTAAAAGCTCAATGTTCTTTTCAATCACATCGCCCAATCCTCCATTGCGCGAAAGATCAACAATTGAATAATTAAATCCATTTCCCGATCCCGAAATTTGATATTGACGTACCACATCAGATGTAAATATATAATAGAGCGTAGTACTGCCAGGTAATGGAATCACAAGCGCCGACTGGGTAGAGGAAAAACTACCTTTTAACCCTTCACCATTAGGCATAATCTCATGGTTTCTGTTCCAAACGGTTACTCCTTCTGTGTAGAATAACAACTGCCCCGTTTCCTTATCTGAGATGGACGTACACCCTTCTACCGTATCAATTTGACCATCCAAAAGCGGACTCGGCACTCCATTGTTAAAATTAATACCTGCATTATTTCCAAAATACCAATTGGAAGCCTGCCGCTGTCCGTAGGTGGAGAGCGAAAACAATAACAGTAGCATTAAAATCGTATTTCTCATAACACCCTTTTCACAGGGGGATTTTTAATAAAAGTAAGGAAAATCAGTGCCTAATCAGTGTAAAATGACCTATATACTTTGTGTTCTGATAGGAAATGGAATACCAAAAGGCTCCATTATTCATCACTTCGTGATCGTGATTCCAAATCGTTTCGCTGTTTGTATAAAACAGTAAATCTCCGTCAGGAGTGGCTATACAAGCACACCCCGCCAAAGAATCAATCTGACCATCCAGCAATACTTCGGGTCGGCCATTTACAAAACTCAATCCTACTTGTTCGCCAAAACAACATACAGCAGCAGCCTCCTTCTGGCCTAATTCGGCAGCAGATACTAGGAGAAAAAAGCATACCTTGATGGTTAGACGACGTATATTAAAAGTAAATTTCGGGAATACTATATTCTTATGGGGTAGTCCCGATAAAAATTAACACAAAACCGTACTTTTGTTACCTCAAAACAGTCTCATATGGTTTACCACAATCCTAAAATTTTGGCCGCTGCCAACACTTGGCTCGCTCCTACTTTCGAATTAGAAACACAAGAAGCGATCAAAGAACTTATTGCCCATAATCCCGAAGAACTTGCGGATAGTTTTTACAAAAACCTCGAGTTTGGTACCGGAGGAATGCGCGGAGTGATGGGTCCTGGAACCAATAGAATTAATAAGTATACCTTAGGGAAAAACACACAAGGACTCTCCAATTATTTGCATGCGCAGTTTCCTGATCAAGAGATTAAAATAGCGATTGCCTACGACTGCCGACATCAAAGTGATACGCTCGCCAAAATCGTAGCCGATGTGTTTTCTGCCAATGGTATTCAGGTTTTTCTTTTTTCCGACCTGAGACCTACTCCCGAATTGAGTTTTGCAGTACGGCATTTGAACTGCCAGTGCGGTATTGTTTTGACTGCAAGCCATAACCCGCCAGAGTATAATGGATATAAAGTATATTGGGAAGACGGAGGCCAACTTGTGCCACCACAAGATGCTGCGATTATTGAAGAAATAGAATCCCTATCCTTTGAAGATATTCGCTTTCGCGAAAATGCAGATCTTATTAGTTATATCGATACTGAAGTTGATACTGCCTTTATAAATGCAAGTGTAGACAATGTTAACTTTGGCGTATCCCCAGAAGCCAAAGAAGACTTGAAAATTGTGTTTACCTCGCTTCATGGTACCTCGATCACGCTCGTTCCAGATACCCTAAAACAAGCCGGATTTTCAGACTTGCAGATTGTTGAAGAACAAGCTGTACCTAATGGAGATTTTCCAACGGTAAAATCGCCCAATCCTGAAGAACCAGAAGCTTTAAAAATGGCCCTTGAGCAAGGAGAACGTACCCAAGCAGATATTGTTATTGGTACGGATCCAGACTGCGATCGCTTAGGAATTGCAGTGCGAAATGACCAAGGCAAACTCCAAATCTTGAATGGGAACCAAACCATGATTCTCATGACGGATTATTTATTGGAACGCTTTCGCGAAAGCGGACACCAGGGCAATCAACCATTTGTGGGGTCTACAATTGTATCAACACCTATGATGGACGTACTCGCCGCTTCGTATAACGTAGAATGTAAAACGGGGTTAACAGGCTTTAAATGGATTGCCAAAATGATCGAAGATCATCCTTCTCAGCACTTTATTGGTGGTGGAGAAGAAAGTTTTGGATATATGGTAGGAGATTTTGTACGTGATAAAGATGCTGTAACCGCCAGTCTCTTGGCATGCACAATAGCCGCTCAGGCAAAGGCTGAAGGGCATACCTTATTTGAGAAGTTAAAAAATCTATATCTCACACATGGATTGTATCAAGAAGCACTGATTTCCTTGGTAAAGAAAGGACAATCTGGTGCTGAAGAAATCAAGCAAATGCTTGCAGATTTGCGCAAGAATCCAATGAAAGAGATCAACGGAAGTGCCGTGGTTCGCGTGGAAGATTACCAATCTTCTACAGGAAGAAACCTGACAGACAACTCAACCTACACTCTTGATATACCGGCCTCCAATGTGCTTATTTTTTATACAGCAGATGGAAGTAAAATAGCCGCTCGACCTAGTGGTACCGAACCAAAAGTGAAATTTTACATCAGT
Organism: Dokdonia sp.; assembly: GCA_047630395.1. GTDB lineage: Bacteria > Bacteroidota > Bacteroidia > Flavobacteriales > Flavobacteriaceae > Dokdonia. The sequence goes on from JBLHXM010000001.1 coordinate 91,216, forward strand.
GTGCATGAATCGCTACCCTCATTAATAGCGTATGACAGTATTGCAGCCAAATTGAGCAAGAGGATTGATGGCATAAAAAGTGACCTAGGGGTATAATCAAATATTGCTTTCGCGAAAGCGTACACACATACTATGAACTACTTCAAAAAAATAATGCGATTTGCGCTTCCGTATAAGAAATACGGAGTTCTAAATATCGTTTGTAATATACTCTATGCATTATTTGCAACATTATCATTCATTTCCCTCATTCCTATGCTCAAGGTACTCTTGGGAGAAGATGAGCCTTTATATGTAAAACCTGTTTATCAAGGACTTGGTCAAGCCAAAGACTATTTAGAGAGCTACCTGAATTACTATGTCACAGAAACACGTGATTTAGAAGGAGAGGCATACGTTCTTACGGTGATGGTTGTAGGTGTCATTAGTATGTTTTTCCTTAAGAATGTATTTGGATATCTCGCGATGTACTTTATTACGTTCTTACGAAATGGAGTTTTAAAAGATGTGCGTAACGAGATGTACAAACGCATTGTCGATCTCCCTATTAGCTATTTTTCTGAAAAAAGGAAAGGAGATACTATTGCCAAAATCACTACCGATGTGCTAGAAGTACAACATTCTTTTTTATCCATTTTAGAACTGATTGTACGGGAACCATTGATGATTATTTTTACCATCGTTACCATGTTTCTTATTAGTACGAAACTGACCATTTTTGTGTTCATCTTCATTCCTGTGTCAGGTTTTATCATCTCACGTATTGGGAAGAGTCTTAAAAAGAAATCAGATAATGTACAGCAAGAGCAAGGCTTTTTTCTTTCTCTTGTCGAAGAAACTCTAGGCAGTCTTAAAATCATAAAAGGGTTTAATGCAGAAGCCAAAATGCAAACGAAGTTTGAAGATTCTACACAGCGCTTCTATTCGTATTCAAATACCTTACTCAATCGTAAGAATATGGCCTCCCCTATCAGTGAGTTTCTTGGTATCTGTGTGATCGCTATCCTACTTTGGTATGGCGGAAATATGGTCTTAATTGACAAGTCCTTAAATGCCGCAGATTTTATTGTATACATGGGGTTAGCCTATAATATTCTTACCCCTGCTAAAGCCATTTCCAAAGCGAGCTATTCTGTAAAAAAAGGAAATGCCGCGGCTGAGCGTATTTTAGATATTATCGAAAGTGAAACCACGGTAAAAGATGCCACCGACGCCATCACAGTTACAGAATTCCAAAAAGGGGTAACTGTAGAAAACATTTCCTTTGCATACGATGAAGAAACAGTGCTAAAAAACTTCTCTATACAGGTTCCCAAAGGGCAAACCGTAGCTTTGGTTGGGCAATCAGGTTCAGGAAAGAGTACGATCGCCAATCTAGTTACCCGCTTCTATGACGTAAATGAAGGCGCTATTAAAGTAGATGGCACAGATATTAAACAACTCACCAAAAAATCACTTAGAAGTCTTCTAGGGTTAGTTACTCAAGATGCAATTCTATTTAATGATAGTATAAGAGGTAATATAAGTTTAGGTAAAGAGCAGAGCACCGATGAAGAAATTATCGAAGCACTAAAAATCGCCAATGCTTGGGAATTTGTCAAAGATTTACCAAAGGGGCTCGATACTAATATTGGTGATAGTGGTAACAAACTCAGTGGTGGACAAAAGCAACGACTTTCTATTGCACGTGCTGTTCTTAAAAACCCTCCGATCATGATTCTAGATGAAGCCACATCGGCTTTGGACACGGAAAGTGAGCGACTGGTGCAGCAGGCACTGGAAAATATGATGAAAAATCGAACATCTATTGTGATCGCCCACCGTCTGTCTACGATTCAAAATGCCGATAATATTATTGTCATGCAAAAAGGAGAAATTGTAGAACAAGGAAAGCACCAAGAATTATTAGATAAAAAAGGAACCTATCACAAACTTGTAGAAATGCAATCTTTTGAATAAGTACATAAAAGAGTAGATCACGAACATTTTGAGCATAAAAAAAGGAGCAGGTTAGGCTCCTTTTTTAGTTAAGTAGGTTTCTTAATATCAACATTGAGGCATCAATATTAAGGCATTTATCAATCAAAATCAATTATATGAGTCGGGGTCCACATTTATGATGATACTAATATATAACAGATAAACACAATACACAACTATTTTGTGTATTTTATCTGTATTTTAATGCATTTCGTCGATTAATATGGATGATTATTTTCATAATCAGCTATTTTTATGATTCGTAAAAAGTCAATTAAAATACTTTTTTTCCTTTTAAACCATTTGGAGTACATTTAGTCCAATGGATGTGATAAAAGTCCCTATATCAGAACAAGAACTTGTTAGTCGGCTGAAGAGTGGCGAAAGCGAAGCTTTTACCCTTTTGGCAAAAACGTACCAAGAGCGTCTGTATTGGCATATCCGAAATTTAGTTAAGAATCATGAAGATGCCGATGACGTATTACAGAATGTCTTCATAAAAGTATATCGGAATATTGCCAACTTCAATGAGCAGAGTAAATTGTATACTTGGCTGTATCGTATTGCAAGCAATGAATCCTATACTTTTTTGAGCAAACGCGCTAAGCAACAAAGTATTTCTTCTGAAGAGTTACAGCGACATATTGTAGACAATCTGGAGAGTGATGTATATTTTGAGGGCACCGAGATTCAGCTAAAATTACAAAAAGCAATTACGAGTCTTCCTCCAAAGCAACAACAGGTGTTCCAAATGAAGTATTTTGAAGATATTACCTATGATGCAATGAGCGAGATTTTAGAAACCTCTGTAGGCGCCTTAAAGAGTTCCTATCATATTGCAGTAAAAAAGATCACAACACATTTAAAAGCCCATTAAACTATTTTATATTTTTAAAGTCCAAGAACCGTGAGTACTAACGCATCTAATATCAACAAACCTAATTTCCAATTGCCAGAAAATTATTTCGTGCAATTTGGGAAAGAGCTTCAGGCACAAATCGCTTTGGAAGAAGCCTTGGGCGGAAAAATGAAGGCTGGTTTTAGTATACCGGAAGCTTATTTTGAGACTCGTGCTTTGAGCGTAAGTGCGCTTTCGCGAAAGCAAAAAGAAAGTATAGAAAAGACTCCCAAGGTCATTTCACTTTTTACACGTAAAATCTTTTGGTCAGGATTGAGCATAGCAGCTGCAGCTATACTTTTAATTAGTCTTTTATGGAACCCAACCACAGATGTGGAAAGTTTTGACACCCTAGATCTTGCAGAGATTACATATTATATGAATAATGAAGCCTTAGCTTTCAACACTGATGAACTCGCTATCCTTCTCAGCGATGAAGCGATGAACATACTTATGGAAAATACGGCTATCTTAGATGATGAGCAACTTATAGAATACCTTGAAGAGGCTACAGATATGTACCAAATCAGTATAGAATAACACTATGAAAACAACAATAACCTTACTTATCCTTTTAATCACTACCGCTACTTTTGCACAAAAGGAACGACAAGAAAAAGTGAAAGCCTTGAAGGTTGCTTTTATCACTGAACAGCTTGACCTAACACCAGCCGAAGCTCAAAAATTCTGGCCCATCTACAATATTTTTGAAGATAAAATGTCAAAAATACATAGAGCGGAGCGAACACTATTGCGCTCAATAAGAATAGATTGGGATAGCTTATCTGAAACGGATGCACAATCCGCTATAGTCAATATTCGCAAAGCAGAACAACAAAAAATGGCTACTAAAGACAGCTTAGTAACTCAATTGCGAATAACACTATCCTATAAAAAGACACTTATTCTTTTACGTGCTGAAGAAGAATTTAAAAGAAAATTACTCAATCGGTTACGTAATGGACGTAATGGTCACAGTAAAAATCGATAGGCCTAGCGAAATATCAATTTTGCAATGCGATTACGACCGCTAGCATAGGCAACCGTATCGTTGAGAAATCGAAAACTTAAAAAAGATTCTTTAGAGAGTGCTTTCCAGTTTGCTCCTCCATCCTTGGAGTACGAAATTCCCGTAAAACCAATGGCCACGAGTTCTTTCCCGTCTCGGTTAGGCACATACTGCACACAACTTTTATATCCATCATTAGTACCATTTCCTGCTACATTCCATGTTTTTCCACCATTAGATGTGATCGCTATATTGTTGGTATTCATTGTTGGATCCGTGTAATCTCCTCCATAAATTATTCCACGATTTCGATCATAAAAATCCATCGTATAGGCTCCTTGAGTTGGCTCACCTTGTATGATCGGTGTTTCTGTCACTTCCCAAGTTAGCCCTTTATTGGATGAATAAAATACTCTTGACTGCTTACCTCCAGAAACAATCCATGTTTCATCTCCTATGATTTTAATGTTTGTATCGCTGGCCGCAAACGCCGCTTCTCCATATAAAACTTTAGGCAGCGTGTCACAAGAAAGCTTCTGCCATGAATTACCGCCATCCCGTGTAACAATAACAGACAGGCAGTCCTCTGTAGGATCCCCCATCGCAATACCCTCTTGATCATTCCAAAATTCCATACTATCATAAAAAGCCTTGGGATGCACATCTGTAAATACCATATCCTTAAAACCCGTAGCCTTATTGTTACGAAACAATTTGGAAGGGCTTCCTATACTCATTATAAAATAGTAATCCTTCGTAATCGCAATACTTCGGAAAGGGACAGCCTTAGTAACTGTATTCTCAGTTCCTAGTACGCTGTCCTTTTCGATAACGTCATATCGCTCAGCATTACGGGTCCATTGTTCTGTTAATAGAGACAATGATCCATAGTTTCCTTTATCTCCAGCAAACAATAATGCATCCTCAGTAACGGCTAGCGCCCGAACACTCAAACTATCTATTAGAAGAATTTGTACGTCCACTTTCGTGAAATTATTCACCGATGGATTGTCTAAAGCATTTAAACTTTTGATCGTAGTATTGTTTTGGCATCCAATACATAAAATAACGAGTATAAAAAGAGATTTTTTCATTATCAAATTTTCATTAAAAATAACACTATCTCCCATAGAAGCAATACCTTTGCAGCTGATTTAAGCCTATGAAATTGCACCGTAATTTGGTTTTTGCTGCTGTAGATGCTCTACAAGAGATTTTCAATGAAGATAAGCAAGCTGATAAAGTATTAAGAAACACGCTCAAGAGGGACAAACGTTGGGGTTCACGAGATCGTGGTTTCATCGCAGAGACCGTTTATGATATTGTACGCTGGAAGCGTCTTTATTCAGAAATAGCAGAGGTCAAAGCACCCTATTCAAGAGGAGATGCATTTCGCCTTTTTGCGGTTTGGGCGACATTGCGTGGTATAGAAGTTCCAGATTGGAAGCAAATGGAGCCAATTCCTTCGAGACGCATCAAAGGAAGGTTTGATGAACTTTCTAAAATTAGAAAATTCAGAGAATCAGTGCCGGATTGGTTGGATGAAATGGGAGCCAAAGCTTTAGGAAACCATTGGGACACAGAATTGGCTGCTTTAAACAAACAAGCACCCGTCGTTTTACGTGCCAATGCGCTCAAGACGACAACAAAAGATTTACGTAACACCCTAGCAGAACAGGACGTTGACACAACGATTGTTCCTGGACATCCTGATGCGCTGCAATTGGTAGAACGTCAAAATGTATTTACCAAAGATGCTTTTCAAAATGGTCATTTTGAAGTGCAAGATGCTTCTTCGCAAAAAGTGTCCCGTTTTCTAAATGTAAAACCAGGAATGCGCGTGGTAGATGCCTGCGCCGGTGCTGGTGGAAAAACTTTGCACCTAGCTGCACTCATGGAGAATAAAGGGCAGATTATCGCCATGGATATTTATGAAGGTAAGCTGAAAGAGCTAAAACGTCGCGCAAAGCGCGCTGGAGCTCACAATATTGAGCCTAGAGTTATAGACTCCACCAAAGTTTTTAAGAAATTATATGGTACCGCAGATCGTGTCTTGATAGATGCTCCATGTACAGGGCTTGGAACCATTAAAAGAAGCCCTGATATCAAGTGGAAACTTCAGCCAGAATTTATCGATAAAGTCATTAAACGACAAGAAGAATTACTAGAATCTTATAGTAAGATTGTCAAACCAGGTGGGCAAATGGTATATGCTACCTGTTCTATTTTTCCACAAGAAAACCAAGAGCAAATACATAAATTTCTTGCTACGGAGCAAGGATTTAATTTCACTTTCGTGAAAGATGAAAAAGTCAGTCCAGCCAAGAGTGGTTTTGACGGGTTTTATATGGCTCTTTTAGAGCGCAAGCCCGAAGCCGTTAAGATGGAGAAAAAAGAAACTAAAAAAACGGAAGACGCAAAATAGCATCTAATAGGTAACACATTCCCAGGAACTTTTGCTAATCCTACCTTCGCACGAACTGTTGAATTGTACGACTTAAAAGCTCTAACCGTCAAAAATTCATATTTGTCCCAACTAGAAAACATGGTCTCAAAACTTATTATATAGAAGTACCTCGGCTCAACACAAAAAGTTGTGGAGTAAATAAATTTGAGACAACTTTACTTTTAAAATTTCTATGTCCTCAGACGCTTTATTTGCAGCAGTCAATTTATTACTTCCCGAAGTACTGGTAAGTCATTTTGACTTAACCAAGCAAAAGATTAAAGGTGAAGAGATACATTTCTATTTTATAGAACTCAATAGTATCCCCGAAGAGTTTGCTAAAGTTAAACTTCATTCTAAAGGCTTCTTTCCACAGGCTACAGTTCAAGATTTTCCCATACGAGGAAAGAACGTTTACCTACACATAACAAGGCGCAGATGGCTTAACGAAGTTACTGGCAAAGTAGTTACTCGGGATTGGGATTTAGTAGCAAAAGGAACTAGAATAACTAGTGAGTTTGCTGCTTTTTTAAAAGAGGTCTATAAGCAATAACGCTTCAAGCACAACACTTGTAGCTAATTTCTATGGTGTTAATCCTAGAAGTCTACAAAGACAGTACAAAGACTATTTAAGCGATTTTAAAGCGTGGAATCAAAACAACACGCAACAGATTGGCTATTATTTGCAAGAACTTAGGAGCTAATCTATCCCTTGATGAGACTGCCTTTTCTAATGGCGATTTATATACCATACTAACCAATAAAAAAGCAAAAGGAAAGAAGGGAGCCATAGTAGCTATGGTCAAAGGAACCAAAGCCGAAGCTGTTATAGAAATACTTCACAAAATTCCCCTAAAACAAAGGAAGAAAGTCAAGGAGGTAACACTAGATATGGCAGGTAATATGAGACTTATCGTTAAAAAATCTTTCCCAAATACCACCTTAGTAATAGATCGTTTTCACGTACAAAAACTAGCTTTAGATGCATTGCAAGAAATTAGAATCAAACATAGATGGGATGCCTTAGACAAAGAAAATGACGCGATAGAATTAGCAAGAAGTAGGTATTTATTATATAAATCAAGTAGTAAATGGAATGACAATCAATCTAAAAGAGCAGAAGTCCTTTTCCAGAGATATCCTGACTTAGAAAAGGTATATAAATTATGCCAAAATCTATCTTGGATATTTAATAATACCAAAGACAAAACTTCAGCACTTATAAGGCTTGCTACGTGGGATGAGAAGGTAAGACAGGCTGAATTTAAAAGCTTCAACACTATTGCTAGAACGATGTCAATACATTATAAAAACATCTTAAACTATTTTGACAATAGAAGCACAAAAGCTTCTGCAGAATCCTTCAATGCAAAAATAAAAGCCTTTAGAGCACAATTTAGAGGCGTTAGAAACATAGATTTTTTCCTATTTAGACTAACTACAATTTTTGCATAATCCTAAAATCCCACAACTTTTTTACTTGATCTGTCACTACGCTCCCCTATTGTGGTACAACCTTCATAAAGCAGCTACTACCAGCAGCTCTAAAGCTAAAAACCCTCACCAATTGCTTGGTCAGGGTTTTATATTGGATATTATATAGTAATTTTTTAGTTTAGACCAAAAAAAAAGGGCTGACTCATTGCTGAATCAGACCTTAAAAAGGCGGTGTCACTACGCTCCCCTATTGTGGTACGACCTTCATAAAGCAGCTACTACCAGAAGCTCTAAAGCTAAAAACCCTCTCCAATTGCTTGGTCAGGGTTTTATATTGGCTACTATATAGTAATACTTTTCAGTTTAGATCAAAAAAAAAGGGCTGACTCATTGCTGAATCAGACCTTAAAAAGGCGGCGTCACTACGCTCCCCCTATTGTGGCAGGACCTTCATAAAGCAGCTACTATCAGCAGCTCTAAAGCTAAAAACCCTCACCAATTGCTTGGTCAGGGTTTTATATTGGATACTATATAGTAATACTTTTCAGTTTAGATCAAGAAAAAAGGGCTGACTCATTGCTGAATCAGACCTTAAAAAGCCGGCGTCACTACGCTCCTCTATTGTGGACGACCTTCATAAAGCAGCTACTACCAGCAGCTCTAAAGCTAAAAACCCTCACCAATTGCTTGGTCAGGGTTTTATATTAGATATTATATA
>JBLHXM010000002.1:0-73802 GCA_047630395.1 Dokdonia sp.
CAAAGGCTACCGCGGCTATTTTCGCGCAAGCATACCACATTTCTGAAGATGAAATTGTATTACATCATCAATTATATGACTTTGCAGGACAGCAACTCCTCGAAGTGATTCGCAGTTGTGATAATACTGTTGATTGTTTAATGGTCTTCGGGCATAATAACGCAATGACATCTGTTGTCAATGTCTACGGGGATATGGAAATAGATAATGTTCCTACTGCTGGCTTTACCGCCATACAATTTGATATTGAGCGTTGGGAAGATCTCACTCAAGGTAAAACAATTGCTCATCTTACACCAAAAACACTTTAGTATGACGAATAACCAAGAAGATCGTTATGTCAATCGCGAATTAAGTTGGCTCAACTTTAATGCAAGAGTCTTACAGGAAGCCGCAGATGAAACGGTACCATTGATTGAGCGTTTGCGTTTTTTGGGAATTTTTTCCAATAATTTAGATGAGTTTTTTAGAGTTCGCTACGCAACAGTACGTCGAATTGTAGAAGCAGGGCGTAAAGGACGTAAGGCACTTGGTGTGTATTCTGCAGAAGAGTTGTTGGGGAAAATCACTGAAATTGTGATCCAACAGCAGACTGAGAGCTTGGCAATCTTAAATGAGATCTACAATAAGCTGGAAGATGAAAATATATTCGTACTCCAAGAAACACAAATTGAAGCCCCAGAGCATCATCAGTTTATTAAAGCATTTTTTACTGAAAAAGTAAGTCCTGCCTTAGAGACTATCATTCTTCGTGACGATTTAGAGTTACCACGGATACAAGATTTAGATGCCTATTTAATGGTGAAAATGGACATCATAGATGCAGATGATCCGTTATATGCTTTATTAGAGATTCCGAGTGCTTTAGAACGGTTTGTAGTTTTACCACGCTTAAATGGAAGGGATTATATCATGATGTTGGATGACGTAATTAGATATAATCTGGATGCAATCTTTAATATTTTTAATTATGACTCGATCAGCACGCATATGATCAAAATAACTCGGGATGCTGAATTAGATATGGAATCTGATCTCGGAAAAAGTTTTATTGAAAAATTGTCAAAGAGTGTCAAGGGTAGGGAAGATGGAGAACCTGTACGATTTGTTTTTGATAAAACAATTCAAAAAGAAACGCTCGATTTCTTGTTGAAGAAACTAGGTATTGAGCACAGTGATAGTATCATTCCCGGAGGAAGATATCACAACCGGAAAGACTATATGGGTTTCCCTAGCTTGGGAAGAGCAAATTTGTTGTATGAAAAGCTAAAACCATTGCCTATCCAGGGACTCACCCTTGAGAGGAGTATGTTTGAAAAAATCAATCAGCGAGATTATTTACAATATGCACCCTATCACACCTTTGCGTATACCATTAAATTTTTAAGAGAAGCCGCTTTGGATCCGACTGTGCGAACTGTCAAAATTACAATTTATAGATTGGCGAGTGTTTCGCACATTGCGAGTGCATTGATCAATGCTGCTCAAAATGGGAAAGAAGTTACAGTTCAGATAGAGTTGCGTGCTCGTTTTGATGAAGAAGCCAATATGAGATATGCCAAAAAGATGGAAGATGAAGGCGTCCGACTCATTTTTGGCGTCCCCGGTTTGAAAGTACACTCTAAAGTATGTGTTATTGAGCGTGAAGAGGGTAAGAAATTACGTAGATATGGTTTTATAAGTACAGGAAATTTTAATCATTCAACCGCAAAAATTTATACAGATTATACGCTTTTCACTTCAAATCAAGCCATTTTAAAAGATCTGAACAAGCTCTTTAATTTCTTTGACACCAACTATATTGTCAATAAGTATAAGCATTTAGTGGTTTCTCCACATTACGCGAGAGATACATTTAATTGGTTGATTGATGAAGAAATTACCAAAGCAGAAGCAGGGGAGCCAGCACTTATTCGCTTGAAAATCAATAGTATTTCAAACTATACCATTATTGATAAGCTTTATGAGGCAAGTCAGGCTGGTGTTAAGATAGAGATGATCGTACGCGGTATTTGCTGCTTGATCCCTGGAGTTGCTGGCATGAGTGAAAATATTGAAGTCATTAGTGTTATTGATAAGTTCCTAGAGCATCCTCGAGTATATATCTTTGGCGCCGAAGGAGAAGAGCAAGTATATATCTCTTCATCAGATTGGATGAGTCGTAATTTGGATAATAGAGTAGAAGTGAGCTGTCCTATTTTTGATGAAGCGATTAAAAAAGAAATTATCGAAACGCACACTATTTGCTGGAATGATAATGTAAAGGCGCGTATTATTAATGGTAGAGGTGATAATCGCTATAAGGAAAGCAAAGATGCTCCTGTACGATCTCAATTTGCTACTTATGATTACTATCTAAACAAGTTAAAAAACTAAATGTTACGTATTCAGAAATATGGCGCGATTGATATCGGTTCCAACGCGATACGCTTACTTATTGCCAATGTGATTGAGCAGCCGGGCAAGAAGGCCATTTTTCGGAAAAGTGCGCTTATTCGTGTTCCAATTCGCTTAGGGGAAGATGTATTTAAAGATCATTATATCTCAGATGCTAATTTGCAACGCATGCTGGATGCTATGATGGCATTTCGGTTATTGATGAATGCACATAAAGTTACTCAATATAGAGCCTGCGCTACCAGTGCAATGAGAGAGGCTACTAATGGTCCCGCTGTCGCAAAAAGAATCAAAGACAAAACGACCATCGATATAGAAATTATAGGCGGAGATGAAGAAGCTGCGATCATAGCAGCCACAGATTTATACACGATTATTGATTCAGATAAGCATTATCTATATGTTGATGTAGGAGGTGGAAGCACTGAGTTTACGATTTATAGTCATGGATCTGTGGTGAAAAGTCGCTCCTTTCAAATTGGAACCGTTCGGATATTAAATGGCCTAGTCACGGAAAAATATTGGAGTGATTTGGAGAAGTGGATAAGGACCTCTACTGCCCCTTATGATGATATTGATATTATTGGGTCTGGGGGGAATATCAATAAAATCTTCAAACTGAGCGGCAAAAAAGTAGGCAAGCCACTATCATATCTGTTTCTGAGTTCGTTTTATAAGGAGATACAAGGTTATAGCTATGATGACCGTATTATAACCCTTGGATTAAATCAAGATCGCGCCGATGTTATTATACCAGCAACGCGTATTTACCTTTCAGCAATGAAATGGGCACGTTCAAAGCAGATCTTTGTACCCAAGATCGGGCTGGCCGATGGTATCATAAAAAGTCAGTATCTTGCCAGTAAGAATTATAAATATTAATACTCAACAGAGGTTGAATCAATTTACACAAACCAACAAACTAGTTATGAAAAAAATAGTACTCTTTATCTTTATATGTTCGTTTACTTATGCCACTTTACAAGCACAGGGAGTTCGATATGGATTTAAACTTGGAATCAATGCGAGTTCCATTAACAATTTAGACTTTGAATTGGTTAATGTTGGTGACGGCACAGCCTTAGAATCACTGTCGGAGAATGAAGAGGGTCGTATCAATGTGACCGCTGGTTTTTTTGCAGACTTGCCGATCAATGAGAAGATAAGTTTTCAGCCAGAGGTGTTATTTTCTTCACAAGGAAATAAAGGGGAAGGCTTTAATACGGATTACCTTCAAATGCCTTTAGGATTTCGATTTAGCTTTAATAAATTATTCGTCGTAGCAGGACCACAAGTAGGACTGAAGATTTCATTCTTTGAACAATCAAACGACTATGCTTCTTTCGATTTTTCTGCTTTTGGAGGGGTAGGGTATCAAGTTACACAGAGCCTTTTTCTCGAAGCCCGTTATACCTTAGGATTTGTTGAAATTTTTGAAAATGATGCTGATATTCCAATTGAAGCAACAACATCAGGTGGAGATATTGATCTCAATACGAGATATAGAGACCTTTCTGGTAACAACAGCTACCTTAGTGTAGTCCTAGGTTACAGATTGTAGATAGCTCCTTTTAGAATAGTAAAAGCTCGGAAATTAAAATTTCCGAGCTTTTTTGTTTGAGAGGTAATCTAGGCAAGCGGTTAACCGTGTATGGTTTCTCCTTTACTTAGATCTTTCATTACTTGAGCTTCAAAATCAAGTAATTCTTGCCATTTTTTATCAACTTCTTTACGGTCTCCATATTTTCTTGCAAAATTCAAGAACATGGCATAATGTCCCGCCTCACTGATCATCAGTTTGCGATAGAAACTTTTGAGCTTTGGATCTTCCAACTCTTCAGACAGTAAACGAAAACGCTCACAACTCCTTCCTTCGATAAGTGCTGCTACCAATAGTCGATTTACCAAACTCTCCGTTCTTGAGCCCCCTTTCGGGAAATAGAAACGCAACTGATGTACGTAGGGGTCTTTACGTTCTCTTCCTAAATGTAGCCCCCGGTCTATCAACAGATCATGAACCATTTTAAAGTGACTCATTTCTTCAATTACCAGATCACTCATTTCTGAGACGAGTTCTGTATGATCTGGAAAGCCTATAATAAACGAGATTGCAGTCGAAGCCGCTTTTTGCTCGCAATAGGCATGATCTGTAAGGATTTCTTCAATATTCTTCTCCACAATATTGACCCATCTCGGATCTGTTGGGAGCTTTAGATGCAACATTTGGATAGGTGCTTTTTCTTCTTCCATAGACTATAATTGTAGATCAAATACTTGGCGCAATATATCGAGTTCAGGATTCTGTTCTCTTAATTTTTCGTATTTCTCTTGTGGGGTGTATGCATATTTACGTTGTACTTCTTCATTGACTTTGATTTCTAGTACAATATCATAATTGCTTAGTTTGCGCTTTAAAAATTCAAGAAGAGGCCCTTGGGCGCGTTCCACTTCTACCTTCATGGTTTGGTTTGGGAACTCAAGCTGAATCGCAGTACCCTCCAGAGTAGGGGTGTCTGCCTCCATATTAGAGGCAAGAATTTTTTCGCCAACTACTGTAATCTTTTCAACATATTCTTGCCAAACGGCTTGCATAGCAATTTCTGTAAAGGGCTCCGCGGGGAGATTAGTGACATCGAGTTTTTGCGCTGCTTGTTGCTGTTTAAGTTCTCTTTTCTTATGAAGCCCCTTGATAGATAATCCTGAAACTCGTTCCTTGCTGATGTTCAGTTTCGGAGCGTCCGGTATCTGTACTCCTGGGGTTACAGCTACAGTTTCTGGTGTTTCCAGCGCTGGCGGACTGCTTACTATGGATGGCGCCGACATCATGGGAGCAGCAGCGGGGCTATTGGTGTTTGTTGCTTCAATGGGTGCAACTACTGAGGCAGTTGCCGCAGCATTCTCTGTGATGGTTTGAGTTTGCGAAGCTTGTTTTGGAGTAACAGCAGCACGATTCACTTTATAATGAGAAGGTGGGATTAAATACCGGCTATCATTTTTTTTTTCTCCATCAAAAGTGATAGAGGCTAATTGCATCAAACATAGTTCAACAAGTAATCGCTGATTTCGACTGGTTTTGTATTTGAGATCACAGTCATTGGCAATTTCAATGCCCTTCATCAGAAAGGCCATGTCTGTTTTTTGTGATTGCTCGTAGTATTTCTTTTTGGTGTCATCACCCACTTCCAACAGATGGATCGTTGGTGGGTTTTTGCAGACCATCAAGTCTCTAAAATGTGAAGCCAATCCTGCGATAAAATGGTGTCCATCAAAACCACGTGAAAGGATATCATTAAACTGTAATAATAGATCTGGAATACTGTTGCTTAGAATGTGATCAGTCGCTAAGAAATAGGTATCATAGTCTAATACATTTAGGTTTTCAGTCACCGCTTTTCGCGTAAGCTGATTCCCACTAAAGCTCACTACACGATCAAAGATAGATAAGGCATCACGCATGGCACCATCTGCTTTTTGAGCAATGATATGCAACGCTTCTTCATCTGCTTCTATACCTTGTTCTTTAGCAATGTGCACAAGATGTTGTCTGGCATCTGTTACCGTGATCCGTTTAAAATCGAAAATCTGACATCTCGATAAGATCGTTGGAATGATTTTATGCTTTTCTGTGGTAGCCAAAATAAAGATGGCATGTTTTGGTGGCTCTTCCAACGTTTTCAGAAAGGCATTAAAAGCCGCCTGAGAAAGCATATGTACTTCATCAATGATATAGACTTTGTATTTCCCTACCTGTGGTGGAATACGTACTTGGTCTATCAGATTACGAATATCATCTACCGAATTGTTGGATGCCGCATCGAGCTCGAAAATATTAAAAGCAAAATCCTCATCAGGACGCGTGTTTTCATCTTGATTGATGCGCTTTGCTAAAATACGAGCGCAACTCGTTTTTCCTACCCCTCTCGGACCACAAAACAAGAGTGCCTGAGCAAGGTGATTGTGTGCTATGGCGTTTTCCAAAGTATTAGTAATGGCTCGTTGTCCAACCACGTCTTTAAACGTTTGCGGGCGATATTTACGTGCCGATACAATGAAATGTTCCATAGAAGACAAATATAAAATTAGCTAGTGAAAGATGCAGACATTCCTAGTGGCTTTTTTATCGTATTTATTAACAAAAGGACTATCGCTCATTGAATATCGGTATCCTGTTTTTGGATACCGATACGGATTAAAGTAAGAACTCGTCTCCCTCTTAGGGCTAATGTTAAGTGATATTCGGCATTGTTTAGTTTTTCGCGAAAGCATAAAAGCATAAAAAAACCGATCTTTATTGAAAGATCGGTTTGTAGTATAGCTCGTGAATGTTCTACATCTCTTCTCCGAAGAAAATAGCATTCATTAATAGCTTGTTTGTTCCGTACCAGAAGGCTCTAAAGTTGGTGTTATCCGTAAATAAAATAACTTCTCCACGTCCAGAACTTTGATGTACAAAAGGACGCGTCTCTGGAATGGCCTTCAAATTTATTTTTGAAATATATCCCGCTTGCAACGGATTCTTTGTATACTGGATAGGATTCTTATAGCTTGTAGAATCTGCTTTGATGAAAATAGTTGTGTTTCTAAACAGCGATACTCTATCACCCGTATATCCAAAATTGATAGGATGCGATCGGTCCTGCTTTGCTTCAAAAATAGCGCCGCCAATAACCTGAGCTCCACCAAAATCTCTGCGTTGTTCAAAATTAATTCCTTTTGCAGGATTTTTGGTCTTTACAAAATCGATCTTAAGCATTTTAGTGCGTTCAAACCAATTGGCTGCATTGCGATATCCTATAAGGGTTCCACCATTTTTTACCCAAGCTTTCAACTTTTCCGTAGCATTTTTATCTACGGCATTCCCAAACGAGTGCGGTAAGATGATATCCGTATAGCGATCTAAATTAGCGCGATTAAGATTTTTGACATCCAACTTCGTGATTTTCATGTTGTAACGGGTGTCAAAAAGATGCCAGATTTCTCCAGCGTCGTAAGAGTTTGTTCCTGCTCCTATAATGATAGCCACTTTTGCAGGTGATAAGGCTCTAAACTGATTACTCCCTAAATCGATCCCTTCTGTTAAACCGGTATCAACAGATGTCAAGGTCACATGTGACTCCTGAGATACTTTTTGAAGAAAGCTCGCTAGTTCTGTTGCATTCATTTTCTGGTTCTGTACCGGAATCATGATGGTTCCGTAGTCATATTCTTTACCTTCTAATGAGAATTTATTCATACCCACTTTGGCGCGTAAACCAGCATTGAGAATAGTA
This sequence comes from Dokdonia sp., assembly GCA_047630395.1. Taxonomy (GTDB): domain Bacteria; phylum Bacteroidota; class Bacteroidia; order Flavobacteriales; family Flavobacteriaceae; genus Dokdonia. The sequence goes on from JBLHXM010000002.1 coordinate 7,668, forward strand.
TTAAGTGCCTTAGGGGTATAGTACTCGTGCCATTCCATTAGATAGGCATAGGCACTGCGTTTTACAGTATTTGTAGGCTGCATTTTTAAATCTTGAATTGCAGGTCCTGCATTGCTCACTGAAGCGTTTTCTGTGTAGTCAAGGCCAAAAGCCAGAGGAAATGACCAAGCTGAAATATCGTAAAATAAACTATCGGTAAATTTTGTACGACGTTCAAACATCGCTTTTATAAGACGGGATTGACGTTGGCTTTTAGGTACGATATAACTAAAGCCTTTTTTGAATTCTTTTCCGCTTTCGCGAAAGCTTTTATCCACTTCGTGAACTTCTATTTTATGACGTTTTAAAACTTCAGCTAAATGATAGGCTGAGGCAGCATCCTTTTCATTCCCAAATGCATAGGCGCCTTGTTTCGTTTCTTTACGAGCATTGGTAAAAAAGTCACGTTGATAATCGAGTAATTGAGAGCGCATGGCTTGTGCTGCTTCCAAGGTAGAGCGAATAGCAGTAAACTGATTACGAATCGTAAATTTGAACTCTAACAAACCATTTTCAGTTTCTTGTGCGTGTCCACGGCTACTTCCTTGCTCAAATAAAATCCCAATTCCTCCATTGATATCTGGAAAGGTAGATCCTTTTCCATAATAGAAATCATCAAAATTCTCTTCTGTATAATAGAAGCTGCCAATTTTATCTAGGGCTTTAGCATGATAGTTCCCAATTTGCTTCGTCAACTCCTGATTGAGCTTCGGAGTTAATGGATGCGTTCGAGATTGAATGCCTGGTTGAAAAAAGAAACTTGAGTTACTCCCCATCTCGTGATGATCTGTAAGGATATTTGGATACCAATCATGGAAGGTCTTTATGCGTGCTCGCGATTCTGGTAACTGAACTGGCAACCAGTCTCTATTCATGTCAAACCAATAGTGATTGGTGCGTCCTCCCGGCCATACTTCACTATACTCACGGTCCTGAGGATCTGCATTGATATTGATGCTTTTGTTTGTGTTTGCCCAATAGGCAAAACGCTGCAGTCCATCCGGATTGAAAGAAGGATCAAAAAGGATCACGGTATTGTTTAGCATTTCATTTATTTCCACGCCTTGTGCTGCAGCCAAATAATAGGCTGCTACGAGACCGGCATTAGCCCCACTGGGCTCATTGCCATGAATCGAAAGCCCTTGATAGACTACAATAGGCATATTGGAAGTATTAAGACTTGCGCTGCCATTTTCTACAAGCTTCATATGTTCTGCTTTGATCGCATCAATACGCCCGTGGTTTGCAGGAGATGTAATCGTCAAAAGAAGAATTGGTCTTCCTTCAAAGGTGCTTCCTCTATTTTCAATGGTTATGCGATCACTAGCTGCGGCTAAAGTGCGCATATATTCTGATAATTTATCGTGACTTACATGCCACTCTCCAGGGACGAACCCAATCACGCTTTCAGGCGTTGGGATCTCGGAATTATAGGTGACATTTTGGGGTAAATAATAGTCCATGTCTACTTTTCCGCTTTGCGCCAAAAGGGTCAGCGAACTAACGAATAGTGCGATTAGAACGTGTAAAGTTCTCATATGGTGGTTGGTTTTGATTGAAGTGAAATTTAAAAATACTATAAATTTTACTTTTAAACTGTTAATAGTTTATCCGAGACAAATTGTACGCTCAATTCAAGGATAGATGTTCTTAAAATACCTCAGACCAAAAGTCAAAAACCCTTTCACATCAATCTACTCCTTTGTACCTTTGTATTCAGAATTATAAAACAGCATTATGAGTACATACGACGTAGCTATTATAGGTTCAGGACCTGGAGGATATGTAGCAGCCATTCGTTGCGCACAACTAGGAATGAAAACTGCCATTATTGAAAAGTACGATACCTTAGGAGGAACGTGCTTGAATGTAGGTTGTATTCCGTCAAAGGCCCTATTGGATTCTTCACATCACTATGAAGATGCGATAAAACATTTTGCAGATCATGGAATTGAAATTCCAGGAGAAGTAACCTTTAGTCTCGAGAAAATGATTGCTCGTAAGCAAGGAGTCGTAGATATGACAACTAAGGGGATTGACTTCTTAATGGGTAAAAATAAAATTGAAGTATTTCATGGAGTAGGTTCTTTTAAAGATGCCACTCATATTGATATTGCTCTTACGGAAGGAGAGATCCAAACGATTGAGGCAAGACATACGATCATAGCAACGGGTTCAAAGCCAAGTAGCTTGCCGTTTATTACGCTGGATAAAGAGCGTGTCATTACCTCTACAGAAGCTTTGACATTGAAGGAAATGCCAAAGCATATGATTGTGATTGGTGGTGGTGTGATTGGACTGGAATTAGGACAGGTATACAAACGCCTTGGAGCAGAGGTTACTGTTGTTGAATATATGGACCGTATCATTCCAACAATGGATGGGGCGCAGTCTAAAGAAATGCTCAAAGTATTCAAGAAGCAAAAAATGAAGTTCGCTTTATCTCATGGAGTAACTTCTGTGGAACGTAAAGGCGATGAAGTGATCGTAAAAGCAACGAATAAAAAAGGAGAAGAGGTTGAGTTTGTAGGTGATTATGTATTAGTGGCTGTTGGAAGACGTGCGTATACAGATGGATTGAATCTCGAAGCGGTAGGAGTGCCTACAGATAAAAGAGGACGTGTTGAAGTGAATGGACATTTGCAAACAAATGTTTCTAATATCTACGCGATTGGCGATGTGATCAAAGGAGCTATGCTCGCCCACAAAGCTGAAGAAGAAGGTTCTTTTGTTGCAGAGACAATTGCAGGACAGAAACCACATATTGATTATAATCTGATTCCTGGTGTGGTCTATACATGGCCAGAAGTGGCTTCTGTAGGACAAACGGAAGAACAACTTAAAGAAGCGGGAGCCTCTTACAAAGTAGGTCAGTTTCCAATGCGTGCCTTAGGACGTAGTCGCGCGAGTGGTGATACGGACGGATTTGTAAAAATATTAGCAGATAAGGAAACGGATGAAGTATTAGGCGTACATATGGTAGGTGCCCGTGTAGCGGATTTAATCGCCGAAGGAGTAACCGCAATGGAATTCCGTGCGAGTGCAGAAGATATTGCTCGTATGAGTCATGCACACCCTACCTACGCAGAGGCAGTTAAGGAAGCAGCCCTTGCGGCTACAGAAGATCGTGCTTTACATATTTAATCGATCGGCGATAACGTTTAAAAAAAGGACTCATTGAACAATGAGTCCTTTTTTTTTGGACATCCATGGATATATTGAGGTTTTCAAAAACAAAGTGTGTCACCCTGAACCTGTCGAAGGGACGGACTAAACGTACAGTCTACTTCAATATTTTAGAAATAGGGCTTCGACAGGCTCCGCCTGACAAAAGCCCGTAATTAATCCATCAACAAAGGAACATAGAACAAAAGTCAATGAAACCGTGAATCAAGGAAGTTGACGCCTTAACTTATAAGATTGATATCGTTATATCACAATATTCTGGCAAGATATTTGTTTATTCGCTAGAGTTTTATATTTTGCAAAACTCGATACACAAAACTTTATGAAGCGCATACTTTTTGTACTTTTTCTTTTGACTGCACTAGGAGCTCAAAGCCAAGAAGCATCTTGGTTAACTGATTTTGATCAAGCCAAGAAAGAAGCAAGGAAGGCAAATAAACCTATTCTCATGTACTTTACAGGGAGTGATTGGTGTGGTCCATGCAAAATGCTCAAGAAAGATTTTTGGCAAGATCCAGATTTCTTAGCACAAGCAGCCGATTTTGTTTTATTAGAAGTAGACATTCCTTTTAAGTTGGATGTTATTTCTGAAGATCAAATGAAAAAGAACAAGGAGCTACAGAATAAGTATAATCTAGAAAAATCCTTCCCTACAGTCTTAGCATTAGATGCCAAAGGGAATGTAAGGGGTCGTATTTCGGCTTATAGTATGTTGCGTGACACCAGCGGATATTTTGCCTTTATTGAAAAGGCGCGTTCCATTCGATAGTAGTATTCATCCATTTTATTGTGTAAGGCACCTCTCGTTTGAGGGCGACTAGCTAGGTTTTTTAGCGAACTAGGGTGGTAATCACTTGCGTCTCGCTATGCAAGGTTTTATGCACAGGACATTTATCGGCGATTTGTATTAATCGTGCGATTTGCTTTTCATCGAGATCGGCGGTGAATTTAATAGCACGTGTAAACGTATCGATTTTCGCGGAAGCGTCATCTTCACACGACTCACAATCGGCTTTATGTGTTTTGTCGTAGCTTGTATGAACTTCTACATTGTCTATCTTCCATCCTTTGCGTTTTGCGTACATCTGAATAGTCATGGCGGTACAAGCAGATAGGCCTGCAGCGACGAGTTCATAAGGAGTAGGGCCGTAATCATTTCCTCCTACACGTATGGGTTCGTCTGCTTTTAAATAATGACTACCGAGTTTCATATTTGTAGTAAAACCATCTTCGCTATCAAGGCTAGCGGCTACTTGGTGCGTAGACTTGATCGTTTCGATTTGAGGGGTGTCGATATAGCGCGCTGCCCAACCCGCAACAATACGACCTACATAGGAAGCGTTTTTCTTATCGATAAGTAAATGCTCAGATCCGTCTAGAGTTACAAAACTTTTAGGATGATGCGCGGCGAGATAAATTTCTTCAGCATTTTTAATTGAAACGGTATCATCTTGTGGGGAGTGCATGATGAGTAATGCTTTGTGCAATTTGGCCGCAGCCGCAACGCAAGAACAGTCCTCTAAATCGTCTATGAACTGTTTTTTGAAGGTAAAATCTCTTCCTGCCAAAGTAACTACAGCTTCTCCTTGTTGCTTTATGATCTCTAATTGAGCTCCGAGTTGCTTTTGCACATGCACAGGGTTACTAGGTGCGCCAATCGTCGCAATGGCTTTTATAGTATCAATCTGCTTGCCTGCAAATATAGCAGCAGCACCACCCAAGGAATGCCCAACCAACAGTGAAGGGGCTTTGTGTTCTCGTGCTAGAAAATCTGCCGCAGCAATGAGATCTGTCACATTGCTCGAAAAGTTAGTATCGGCAAAATCACCATCGCTATCACCAAGACCAGTAAAGTCAAAACGAAGGACTCCAAAACCTTGAGAAGCCAATGCTTTGCTCACATTTCGCACCGCGGAAAAGTCCTTTGTACAGGTAAAACAGTGGGCGAAAATGGCAAAATTATGTGGGTCCTGTTCAGCAGGTAAATCTAAACGTCCCGACAAGACTTCGCCTTGTGCATTTGTAAAACTAATCTTACTTGATTTCATAGTGGATGGTTTTGAATGAAGTAGTCGGTGGAAGGTTAAAAAACCAACAGGAACGGCTATTTTTTTTGAAGTTTAAGACACAAATATCTGTGCATTAGGTTGTATTGTCGTATGTGTCATTTCGTCGATAGATGCATTCAAATTCTGAAGGAAAACCAACGGCTGTGACACAACGTATTCGTACGTTGGACGTGCTTTGGTGGTTAATCTTGGACTTTTTTTCTAAGATCAGTCTTTAAAAAGATTCCTAACTGTAAACGATCAAATGCTTTGGATGAAAAGTGATTTTTCAAATACCCAGCCTGAATAGCCAGTTTAGGATTTACATTGTAACCTAATGCGCCATATAAACGATTCTGCCCAAAAGTGGGTGCCTGTAAATTAATAAACACTTCATTATAGGCCGTCAAAAACCAAGTATCATTGAGTGGATAGGTCAACCGTAAAAAATAGCGAAATCGAAACTGAGTATCCGTTCCCGAAAGCGGACTGTCAATGAATCGCTCCTCCAAACGGTATCGATGACTGAATGCTAGTTTGCCAACTTTATTTTTTAATACAAATTGCTGATAGATACGATGTTCAATCGTATTCTCTTCTCCTGCAGGTTCTTCAAAGGTACCGTCCGTAGTAATATACCCATATCCAAAAGTCGCCATTGCCTTATCAGAAAGATGATAGTTCAATCCTGTGCGCAGTAGTAATTGATTAAAATTACTGGCGATCTCATAGTTCCGATATTGAGCTTCCGCATGAATGCTGAGTTTGTCACTCACTTTATTCGTAGTGAATAGCATATACCAAGCGCCAAAATCATCTTCACCTGTTTCTTGAGCTGTTAATGTTACGAGAGATATCAAGGCTATACAAGTAAATAGGATATTTTTTTTCATAGTAAAAGTATAAGATCGTAATGTTGGGGTGTCGTAAAATAGAAAAAGTGCAGTAGTAATTCAAGAATGAATACTACTGCACTTTTAAGGGATTATTAGTTCATTGAGAATTTTTTAATCTCTTTGAATGGATTGATATCCATGCCTTCTAACTTTACTTGGAAAGGCAGCCATTGGTCTGTAAAAAAAGTATTGGTTGTATCCAACGTCTTTTTTAATTGATTTTTGGCTTGCTGGATCAATAGAGTCTCCGTAGCAGTAAGACCATTAGGGCGACTTCCTGCATATTGACGTGCGAGGCCAATGCGGCGTAAGACGGTCATTTCTGGATTCCTTGTAATTCCTTGACGTTTATCAACTTTTCCTAGATAGAGCGCCATGACTTTGTCAATTTTTTTAGTCATTTCTCCTATACTCTTCAAATCATCTTTATAGACTTTTTGTGCTTCTTTGTCCAATTTATTGATCTTATTTTTATAGTCATCAGCAAGGGTTTTGCTTTGAACTAATTGCTTAACAGCATCAGCAGCAGTTTGTGTGATGGCTTCCAATTGCTTTCCAGCAGTATAGGCATCATCAATCGCTTTTTGTGGTACGGTTAAACGTGGATCACTTTTTATGGTAATTGAAGATTCACTCGTTTGATCCCCATAAGACATTACCAATTTATAGGTACCTGGTTTTGCGCTAACACCTCCAGACTCTCGCGTTCTTTTTCTGATGGTTCTCGATGGACGATCTCCACCTTTTTCACGCATATACCATCTTGTTTTATGCAACCCACTGCTATCAGGAGTTTTCCATTTAAGATGACGAATCTCACGACTCCCATCATATATTTTCAAATGGATTGAATCCCAAGTGACTTTGTTTTCGTCCTTTTCATCCGCTGCTTCATCTTCTTCAGCGTCGTCACCTTTTTTGTCTACCTTTTTCTCCTCTTTCTCTTTGGTGAAATAATATGCGATAGGGGCACCGCCGGCTCTGTTTTCTCCATTGTAGAGAGCATCACCGCCAAAACGAGTTCCTGTTGCTTGCTGATATGCAGCATCATAAGCCGTAGGAGTTTGGAAGAGTGTTAGCTTTCGCGAAAGCGTACCCTTATCCTTTGCAATCGCTCTTAAAGGTCGAATATCATCCAATACCCAAGCTGCGCGGCCAAAAGTTCCAATCACCAAATCATGTTCTCTTGGATGAATCACCATATCCTTTACGGAGGTAGTCGGGAATCCCTTGGTCCATTTTTGCCAGTTGACACCCGCATCAATAGAAATATACAAGCCATCATCAGTTCCTAAAAAAAGTAAGTTAGGTTCTTCCAGATCCTCAACAATAGACAAGGTGTAACTCTGCACATCGTCGCCATCAACAATGCGATCCCAGCTTTTTCCATAGTTCTTTGTTCTATAGGCATAAGGTGTATAGTTGAAACGTCTGTAATCGTTAGCGATGAGTAAGGCTTCTCCTTTATTTTTATTACTTGCTTTGATCTGTACGATCCAACTTCCTTCTGGTAATCCTTTTAAGTTTTTAGAAACGTCCGTATACAAAGATCCTCCATTTTGAGTATAATGCACACGTCCATCATCCGTGCCTACCCAAAACATGTCTTTTTCTAGCGCTGAAGGCTCTATCACCAAAATAGTGGTGTGATTTTCTGCTCCTGTAGCATCCATGCTAAGTCCACCAGATTCACTTTGCTTTTGTTTCTCAGGGTCATTAGTCGTAAGATCTTCTGAAATCACTTTCCATGTCAATCCCTTATCTGTCGATTTATGTACAAACTGACTACCGAAGTAAATGGTACTGTTATCAAATGGATCTATATTTATCGCTGAGTTCCAATTAAATCTCAGGAATACATCTGGATCTGGATGTGTAGGTTTGACTCCGTAATTATTACCCGTTTGCCAGTCATAGCGGCTCACAGATCCTTGTTGACTCATACTCCAGCCATAGCGACTATCGTCCTTATCTGGTACTACATCAAAACCATCACCAAATGAAATCTCTTGCCAGTAGTGGTTGCGGATTCCTTGTGCACGCCATACATATGCAGGACCTCGCCAACTACCATTATCTTGCATCCCTCCGTACACATTGTATGGGAACTCATTATCTACATTGATGTGATAGAATTGAGCAACTGGAAGATTTCCAATGAAACGCCATGTTTTACCACCATCACGGGTGATGTTCATTCCACCATCATTTCCATCAATCATAAAATTCCCATTATCTGGATGGATCCACCAAGCATGGTGATCTGGGTGGACACCATTGTCAACCCCATAAGCGCCCATCAATTGGGTAAAGTTTTTTCCACCATCTTCAGATACGTTTACGTAGGTAAATACAGAAAAGACACGATTTTCATTTTGCGGGTCTACGTGAATATCTGAATAGTAGAAAGGACGGTTTCCGATATCGCTTTTATCATTTATTTTTCGCCACTTGAAACCACCATCATCTGAGCGGTAGAGGGCATTTTTCTTCGCTTCGATAAGTGCATATACAACATTAGGTTTGTTGGGAGCAATAGAGAGGCCAATACGGCCGAGTTCTCCTTTTGGGAGTCCGTCTTTATCCGTTATTTTTTTCCAAGTCTTACCGCCATCATGTGTCATATGTAAGCCAGAACCTTCCCCACCGGAGGTAAAGAACCATGGGTCTCGCTTGTGTTCCCACATGGCGACTAATAATTTATTAGGATTGGTTGGGTCCATCACCATATCTGCGACGCCTGTTTTATTATTTGCAAAAAGAATTTTATTCCAGGTTTCTCCGCCATCGGTGGTTTTAAACACCCCGCGTTCTGGATGGACTCCCCAAGGAGAGCCAATGGCTCCTATGTATACAACGTCTGGATTGGTAGGGTCTATAATGACACGATGAATATGTCGTGTTTTTTCAAGTCCCATGGATTTCCATGTTTTTCCTCCATCTAGGGATTTGTAGACTCCAAATCCGCCGTTTAGGGAATTACGCGGATTTCCTTCTCCAGTTCCGATCCAAACCACAGAAGGGTTTGATTGTTGGATGGCCACGGCACCAATAGATGCAGTGAGTCCATCTTCAAATACCGGCTCCCATTTTATACCTCCAGAATTTGATTTCCAAAGGCCACCAGAAGCGGTACCCACGTACATGACATCTGGATTGTTATTCACAACATCAATGGCTGTGACACGACCGGACATTCCGCCAGGGCCAATATTCCGCGGTTTCATGTCTTTTAATAAGGATAGGTCTAGTTTCTGAGCGCTTACCAAGGTACAGGCACAAATAAAGAGGAGTGAGAAGAGTTGTTTCATGTGGTCGGTTTATTGATGCTGATGCAATGTATGCTGCATCATTTTCTGGTTGAATCGTCTAAGTTAAGAAAATGTGAAAGCCGAAATCTTAAAGAGTTGTTAAGTTCGTCCTTGAAAAGCGTCAATTGTTTTTTCTAATTAGTGTAAAAAAATATTGACAGATAATTGATTCAGAAATAATTAATACACAGCTAGTGTTTTGTTTAACTTATTTTGATTATATTTGAACAGAATTGATGTTAGTGAATATTTGAACAGAAAGTATCAATTCACCCCCCAACAATCTGTTTGAAATTAATGCCTCCTATTAGGAGGCATTATATTTGGTACTATCTTTTATGACTATTTGAATCTTAATGCGGTGTTAAGTTCCCTTTCGTGAAAGCGTTATTCATAGAAATAGTGGTATTTTTATAGCGCTATGAAAAGAGAACAACAAAGGAGTGGATTCGTTTTTAAAACGTTTGAGGCTCCAGAAACATCCCTGTTTGATACTTTACTTGATATTTTTCAGGAATTAATCACCCATACTTCAGGAGATTTTGACGAGACCATGGATTGGATGAAGCAGTTGGATGCTGAGTATACACTCACTACCGACGACTATACGATGGATGATTTTGTACAGGAGCTGAAGGATAAAGGCTATATCCGCGAGGAGATCCGTCCAGACGGTATGAGTACACCTACGATAACAGAAAAGACAGAACGAGCCATACGGCAGCGTGCATTGGATCAAATTTTCGGAAAACTAAAGAAAAGCGCCCAAGGCAATCATCGATCTAAGGTGAGCGGGCGGGGCGATGAACATACTGGCGATTATCGAAATTATCGTTTTGGAGATCCATTGGAGCGTATTTCGATGACAGAGAGTTTGCGAAATGCACAGATTAATAATGGTACAGATGATTTTCGCTTGACGGAAAACGACCTCGTTGTAGAAGAAACCCATTTTAAAGCGCAGATGAGTACGGTGTTAATGATCGATATCTCACACTCTATGATATTGTACGGCGAAGATCGTATCACACCTGCCAAAAAAGTAGCGATGGCGCTTGCTCAATTGATAACCACGCGCTATCCAAAAGACACCTTGGATATTATTGTTTTTGGCAATGATGCCTGGCCTATTAAGATCAAGGATTTACCGTATTTAGAGGTGGGGCCTTATCATACGAATACAGTGGCTGGTTTGAATCTGGCTATGGATATGCTCAGACGCAGACGCAATACAAATAAACAAATATTTATGATCACGGATGGTAAGCCTAGCTGTTTGAAACTGAAGGATGGTCGCTATTATAAAAATCCCAACGGTTTGGATCAACATATTGTAAACAAATGCTATAGTATGGCGCGTCAAGCGCGAAAATTACACATACCTATTACCACCTTTATGATTGCTAATGATCCATATTTGCAGCAATTTGTAGATCAATTTACGGAGGCCAATCAAGGAAAAGCATTCTATACAGGATTGAAAGGGCTTGGCGAGATGATTTTTCAGGATTATGAGACAAATCGGAAGAAAAGAGTGAGATAAGGGATTAGTGGTTAAAATGTAGATGGCATTGCCCCTCTATAAGTACAAAATTAAAAAAAGAATTCAACACATATTATGAATCAAGAAGAAATAAAGACACTCGGCCAACTCAAAACAAGCGATTGGCAATCTCGAAGTATCAAGGAAGAGCTTCGTGAGCATTTAATACACAAACTACAAGCTGGTGAGCCTACTTTTAAGGGGATTCATGGCTATGAGCATACGGTAATTCCCGAATTGGAGCGCGCTATATTATCGAAGCATAATATCAATCTCTTAGGGTTGCGAGGGCAAGCCAAGACGAGACTTGCACGACAAATGGTCGATTTGTTGGATGAGTGGATGCCGATAGTGGAAGGTTCTGAAATCAATGATGATCCATTGCGACCTATTTCACGCTACGCTATAGAGTTGATAGCAGAAAAAGGAGATGATACGCCTATTGCTTGGGTGCATCGTTCTGAGCGTTTTGCAGAGAAATTGGCAACGCCAGATGTGACTGTCGCAGATATCGTGGGAGATGTAGATCCGATTAAAGCAGCCAATTTAAAATTGAGTTATGCAGATGATCGTGTGATTCATTATGGAATGATCCCGAGGGCCAATCGCAGCATTTTTGTAATTAACGAGTTGCCTGACTTGCAGGCACGTATACAGGTAGCGTTGTTTAATATTCTCCAAGAAGGTGATATTCAAATTCGCGGATTCAAACTTCGACTGCCCTTGGACATGCAATTTGTATTCACAGCAAATCCAGAGGACTACACTAATCGTGGGTCGATCGTAACACCTCTAAAGGATCGTATTGGGTCACAGATTCTTACACATTATCCTGAAACGGTTGAAATTGCCCGTATGATAACAGAACAGGAAGCGAAGCTAGATCCTCGTCAAAAAGAAAAAGTGCACGTACCAGACTTGGTTAAGGACCTTTTGGAAGAGATTAGCTTTGTCGCTAGAGAGAGTGAGTTTATTGATGCTAAAAGTGGTATCAGTGCGCGTATGAGTATTACTGCCTTTGAAAACTTAATGAGCACAGCGGAGCGCAGAATGTTATTGTCTGGCGCAAAACAGACGAGTATACGTTTTGGAGACTTGATGGGTATTGTTCCTGCCATCACAGGAAAGTTGGAGCTCGTGTATGAAGGAGAACAAGAAGGTGCTGATGAAGTCGCTAAAATTTTAATTGGCGATGCGACCAAATCTTTGTTTGACGACTACTTTCCGAAAATTGAAAAGTTGACGAAGGAAGAAGATGAGGATCCTTATGAAGCAACGCTAGCATGGTTTTTTGAACAAAGCGGATTCGAATTAGAGAATGATTTATCGGAAGAGGAGTATAAAAAAATGATTGATAGTATTTCACCTTTGGAAGATTTAATAGAAAAATACCAACCCAAAGTAGGAAAGGAGGATCGTTATTTTCTCAAAGAATTTATCCTTTGGGCGTTGGTTGAATACAAGAAGTTAAGCAAGTATAAGTTGAGTACGGGAATGCGATTTAATGATTTATATGGGAGCTACATCTCAGGATTGGGCTAAATAAATAAATTAATCCAATACATTAATTTAATGTGTATAAATATATGGAAATTAGTTATTTATGTATTTATTTTAGGCAAGACTAAACATAAAAAAGCTCCCAAATTGGGAGCTTTTTTATGTTTGAATAATTATACATTTGGAATGATTAATTCTTGTCCTGGATGAATTACATCTGGGTTTTTTAGGATGTCCGAATTGGACGCAAAGATATTTCTGTACTTCATCGCATCACCATAATAGTGCTTTGCAATTTTTCCAAGTGTATCTCCACTTTTCACTGTATGACGCGCATAAACAGAAGTGTCTGCTATTTTAATATTGGATATGATATCTGTTGGGTTTTCTCCGCCAACTGCTTTGATAATATCCCACATAATATTTTTTTCGTATTGATTGGCGGCCGTTCCACTCACATGTAAAACACCATTCTCTTCTTTTACATCTCCGTTTTGGATATTTAATTTTTCTCCAAGATCTAGGAGACCTTGATATTTTACTTTTACCGTAGTACTTCGTTTTAAAGGTTATTCTGATTAAAGATACAAAGAGTCTTGGAGAATGTTAAAATGAGAATATTCTAAACCTTTGCAAAAGGCTAAGAGATGTATTCTGAAAAAACAATAAAAAAAGGCTATTCGCAATTGCGAATAGCCTTTTTTATCAATATAACCTCACTTAAAGCAGAGTCAAATAACAAATCATTCTCTTTAATTATATTGATGTTAGGGTTCTAATGTGTATGTCGAATACTCCCCCAAGTATTGTTCAATAACTTTTCATCACCAGAACCCAAGTATCTTCATTGTGATTATGAATCACTTTTATATTTTTTTTTTAGAAATCACAAATCACCCCTGAATTATTGACATCTATGGGTGGTCCTTCAGGACAGGTGCAAAATCGTGTTGTGGTCTCTCGTTGTGGTGAAACGATGGACACAACAATAGCAAAAGATTTCGTTTTTCCAGGAGCAGGATCTTGAAAAGATCCATTGTTAACTGGAATAATTCCTTTATTTTTTTTATTGTTGAGTATTTCCTGAACTACATGAGTAACATCATACGCTGGCCGTGTAGCCGTTCCCGGTGTGTCCCACGAATATATGGCCGAATGCACTTTGTAAGTATTCATAATGAGGAATTATTTGTTGTTTGCAGTACCAAAGTACTCAGAAGCTTGGGTAGAGCCCAAGCAAATGGCATGAGAGGGGTATTCTTGACCATGAGACGGGAATATCTGGGTATGTAATTTTTTGAGTCCGTACGGCAGTGAGTAAATCTCCTCAAATTTGATTTTTTTCAAGGAGTACCAGCTTTCGCGAAAGCGGAAGTAGTATATGGAACGGAACTCTTTGTTACAGAAATATGAAAGCTTACTTCAAGGTGCGTATTTTCTTTATGAAGTCCTTGTAAGTGTCACTCAGTGTCACTTTGTGATTGCCCGATACGATAATGAGATTATCGGCAGGAATGATTTCTAAGATTTTTCCTGTGTTGACGATATAATTTCTATGGGTCCTACAAAAGAGGGTGCTATCGAGCATTTTAAGAATTTTGGTCAATGAAATGAGGATGACAAATTTTTCTTTTTCGGTGATAATATTGCAGTATTTTTCCTCCACCTCGATATAAATAATATCGGACAATTGGACCTTCTTTAAGGTCTTTCCCTTTTTGATAAATAAATAGTCGTCACTAATGATAGTATCCTCTTCATCGCCTAGAAACACATCTGGTTGTACGTAGAACTTTTCGACGGCCATTTCTATAGCATACTGAATTTCAAGCTCGTTAAAGGGTTTTAATAGATAACTAAAAGGCTGCGTTAATTTTGCTCTTTCAAAGATCTTACGATCAGTAGAACTCGTTAAAAAAACAAAAGGTTTTGAAGCATTAGGCACCGCATTGATCGTCTCTGCAAAAGAAATACCGTCAGGAGAGCCGTTTAAGAAAATATCAACAATGGCAATGTCGACCTTGTTGTTATAAAATAAATATAAGGCGTCTTTAAACGTGGTAGCAACCCCAACTATAGTATAATGAGAAGCCTCAAGTACACTCACTAAAGCAGCGCTTTCTGCTGGGGTGTCTTCTACGATAAGAACATTGATATTATCCATTAAGGGGTATTTGAGATAAAGATACAATCATTTTTGTGCCTTTTCCTAATTCACTTTCTATAGAAAATGCTCCCTTATTTTTTTTGATCATGGATCTACATAATTGCATACCAAGCCCGGTTCCAATGATATTTTCATTCTCTTTCTTAGAGAGTAAGGCGTTGTCCTTTAGGAGTTCTAAACGTGTAGATTCCTTCATTCCTAAGCCCGTATCTTCGATAATGAGATCGCAAAAATCTTCATGACTATTTTGGGTATAGATTTTAATCGCTCTTTCAGGTTCTGAAAACTTAATAGCATTATCCAGTAGATTGCGCAATATGATCTTCAAAGACTCTTGATCTGCGTATACTTTAGCGCTTTTGGAGACCGTATTCTCAAACTGAATGTTTTTTTCCTGCATCAAGCCTTGGTAATTATAAGCTACATGTTCTACTGTAAAAAAGAGTTTTTGTTCTGTAATTTCAAAATAAGACTGTTTGGTTTGTAATAGTGCCCAATTCAATAAATTATCGAGCAGGTTATAAGCACCATTTACAATGCCGCTATTGGCGTGAAGCAGGCCATTTAATTTGTCGGTATCCTTGGAGGCTACAGTAGCGATCAAGTTGGCGTTACTTGTCTTTAAAGCATTTACAGAGGAGCGCAAATCATGGCTTACAATAGAAAATAGTTTGTCTTTGGTCGCGTTTAATTGATCTAGGTCTTCTTTTTGGGCAACAATGATTTTGGTAGATTTAATTTTTTCTTTGTAAAAATATAAGCCAGTACCTAGCAGTGCCAATAGCACAAGGGCAGAGTAGAGTAAGCCATTCCTTTCGGCTACTTTAATTTTGTTTTCGGCTTGGAGTAAGCTGACTTGTTTTTGTTTTTGCTTTACTGCAAATTCCTTTTCTAGTTGTGCAACTTTATAGATATTGGCTTGATTGTTTAAAGAATCTTTCCACTGTCCATATTCCATTTGGTAGGTGAGTGCCTTGCTAAAGTCTTTTCTGTTTTTCTCAATGGCAGCCATATTTGCGGCTGTTACTATTTTTGAGTTAAAATCCTTGACCTTTTTTGACAATTCATAGGCCTTTGTGAAATAGACAATCGCTTCGGCATCTCTGTACTGTTCGTAATAGGAATTTGCCAAGTTACCATAGCTTCCTATGAGCTGGAGGGTGTCTTTTTTCTTTTCTTGATATTGGATACTCTTCAATAGATACGGTTCTGCGTTATCAAACTTCTCGAGATGCAGATAGCAGATCCCTATATTTTCTTCAATGTAATTTTTATCAATGCCCAATAGTTCCTGGGCGCTAAAGCCATCGACTTCTTCAAAGAAGCCCAGGGCTTTTTCGTATTGCTGGAGTTCTAAGGCAATACCGCCTAAGTACATTTTCACTTGCCCATAGAAAGCAAAACCTTCAGAAATGAGGTTAAATTCTTTTTCGGCTTCTTTGAATATTTGCTTGTCATTAAAAGCATATCCTCTAAAGAAGTGACAGAAATTGGTCAACTCCTTTTCAGTTGTCGAGAGATTCAGTTGTTTTGAAGTGTAAACTAAGGTGGAGTCCCATTGCTGGTCGATATAGAAGGTTTGCGCTTTAGCGAAAGCGGGCTCCTTCATAAAATCACGGGTCTTTTTTTGGAGTATTTTTGTGAAAACAGTAGGCCTTGATACTTCTTGAGAAAAAAGTTTTTTTGGACAGAGGAAAACGAAAAGAAAAAGTAAAATAGAAACTAGAAAGCGCATACGCCAATTTTCTAGCCAATGTAGTCATTTTTGAAAACTAAAAAGCAACGCGATGGTAGCGTTGCTTTTTATTATTAGTAAATGCTCTCTATGTTTAGGAGCACAATATCATTGGTTATTGTGGAGGTTTCACTGTGGTTCTAGTTCCTCTTGAGCCTATAGGGTCTTCGTCCCATAAAAAGGCTTCCACTTCAGTTACTTGACTCGTTAGAATATCAGACGACCCTTCAGACTTGATTTGGAAGCTTATGCTGTACGGATATAATGAGACGGGAATTTCTTCTTTATACGTATAGGCAACATAGACCGGTATTGTGATAGCACCGTCACTACTTGTGACCGCTGGACCTTGGAAGATATCCAATGTAGCAATAGAAGCAGCAGCATCAATTAAAACAGTGCTCTGTACAATAATATAGCTCTCTCCCTTATTGAATTGTGCACTTACTTCAGGAGCCAAAGGTTTGGTAGTTCTTTGCGTTGAAGGAGTAATGATAAGACCTTTAGAAGGCGTAACAGTAGTAATTTTCCTGGTGTTTGGAGGTAGTTGTAGATCTGTAGCACTCATAGTTTAAATAGGTTTTGGGTTATTAAATGACACTAAAGAACGTATAAACTATTTGAGTCGGAAAGAAAATAGGGGACAAATAAGGTTTTTTTAGGCATGAAGTGCTCAGATTTGAGTATAAACGGACGTTTGCGACAGTAAAAAACTGTTGAGCGCTCTTAATTCATCTATTAACATATAGGGCCCATTACTTTTGTGTTGGAGTGTGTTCACAGTAAAAGTGATTATATCTGTTAGTTGTATGATGTTAATCATAAATATTATTTATGATTAACATCATGAATATAAATAATAGTACATGATAAATATTTCGGAGATTTGCATCAGCAATACAAACAGTAAAACTTGGAAATATGAAAAATGTATATTGGATTTTAGCAATAATTATGATGACGTCATGTGATAAAGCATCCGAAAAAACGGGTGTTCTAGAGAGCTCAAATAGTGAGCGAAGCTTGAAGGGGGTGGTTTCGGATACTAATTCAGAAACGCAAGCTTTTCTCAATATTCAAAAACAAGAGCGTTATCAGAAAGACATCATCATTACAAAAACATTCACTAAAGAAGAAGGTCAGTTGAGTTTATATTATAAATATCCTCATTTGAACGAGGGCTTAAATCCTATGTGGATTAGCTTTAATAGGTTTATTGATGATACTTATATCAACACAACGGATTCTGTTGAAAAAGTTTTGAAAAATAATTTGTTATCCTGTGACCCTCTATCTGATAAGGCGAATAGAGTAAAAAGAGGGATTGATTATAAAGTGTATACTAAAAACGATCAATTTTTAAGTGTTCTGCTATACAAGGCCAATTATTATGACGAGGAGGATCACAACTCATTTATGTTTAAGGTATTAAACTATGATCTGATGAAGGGAGACTTTATTGCACATCAAGATATCTTTAAAGAGGATAGTGATGCATTTTTGTTAGTGAAGCTAAATCAGGAGCTCAACGCTCGGATCGCTGATCAAGATTCGTTCAAGGATTGCTGGAACTTTACAGAGGATACTTTCGTGTCCTTTAGGAATAATTTTGTGATCAACGAAGAACACGTAAAGTTTTATTTTGATGATTGCGCCGTATGCCCAACCTATTCAGGAAATTATTTTCTTGAAATCCCAATTGGAGAGCTGTCAGAGGTTTTAAAGCACGAAAGGTTGGTAACAATGTTTTCGACGCTCTAAAAAGCATACGATCTCTGGAATAAAATAATAGAATTTCTTTTGGATTACACGCGATAAGGACTTGACCTTTAAATAATAAGGGTTTTCTTCTTAGTATTTTTTTTCGAAATTGAACAGTATGGTCCAATTATTTAAAAAATTTCAATAATCCCCAAAACAATATGCGTAACAAAACCGGTTTCAGAAAACAATGAATAGTCTCGCTCGTCTATACTTAAGGGTTATCCGTCTATACTAAATGACAAGTTTATCTAAGAATTACGGTGGCAACAGCATTAATGAGTGATCTTTGTTATATACTAATAAATACGTTTTGTGGAGAAAAAAATTAAGAATACTTCTTATTGAAGATGATACTATCGAAGTGATGAAGCTCAAGCGAGCGATAATAAAGCTTACGATGGATCACGAACTTATAGAAGCAAAGAATGGCGAAGAAGCACTAGAGATATTAAAAGATCATAGTATGCTTCCTGATGTAATTTTTTTAGATCTAAATATGCCGAAGATTAATGGATTAGAGTTTTTGAAAATTCTCAAGGAGGATAGTGTTTTACGCTTCTTACCAACGATTATTCTTACTACTTCAAATAATCGTAAGGACATACTTGCTTGCTATGACATAGGAGTGGCTGGATATATTATAAAACCACTGAAATACGATCATTATATAGAAAAAATTAAAATAGCCTTATCTTACTGGAGTATGAATGAATTAATCCAGTCATAATGAAGGGGATTATTTTTACCGAATTTTTAGATCTGGTTGAGGCTACGTTTGGGTTGGAGATGGTCGATATCATTCTCAATGCCTCAAAGTTGCCGTCTAATGGAGTCTATACTACTATAGGTACTTATGTTTTGCAGAGATGTTAAGCCTTTTTACAACCCTAAGTGAAGAGACTGGCTTGACTATTGATGAATTACTGTTAGTGTATGGTGAACATTTTTTTAGCGTGCTGCAAAAGAGCTATCCTTCTTTCTTAGCACAGTACTCAGATCCTATAGAGATGCTTTCATCTATAGAAAATCATATACATGTTGAAGTGCGTAAGATTTATCCAGATGCGGAGCTGCCTACATTTATTATTGTTGAGAAAACTGCCGACACTTTGGTGATGATTTATAAATCGAGCAGGGCGATGCATGCCTTTGGTCGGGGATTGATAAACAAAACTTTTGAACACTTTAATACGAAAGCAACTATCTTAGTCGAGAAACTCAAAGAGAATGGAACTGAAGTAAAATTCAGTATTACTGCGCATGGATGACCTCAAGATTAAAATGTACGAACGAGCACTTTCTCGTGAGAAGTCTGCCCGAAAGGAAGCAGAACATATTCTTGAAAATATTTCTCAAAAACTCTACTTTAAGACTGAAGAGCTTAAAGTATCCAATAAAAGGCTCAAAAACCTTCTCAAAGAAACGACTTCAGAACTACAAGGAGTCTTTGAAAACATTTTAGATGCCTATATAGTAATGAATCTTTTGGGGGATGTGATTAAAATGAACGATGCAGCAGTGTTGTTGCTGGGATATACGCTTAAGGATAATATCAATTTAATGAATATTGTCCATCCAGATGCACAGGAACAAGCGGATACGGGTTTTAATGAATTATTTAATGAAGGTGCTGTTACCAATTTTCACATTAAAATTGTAGTCGCTTCGGGTGTATCTAGATTAATCCATATCAATGCAAGTATCATTTATAACGCAGCTGGACAACCTATAGCAGCTCAAGGAATAGTAAGAGACATTACTAATGAGAAAGCGGCAGAGCAACGCATCATAGATTCGGAAAATAGACTCTCGGCACTCATTTCTAATCTTGATAGCGGTGTATTACTAGAAGACGAACATCGTAATATCGTTATAACCAATACCCGGTTTTGTGATTTTTTCAATACAGAGGGAACTCCAGAACAACTTGTAGGGCAAAACTGTACAAACGCGGCAGAGCAAAGTAAAGGATTGTTTCAAAATCCAGAAGAATATGTATCCAGAATTAAAACACTTACGCAGGAAAAAGAGCAAGTACTTGAAGATGAGTTGACCTTAGAGGACGGTCGTATTTTAGAGCGAGACTTCATTCCTATTTTAGAGGCTGGGGTGTACAAAGGACATCTCTGGACATACCGTGACGTGACACTTCATAGAAGATTTAGCAAAAGCATAGAAGCAGAGCGTCAGAAATACAGCAATATTATTGCCAATATGCAATTAGGACTCATTGAAGCAAATAATGAAGATCAAATTTTAATGGTAAATCATAGTCTTGAGATTATGTCAGGCTACACTCAGAGTGAATTAGTGGGCAAGAGAGGATTGGACATTTTTTTAGATGAAGAGTTTAAAAAAGTCCTTCAATCTGAAAATAGTAAAAGGCGTAAAGGGACATCTACTTCATATGAACTACAAGTACATACAAAAGGAGGGGCTTTAAAACACTGGCTCATCAGTGGGGCACCTAATTATGACCTTAGTGGCCGGGTGGTGGGCTCCATAGGGATACACCTAGATATTACCAAACTCAAAAATTTAGAGATCCTAAAGGAAAACCTTCTCAAAAAGTTAGAAAAAAGTAACGACGAGCTACAAGAATACGCGCACGTGGTTTCTCACGATCTTAAAAGTCCGCTCAGGAACATTAATGCCCTTATAAACTGGATTAAGGCTGATAATAAAGATACTCTTACAAAAGAGACGCAGGGACATTTAGAAATGATAGATGCGACTCTTGAAAAAATGGAGCGTCTTATCTCAGATCTCTTAGATTACTCAAGTGTAGGATATGCTAATTCAATTTCGGAAGAAGTCGATCTCAATGAAGTTTTAGCGGATATAGAAGCATTACTTCATTGCCCTGAGAATATTACAGTAACAATAAATAAAAGATTACCTAGAATTACAGCTGATAAAGTCAAGATTCAGCAACTTTTTCAGAACTTAATGAGTAATGCTATACGCTATTGTGACAAGGCTTTTGGAGTTGTAGAAATATGCTTTTCTGAAGATGATAGGTATTTCACTTTTTCCGTAAAGGATAATGGTATGGGTATACCTAAACAATATCACAATAAAATTTTTCAAATTTTCCAATCACTCAACCGCCATAAGGAATCTACGGGCATTGGACTTTCAATTGTTAAAAAAATCGTGGATTTGTATAAAGGTGAAGTTTGGCTTGAGAGTAAAGTAGGAGAGGGAACGACCTTCTTTTTTACAATAGAAAAATAAGGTTATGAAAACAGTACAAATACAACGTACGGTTAAAGGAGCTTGGGAATATATAAGTGATAAGATACCTCTCGAAAACCCTCTAGTGCTCATTTTTGGAAATCGAATTTTGATCGAGGTGGCAGGTGTTTATGACGAGATAAGAACCTTATATCCGTCTGGGCACTTAGTTTTTGGATCTTCTTGTGGCGAGCTAGTTGCGGGATCGGTAAACGATGCGCATATTACTATTACTGCTATCGAGTTTGAAAAGGCCACTTTTGAAATACAAACCTTTAATATACAGGAAGTAGAAGGAGATAGTGAGAAGGCAGGTGCGGTAGTTGTACGCAAGCTGAATCCAAAGGGCCTCAAGCACATATTTGTGCTTTCTGAAGGGAGTTTTGTCAATGGATCTGCTCTTACGAAAGGGATGCAAGAGGCATTGCCTAATGTCTTAATAACGGGCGGATTGTGTGGAGATGATAGTCGCTTTGAAAAAACCTTGGCGTCCTATAATGAAGATCCTAAGGAAGGTGAGATTGTGGTGATTGGTTTTTATGGGGAGACCTTTGAATCCTCATTTTCTATTTATGGCGGCTGGACACCTTTTGGGCCAGAACGACTGGTTACAAAGTCCGACGGAAATATATTGTATGAAATAGATGGAAAACCTGCATTAGATTTATACAAAAACTATTTAGGAGAAAAGGCAAATGAGCTCCCGGGTTCTGCTCTGATCTATCCTTTGAATGTAAAAAGTCAAGAGAACGAGCAGCCGTTTGTGCGTACAATATTAAATATTGATGAAGAGAAAAATGCAATGATCCTAGCGGGAGATGTTCCGGAGCAGTCTAAAGTACAACTTATGATGACGAATATGGATAGCATTGCAGCCGCATCAGAAACTGCAGCTAAACGAGCGATGGAAGGTAGAAATAGACCTCCTCAACTGGCATTGCTTATAAGTTGTATAGGTCGCAAGTTAGTACTGGATCAGCGTATTGAGGAAGAAGTAGAAGAGGTAATGAACGTTATAGGTGATGAAGTAGTTATAAGTGGTATGTATTCCTATGGTGAGATTGCGCCGTTTTATGGAGAACGCAATTGTAAACTACATAATCAGACAATGACTATTACCTTAATTAGCGAATAAATGAACCCACTTTTAAAAAGGCAAATTCGTAAATATCTTCCTGAAGATCTTGAAGGTCGTGAGGACTTACAGGTCTTTTTAAATGCGATAGGGGCATCTTACACCAACCGAGATGAACAATTTAAAATGACGCAACGCGCTATGCGGATAAGCTCCGACGAGCTGTTTGAAGCAAATAAACAATTGCGACAGGAGACGGAGAGGCAACAGGCTTTACTCAATAGATTACAAACAGTGATTAATACGGTTCAACCCTTTGATGAAACAGATGGACCAACATCAAAAAAGGCAATCGGTAATAGCAACCTTGCCGATTTTATTAGTCAGCAGGCAGAGCAGCTCATTACGGTGAACAAAAATCAAGAGGGCTTGCTCAAAGCACTCGAGACACAGAATCAGGAACTCAATGACTATGCCCATATAGTCTCACACGATCTCAAGTCACCCTTGCGCAGCATTGAGGCACTGGTGAGTTGGCTCAAGGAAGATTATGGAGATTCCATTGGTGAGGAGGGTAAAATACAGATGCACCTTATTGTTACACATCTTGAAAAAATGGATGCCCTCATTACTGGAATCTTGAACTACTCATCTATAGACAAGGAAGTGCGCACAGAGCGGCAGCTAGACCTCAATAGTTTAGTCAATGAAACGATTGACCTAATGCATCTCCCAGAAAACATTGAGATGAGGGTGCACAAGCTGCCTACGATTATGGCCGACAGATTTAAGATCCAGCAACTGTACCAAAATTTAATAGACAATGCTATAGCGAGTATCGATAGCCCTAAGGGAATTATAGAAATCCTCGCGAGAGATCTTGATGGTGGATATCAGTTTGAAATAAGGGATAGTGGTAAGGGAATAAATCCAGCCTATTTTGAAAAGATTTTTCAAGTATTTCAAAAATTGCAGAATGACACCGATACCACAGGTATAGGCCTCTCTATCGTAAAGAAGATAGTAGTCTTCTATGGAGGCAACATCTGGTTAGACAGTGAAGAAGGAATAGGAACTACTTTTTACTTTACCTTACCTAAAACAACTTAAAATGGAGCACCCAAGTCTTAATTATATAAAAGCACTTTCGGGAGATGACGAGGTGTTTCAAGCAAAACTCATTGCTGTAATTAAAGCAGAACTCCCTGATGAAATATCCGAGTATGATGAGAATATGAGAAATTTCGCTTTCGCGAAAGCAGCTGAGAACGTTCATAAGATCAAGCATAAACTATGCATATTAAGCCTAGAAGAAAGTTATGAGCTAGCTGTGGAGTTCGAAGAACAACTCAAAGAAGGAGACATCAAGCATAAAGAAAAATTTAAATCTATATTACAAGCTTGTACAGATTTTATTAGTAACTTATAATACGTACATTGCCGCAAGAAATCAAACCTCCCAAATTGTGAATTGTATTATAATTGATGATGAAACTGCCGCACGTACGATTGTAACGCATCTGTGTAGTCAGGTAAATGATCTGAACATAATTGATGAATTTCCAAATGCCTTACAGGCAATGAAGTTTCTCAATAAGAATGAGATCGATCTCATCTTTTTAGATATTCATATGCCAGATTTTACAGGTTTTGATTTTATTGAGACCTTAAAGAATCCGCCTAAAATTGTATTGACAACTTCAGATAGAAATTTTGCTATTGAAGCTTTTGAGTATGATTGCATCGTTGATTATCTCGTAAAACCCATCACCTTACCACGATTCATGAAGGCTATGCAAAAAGTGCAGAGCTTTAAAGTACCCCCTGCGCCAGAGCAATCTGCTTCCGAAGCTGTATCAAAATCTGATGCGTCTACAGATAAGGAGATGTATGTAAATATAGATAGGAGACTTATAAAGATTGAGTTTGATAAGATCTATTTGATCGAAGCCAAAGGGGATTACATTCTTATCAAAACAGAAGGTCAAAATTATACGGTACATTCCACCTTAAAAAAGATCGAAGATAAACTTTCAGATAGTCTATTTCTTAAAGTACATCGCTCGTATATAATTAACATCAAAAAGATCATTGATATAGAGGATAATAGTGTGCTCATTGCACGCGATGTGGTCCCGATCAGTAGGTCTAATCGTCCAGAGCTTATGAAGCGCCTTAACTTGCTTTAGGGAATTGTAAATGCCATTCTTCTATAATAATTCTACTTATCGATGTGCCGGGCGTATCGATCTAAAAACCCTATAAAAGGGCTTTAATCGACTACTTTGGGCTCATTATGGAAATGCTCATGGAGGTTTCTGTTTAGAGGATGATCTCACCATACTTAGCGAGATTGATGGTAAAGAAGAGCTATAAGCATATTCCGTGAACTACAGAAATCCATCACCTAGCTATTAAGATAGGGGATCTATAATTTTGAAGCAGAAGTTTTAGAAAAGCAAATAGTGTAACATGGACATACATATGAAGAGTGGGAATAGGTCACCTTTAGATAATGACAGACTCTTATTTATCATTACAAAAATTCTCAATAAGTGATACTGTAGCCGTGGCTGAGACATTATTTTAAGAAGGTAATTCTAAATTTGTAATACTTAAATAGCCTGGACTTACTTCATTAAATCCCCGCTACCACTTAGTATTTGCCATCTCAGCTTAACGCCAACTTCCATAAATTCAAAACCAGCTGCAGTGGCAGAGGCAATATTACTGTACTTTCCGTAGGCGCCCACTTGGAGGCGGTTAGAAAGAGTATACTGTACTCTTCCTTCTAGGCGAAAAAGCGTTGTTTTTTTATCACCTTCTACAAACTGATATCCACCAGCAGCGTTTGCTGCGTAATTCCATTTTCCAGCTGTTCCTGTAAGGTCCAAGAATACCTCTGCTGCTTGGTATTTTGATGGACTAAAATACAAGCTAGGCACTTGATTCTTAAAGCCAACATACTGATAGTTGATCCCGCCTTTAAGTGCTGGGCTTTTTGTAAAAGTGTAGTACAAAGAGGTAAACAATAAGTTTCGCGTGTTTCCATCGGTTTGTTTTGTGTGCATTAAACCTGTGTACCACCCTAGATTGATGTTGGTTCCCATATTATAGTTAAGGGAGTAGTTGTTCATAAAGATCTTCTCATCAAGAAGTGCCGCATTAAAATCCTGTAAGGTTCTGCTGTAACCTGCTTCCAAGTATTGTAAGGGTAGGGGTCTAGATTTTATAAATACAGATCCGTTTACGTCTGTATACTCGTTTACGTCTGCTTGTGCTTTTACAAACCCTAGTGTTCCTTCTACCCATGTATTGTTTACTACACGGTAGTGGGCACCTATGGAAGCATTGGTATTGTAGGCCATGGTTTCGGTGGTCATATTTTCGGTGGTGCGATATCCATAAGCGAATACTGTTTTAAAGCGATCTGAAAATGGTAGGGTAGCCGTGATACCTGCTGAGTATGCTTCGTTATCACCATTATCCTTGGTGTAGGCTGCTACCGTTTGTATAACGGGTGCTAGCGAACTTTCAATGGTTTGTATTAAGGTGGTGGCATCTTTCTGATTTGGGTAGAAGGTGAGGGTCTTTTTGGCGAAAGCGTGTGCTTGATCTAGATTTCCCAGTGCACGGTAGGCATTTGCAATTCCTAAGTTTCCATCAAAAGAGGTACTGTCCTTCTCAAGGATGGCTCTGTAGACTTCGATGCTTTTAGAAAAGGTACCTGTATACATTCCCAGTGTAGCTTTTAAAGCAGCCACACGTTTATTTGTTGGATACTTAGCTACTAGTACAGTAATGGATGTTCTTGCTTGACTGTAGTAACCGTTCCAGATTAAAGCCTGGATATAACGCTCGTTTGCAGTGATATTTTCTGTACTGTCCGCTTTTGCGAAAGCGAGACCTTCTTCTGCCAGTGTAAGTGCTTGTTTGTCTTTCTTTTGTAAATGTGCCACGAGTGACATTCCGACGCGCCCTGAAAGAGAGTCTGTATGTTGGCGATACATCTTGTTTGCATTGTCAAAATCCTTCTGTGCGATATATACATTGGCTAGGGCGCTTGTAAGCTGTGCATCTTTAGGCATTTGGCTAAGGGTTGTGCTTAACAAAGTGATGGCCTCCTCATATTGGTAAGCAGTAGAAAGCTGCGCGGCTTTCCCTAAATGCATATATTTTTTTGACACTGCTGCATTTGCATTTTTTGGTTGAACAACGAGGGCTTTATGTACATACTGAATGGCAGCGTCATACTCTTTAAGACTAGATAAGGTATTTGCATAGCCTAGTAGTGCAGAAAAACTAGTACTGTCTTGAGCAATGAGGGTTTTGTAAAACGTTTTGGCAGCTGTAAAGTCGTTGTCCCATAATAAAGCTTCGGCGTAGTTTAAGCCAACTTCAAAATCTGTGGGATACTCTTTTTTTAGTTCAATAAAAAGAGTTCTTGCTGCTCCACTATCACCGCTCAGTCCTAATGCACGGCCATAGCAAAGTCTTGCTGTTTTGTTGGTAGGATGTGTTGTAAGGACGTTTTCAAAAAATATTTTTGCCTCCTGATACTTCCCCGTTTCTAATAAGGTAAAGCCGGCCGCCATATCTTGGGAATATGCTGTTGCACTTAAAAGGAATGTTAGAATTAAAGCGACTGTTTTCATTGCTATTGTTTTACAATTGCAAGTTATGTTCAGATGTCAGGGTTCCAATCAGAGGATATTTGCAACTCGTCTATACTTATAGTCGATTGGTGGAGCTTTGTACATTTGGGAAGCCAGCATGTGAGGGTTGCTGTATAAAAGTGATGCAGTATATTATTTTTATATAGTTGATTTATAATAGTTTAGGATTTATTTCTGTAAAAATAAAAGTGTATTGTAGGTGGTGCTCGTGTGGACCTTCGATAGTCATCAAGATGACAGTGGTTGTGTATCTCCGATTGTTAGGCTGAGTTTTTCGATACCTTCCTTATATATAGGATAAGCTACATGAGGAATGATAGGCTGCCTTCCCCAAAACGGTCTTACAGTCAAAAGCCAACCATTGGTCTAAAGCAAAATTCACTTCATCGAAAAAGGACCAGCTTCCCGCTGTAAGAGAGGCATATTTGTACCAGAATTAAATAACAGCAACTATGGGACTTACTTTAATTAAAAATTCGAACACCTTGCGAATAGTGTACAATGCAAAAGAGCTGATTCCGAGATGCGTCTTAAGCGTGGTATATAAGAGAGTAGAGAAGCCCGTGATCCAATTCATCCATTCATAACAAAATATACCATGTTACATATAATTAATCCAACTGAATCAGACATTTACATCCTCAAAGAACGTGTAGCTAGAATGCAGGTTTTTGAAATACAAGACTATTTTAAAACGACTCTGGCCACTAAGGATGTAATCACGATAGATTTGCGTCAAGTAGACGATGTAGATGTATCAGGTGCTCAAATGCTCATTCATCTTAAAGAATACGGTAAAACATTGGGGAAAAAAGTACGAATGCTTGGAGCTGCAAATAATAGGATAAAAGGAGCCTTCAGACTTTTAGGTGTTCCAGAACTGCTCGAAGCAGCTTAAAAAAATTAATGATCGCCATTCACCATAAAATAAAGCGTGTAATTACGCCAGAGCAGTTCTTTATGCTCAGTGCACTTGTGGTAAATGGAGGGAACTATCTCTATAATCTATGCTTGGGCAGACTACTCGGTCCAGGAGCCTTTGCAGACGTAGCTATACTGATCACCTTATTGCTTGTCTTGTCATTTGTTGCAATGACCTTTCAACTTGCGGTAGCCAAGTTTACTACAGAGTACGATGAAGCGAGACAAGCAGTATTCGTCCAAAGGGCCTATAAACATGCTACGACCTTTGGCGTTCTGCTAGGAGCTGGTATTGTGATTTTTGCAACACAACTCCAAGTTCTTTTTCAAACAGAATCTTCGGTGATGTTTACCATTTTTGGCGTCGCCGTCCCGTTGTATTTTATAATGAGTGTGAATCGCGGAAACCTCCAAGGGCGTTCAGCTTTTATAGAGCTTTCAGTTACGTATCAGTTGGAGATGATTTTTAGACTTGCCTGTACGTTTGTCTTTCTGATGTTCTTTAATATTAGCTCTTCTGTCGCCGTTTCGAGCGCAATTGCCATTTCTTTTATAGCTGGAGTTTTTCCTTTTAAAAGGGTAAGTACTAAAAAAGCGCTACAGACGCTCCTAACTGCTAAAGAAAATAAGGCTGTGCTACAGTTTTTTATACTCACGGCTTGTTATGAGGGGACACAAATCATCTGTAACAACAGTGATATCCTACTCGTAAAACATTACTTTCCACCTTACGATGCGGGATTATACGCATCACTGGCGCTTATAGGTCGAGTGGTGTACTTTGTAACCTGGATGTTTGTGATGTTATTATTACCTAAAGTAGTCTCTATGCGCAAGCAAGGAGAAAACTCTGTACCTGTTCTTATGAAATATGTGGGCTATATCACTATGTTCACTACTGCGATTGTTGGGTTTACCTTTTTATTTCCAACAGTAGCGGTGCATATTCTTTTTGGCGAGCAATATATGTCCATTGCACCTTTACTTGGCTGGTATGCGCTCGCCACCTCTTTTTTTGCCCTTTCTAATATTTTTGCCTACTACTATTTATCTCTTGATCATTATAAACCTATTGTGATCGCAGCTCTTTTTGGTGTGCTACAAATAGCCTTGATCATATGCTTTCACAACGGTCTTTATGAAGTTGTAATGGCACAGGTTGTAGCAATGGGTGCTTTACTACTTGTGCAGCTATGCTATTTTCTGCGGTTACAACGTAATTACATTAATACTTAGTCAATGGTGAATTACCATTGGACGATAGTAACTGTTGATCTATCGTTTTTAGTCCGCTTTCGCGAAAGCGAAAACGCATATTTGGACTATCAAAAAAGGTATAATTAATTAAAAAAGAGAGAGATGGGATTAGAAATTAAAGATATCAGCGGAGTAATTTGTTTAAAAGGAAAAGTATCAAACTCACACCTACAAGACTTAAAAGGATACTTTAAAGCTTTACTAACGGTACAAGATACGGTGAACATTAACCTCTGCCAGATTAAGAAAGGAACTAAGAAATTAACAAGTGTATTAGACAGTCTCAAAGAAGAACTGTCGAAAGGAAAAACGCTTAATTATTACTGTTTTACTGAACCTGCTGCTTCCAAGTTGTATGCTGAACTGAATCATCCATCTAATTATTATCAAGCTACCTAAGTATATTCTTGATCACCTTTTACATCAAATTGAAAACATCTACTCATATGAAACTTGCTATCGTAACGGCATACCCACCAAGCAAAGTAACCCTTAATGAATATGCTTATCACCTTGTAAAGCATTTTCGTCAACATCAAGAAATATCGGAGTTGGTATTGCTAACTGACGTAACACCTAATGAAGCAGACATCAGCTTTGAAGAAGAAGGCTGCACGATTACTGTAAAGCAATGCTGGAAGTTTAATGGACTTATGAATGTAGTCTCTATTGCAAAAGCAGTGAGAAGTACAAAACCAGATGTGATACTGTACAACCTACAGTTTATGAAATTTGGCGATAAAAAGGTCCCAGCAGCGCTCGGTCTCTTTTCTCCATGGGTTTCTAAACGAATGAATGTAAAAACTACTGTGCTCCTTCATAATATTATGGAAGCGGTAGATCTTGATAGTGCAGGATTCACGAGTAATAAACTTAAGATGAAGGTCTTCAACTTCATAGGAGAGATGCTCACACGCGCAGTGCTTAAAGCCGATACGGTCGCCTTAACTATAAGTAAATATGTGGATGTTTTAGAAGAAAAATACAATGTAAAAAACTGTGTCCTCATCCCTCATGGTACTTTTGAAATTCCTGAGGAGCCCAGTTATATGCTCCCTAAAGGTCCCTTAAAGATAATGACATTTGGAAAATTTGGAACCTATAAGAAAGTAGAAGGACTAATTGAAGCAGTAGAAAAAGTAAGAGAACGCACAGGTCGAGATCTAGAGATTGTAATTGCTGGAACTGATAATCCTAATACTCCAGGATACTTAGAAGGCGTACAAAAAACATATGCACATGTCCCGTCCACCATATTTACAGGCTATGTAGCTGAAGAGGATGTAAGAGTAATTTTCTCAGAAAGCGCCATGGTGGTATTTCCTTATACTTCTACGTCGGGTAGCTCAGGAGTACTTCATCAAGCTGGGAGTTATGGAAAAGCAGTGGTAATGCCAAACCTGGGCGACTTAAGTGTCCTTGTAAAAGAAGAAGGATATCGAGGAGAATTTTTTGTACCAGAAAGTGTTGACAGTCTTGCAGACGCCATAGAAAAGCTTGTTGTGAATGATGCTTATAGAAATGCTTTAGCAAAAGCAAATTATGAAGCTGCAAGGGCACTACCTATGAGTAGAATCACAGAGATGTACCTCAATATTTTTGCAGCGAGACCTTTATACACACAAATGACAATAGATAAAGCAGCGTAAGTTATCGGTTCTTAATCACCAAATAGGCATCGTCTTTCACCCCAAGGTTATCAATGATTCCAAAATATGCCTGTTTGTTTTTACGCCAAGGCAATTTACCTGCTACACGGCTCGGTATTCCCCTAAAATCGAAAAGTGTCCAAGAGAGATAGTGTATACTATCTCTCTTTTGTGTTTTAAAAAATGCGGTATAATAGTTTGCTTGATCCTCTTCACTATTACCTAATAGATTCCAAATGCCATGATAGGTAGACATTCCAAACTCTTGAAGTACTACTGGTTTTGAAGTAGTCGAAGTGAGCTGCGTATGTGCAGCAGCTAAATCTTCTAGATCCTTATAATAATGATAAGATACCATGTCTACCTTATCCTCAAGAAGCAAAGCAGTCTCTGGGGATGACCAGCCTATAGTTACGGGGTGTAAAGGGTCGATTTGTTTTATATATCCGATACTTTGCTCAAGCCAGGACAATACTTCCCGCTCTCCTCGTGTGTCGAAATCTAAATTAGGTTCGTTTTTTAGATCCCAAGCGAGTAGGGCAGGATGATTTTTAACCTGTCTCACGATGGTATTCAAATGTGCATTGGTAAGTGTCCAATCTTGCAGACGATAATCTCCATAAAAGTCAAATAAGGTAATGATTACTTTGAGACGTGCTTTTTGAGCTTTATCTAATAAGATTTCTAGTTTAAGGAGCCTTTCTTTAGAAACACTTGCTTCTCCAAAATCTTGATACCCCACAAAAACACGGATACTGTTGAGCTTAAGATCTTTAATAATCATAAAATCATTCTCGAGCACCGTAGCGTCAAAATTTTCACCAAAGGTATCCCAAGGACTCTCCTGCGGATAGTAATTAATACCTTCCAAGAGGTTTTCATTTAAGGCAATGGTCGCTATGGCTGGAGCTTGTTCATGAACCGCTACTTTTTCAAAATGTCGTATTCTCCAGAAACCATCTTCTAGCAATAGAATGATTTTATAATCCTCATTAAAAGTCCGTTCAAAAAGGAATTGCTCATTTTTAAACATACGCTCAACGCCAGTGACATTTCTATCTGTGAGTACAGCAATGGTGCCATCTGCACTATAAAATTCAAGGGTGAGGTGGTGAGATAAAGTGGTGCTCTCTATAAAGGTGTTGTCTTTTTGGTTTTGAGCAATTAGTTCGCGTACTTTTTCTCGGGCACCTGCGGTATAATGATCAAATATACCAGCGTCATTACCTGTAAAAAACCCAGTATTCTTCACATACCAGGCATCTAAATAGTCTTTCTCTATTTTCTGCTGAGTAGCTTCTTCCATGGGACGGCCAGGGTTTTCGATAGATTCCCACCTGACCTCAGGAACATATTTGCGTTCCTTTGCTATATCGAGTCGCAGCATCTGAGATCGATCTGCTCCCGTGTTGAGGTAGGCGATGACTTGACTTACTCCAAAGAGAATGCCTGCATTTATAAGAATAAAGCCTACAATAACCAATATGCGATATATCGTTTTATTCGTTTTCACTCTACTGTTGTTTTGTGGGTTGCCTCAAGACCTAGTGTTTGGATGGTGAAGGTATATGCTCCTTTTGGATAGTCTTCGGCTTTTAAATAAAACTGGGCTTCCCCATTTTTAGTAAGCGCTTCATAGGTCGTTCCATGTATATGGAATGATACACCTATACCATCTTGGACCAATTGGCCGAGGTAACTGGTGAGCGGTCCTACGACTACCTGTCTATTTTTGCGCACCGTCATGGGAATGGTTTCAATAATAGACGTAAATGTTTTCGATATCTCTGGACTCTTAGCGATACCGGCTATAGCTGCTGTAACCTGCCAGTTAGAAGGAGCTTGTGGATGTAACGCTTTCGCGAAAGCGTAGCCATTCACCGTCGTTGTATGGATCTGCCAGAAGGCTCCTGTATCATTTCTTATATAGAAAGTGACCTGCATTCCATCGGTCATTATGTTGCCGTGTGCATCTTTTATCTGTGTCGTTTCAAAGGAGATGATCTCATTGCCATCTGCATAGTTGTGATTGCTAACTGCACGTATTGAAAATTCCTGTGCGAGATCCGGGAAGATATCTACAATAAGCTCTTTGGACGAACTACTTCCTAAGGTACTGCCAGTACTTAATCTACCTGTTTGTAATGGAGAAGAAATACGCTTCCAGGCAAATCCGGAGTTGAGAGTATGCTCTGTGGTTGTAATTGCTGTTTTAAATTGAGTTTTCAGATCTATCTGTGTGTTGTCCGGTAGCAGATTGTCTAGCATATCTGTGGGAATGCTCACGAGCATTGTATAATCACGAACGTTTGCAATGATACTCCGTGGCCCTAGATACGTCTCAACGGCTCCTAGGTTCCGAGTGTTTGCTAAGAGTTTAAAGGAGCCTTCTTGTATGGGTTTTTTATTATGTACAAGAGTGTAAGTGACAATGCCTGCGTGTTTTGTGAAGCTTTCAGGGATAAAGAAGTATGGAACGAGATCTACGAATGCTGATTCAAGTACGACAGTGCCATAGGTTCCAGATAGGATGAGATAAATATCATCACTTCCAGTACCATCGTAGGTTTCGAAGGAAACGTATTGTTCCTTATTTGAGACGGCTCTATTCTCAATTTGTTTAATGCTAAACGTAGCTTGGGAGTCCTTAATTTCTTTCTGCAGACTGAACATTGAGAGTAAGAGCAAACTGATTACAGTAATAGTAATCAGTGCAAAAACCGTTATGTTTTTAGAAGTATTCATTCGTTGGGATTACCTACGTAATTATTTGTGGTGATGGTAATATAGGAGTAGGGCATATTATCTATTTTAATAAAAGCATGGCTTGTACCTGCATCGTTTCTTTCGGGCACCACTTTGTCTGAGATACTTTTATTTGAAAGACCGTTTACAGAAGCCGTTGCAAGTCCGTAAGCAACCGTCCTAGGAAGTGTATCTCCATATAATAATTCAGAAAAAGGTTGTTTGCGTTGTTGGCGCAAACTTTCGTCAATGTATTTAGACTCTACCCATAGCAATTCTTTATCGACATTATAATATCCAATGAGTAGCTGAGGTATTGTAGCCTCTTCCATGCTTGGATTAAATAAAAATCCGTTAATCTCTTGTTTGTTTTGGTACACTTTGGATAATGAAACTGCTTGATGTAAATCTGTGGTAGCAACGTTTGCTCTTACTTGTACTTCAAATTTGATGGGGCTTTCTGTCAGATTAATCTGTGTAAAAAGGGCTGGATTAAAAGTGTTGGGCTTTTCATCATCTACTTGGATCCAAGCAACATCTTCAAAATTAATGCGATATACTGTCGTTTCTTTTGGCAGTAATTTATGTTTCACAATATCTTTTGCATTAAAACGAGCAAGCTCCTGATTCTCTTTATTGTAAAGCGCACCAGTAACTGAAATATCTGCAGGAATATTATCTACATTTTGAATGGTCCCTACGATGGCATAGGTCGTATTAAGTTGAACAAGTCGCGCAGAAAGTACTTCCACCACAGGTTGTTTTAAAACATCTTCGTGATGCGTCTGCTCTGAAGTAATAGCTCGTTTCCCATGATTGTAATAAGCGGTACCGCTCTGGATAAGCAATTGATCTGGCGGAATATCAGGATCTAGCGTCTTTGGAAGAACAAACCATTTTCCTTTTTGTTTTTTCAATAAGAGTTTATCTCGGGTATTGATCTCCTTGAGCGGAGTGATCCATTGTGCATTGACAAAACCTTTAGCGGTCGTATCCGTTTTGGTGATGATCTCTATATGGAGACTATCTAGTTTTGCATACGAATTGAGAAGGCCATCAGAAACAGAAGTTTCGAGCATAAACTGTGAGAGCGTTTTATCACTATCGGGGTCGATATAAGAATGTGCGCGTTCAAATTCTTTCAAATCTATCGCGTCATAATAGGCTTTGACTACATTTTCTGGAGAAAGTTGCGCAGTATTTTTAATATAGAATGTATAACCACTGGCGAGAATTACGATCATAAGTATGCCTGTCCAGAGGATAGAGCTATTGTATAATAGTTTGGGAATCTTTTTATACTCCTGTTTAAAGTTGAAATAGATGGGGAGGCCTTTTTTTCTATTTAATGAACGTGTCCAAAAGGATCTTAAATGCAGTAGGACGGCAATAAAAATAGTAGCAAAAGGAATGATGCCCCATAATAGCTTTTGAAAAAGAGGTACATCGTCCTTGGGCAAAATACTAGGCAATGGAGCAATGCCTGCCTTTTCCCAAACCATAATACCATTTTCTAATAAACTCAACCTATGCCATCCCGAGAAGTAGAGGAGAGGATCATAAAATTTATCATTTGAGAATACGAACTTCAGATGGTATTTTTCAGGCACAGCTAGAAATTGTTGGAGCGACCCTATCCCTTCGATTCCTCTATATTTTGAATTTTCTAATCGTTCTACGGCTCTTGTAGTAAGCTCGGGAAGTCGTCTTGCAGAATGGTAATCTCCATCTACTGTTGTTGCCTTGGTCTGAGCAGAAAGCCAGGCCATTTGATCTCCAAAGCCTAAAGGTAAATATCGCCATTTATAGTGCTCATCTTCATTTAAAAAATTGACAATAGGCGTCATTTTAATTGGATCCGGCTGACTCGGTCTGAACTTTCCTAGCGTCATTGTGAATATGGCAATAAAAATAAAGAGTAAAACCAATATTCCTCCAACCCCTCGATGGACGATGGTTCCCCATCTGTCTTGCAAATAGGCTTTGTAATCATCTTCTACAAAGCGGTAACAAAACTCTCCAAAAACGGGGAGTACCATAATAGATGCCCACAAGGTAAAGCGGTCTAAGGTAAGAATGTTAAAGGCGTTTTCGCCTAGCACTTTTAATGGAATTGACGTTGTTCCACCCGTTCCTAAAATAAGCAGGAGCGTAAATGAGATTCCATAAAATAAAAGTCGTTTGCTGTAATATCGATAGAAAAAGTATGGAAGGAGAAACAATAATAACCCCCAAGGAATGATAAAAAACACCAATCCAGAAGAGGTGACTTCTAGAAAATTATCTCGCGAGCCATGAGGTATAGGGACCTGAGTGATCGGATTATTTTTTGTATTGATCCAATACGGTAAAATACAGCCTATGACGAGTACGAGGGAACAAGCTCCAAAAATGATGATTCGCTTAAGATGTGCCGATAATGCTTTCGCGAAAGCAGAAAAAGTAACCTCACGATTCGTGTCGACCTTCTCCCGTGCAGCGTCCATTAGCACCATTCCAATGAGTGGAAAGATGAAAAATACCATTCCAAATATAGGAGTTACATGATGTGAGGTCACGGTTACAGCGAGTAAGGCTAAGGATTTAAAGAGATGACTCTTTCGAGCTGTTTTAAGCCACAAAAAGACCTCTGGCAAAGTGTGCATCAATACGGAAATCCCAATGATGCTGGGCAACTGACCGAATATATGGAGTGTTTCTACAAAGGAAGAGGAGAATACCGCCAGTATAGCTGCATACCCTGCGACCTTTTTATTGGGAATGAGCACTTGAGTGAAGCGGTAAACTCCTGTTATAAATAAGACCACACCTATAAGCGCAACAGTAAACATACCAAATTTGAGACCCCCTATATACGAAAGTGCACCAATGGTCTGATGGACTAGCGGAGGATACCCCATTACCGTAAAACCAGTATACCAACTATAGTTCCAAGGCTCAAACCAGCTGGTGGCATAATGGTTTGCAAAAAATAAATGGATAAGCGCATCGTATGTTCTTTCTAGTGTAAAGAACATGGTAGTCCCATGGAAGATCATTCCAAGGAGGACTGCGGTAACCAAATATTTATTAGTTCTTGATTGCATTGTTTTGGGGCATATACACAGTATAAAACAGAAAACCTATTATACTTCGAAGCTGCTTTAAAATCAAATACTTCGTTGTCCTTACCAATATAGCTAAGTGCTCTACTACTATTGAGCACGCGCTGGATTTTATTACATCTACAAGTAAGGTAACGAAATTTCTGTAATAAGCTGAGTTGAAAAGATAGCCTTTAATCTTCTGCTTCAAAGATACTTCTTTCGACAAATGTACATCCTTCGACGAGCGGTATCTGTCTACACTAAAACACCCTCCATCGAAAAACTCCTATATCACTGGCTTCATCGCGATATGTTTGTACTGTAAATAAATAGTAATTCATAAAATACAGTATGAAAACAGGAATTATCATCCCTTGCTACAACGAAGAAAAGAGATTAAATCAAGAGGTATTTGTTTCTTTCATTTTAGAAAATAATGATTACCATTTATGCTTCGTAAATGATGGAAGTAAGGATAAGACACTAGAAGTGCTCAATGCAATGAAGGTACAAGCATCAGATGCCATTAGTATAGTAGATGTAAAGAAGAACTCTGGTAAAGCGACTGCTGTAAGAGCAGGAGCTAGGTTCTTATATAATATGCCAGATATTTCTAACATCGGCTTTATGGATGCAGACCTCTCTACAGACTTTCGAGATTTTAAGGATTTAGTAAACACACTTAAGAAGGAGAATAAACTTGTTGTCTTTGGTTCCCGAAATGCTTTAGGCAGAGGGACCATAGAACGGAACTTTTTGAGAAATGTCTTTTCAAAATTTATAAAACAGTTTATTATCTTGATTTTGGGTTTACCTATACGTGATACTCAATGTGGCGCAAAGGTTTTTGCCAGAAGCATTGTTCCTGTCGCTTATGAAAATGCTTTTTTGAGTAAGTGGCTTTTTGATATAGAGATTTTCTTAAGACTTAAAAAGTTTTTAGGAAAAGAGAATACAATGAAAAATATTCTTGAACAACCTCTTATGCGATGGGTACATGTAGATGATTCTAAGCTTGGATTGAGAGATGCTCTTGAAATCCCAGGAAGACTGGCACATATCTGGTTAAATTATGGCTTTTCAAGACCGTATGCATCTGCTCATACATCACATGCTTTTGTTTTTGATCTTGAGGCTTCAACTTCAGAATTTTCGATTGCTTCATAAAACTATACTCAGCCTAAACTTATCATTCTGAAAGCATATAAAATAAGATTCGAGCCAATTCTCAAGGGAAAAGTTTAAGGAAGATCAAAGCTCTGTACTGTTTTTAATAAACCTACTGCCGACGAATCTATTGGTAAGCGCTCGGAAATTTGAGGAGTAGCCTTTTTTATTCCTGCAGGTAAGGTAGATGCTAGGAGGAGCTAGCGCTCTTGCTGCCCAGATTCAGCAAACTTCCGATATTACATATCGCGTGTATGATTGGGCCGTGTAGATGCTGAAGGAACAGCAAGAAAAATTCATATTGATCAATCCGTAAGAGCTACGAAAAAATTCAAAGAAGACAGTAAAAAGAAATCTTTAGTACGAACCAATGCCACTTCAAACATTGTAGAAAGTGATTTTTTTACAACGAATATATTTGAAACTGAAGAGATATTGAGAAAAGACTACTCCAATATTGATCCTTTTGTGATCCTCATTTGTCTAAATGGTTGCGCTTCAGTAACGGCAGATGCATCGAGAGAAATAGTATATAAAGACGAAACTATATTACTCCTAGCAGACATTTCAAACGCTTCTTTCTTTTCAAAGGATGCACAATTTCTTGAAGTATACATATCACTATTGGATCATAATTGATTTCCACCAATTATTGGAGATCTATAGAAAATGCCATTCCATACATTCATTTGATGTGTCATTTGTCCTGTAGGCGTATCAATACATTATTCCTCTCCCAAGACACAAATTAAGGATAATAGGCAGTACAAAAGGTAGTTACCTACTTGGATGCTTTTGTTTTTTTGTGGTATAGAAAATTGAAAGCACATAATATATCGCTCTAATGTGACGACACTTATTCCAAGATCCAAAAAAATATTCATAGAAATTTTGCTTTGAGTTATGTAACTAATATTGCTCAGATTGGTATTGAATCCTTTTGTTTTTACAAGAAATTGAAAGGAATGTCCGAAGGAACTAAACTCAAAAGTATGGTTAAAATGCAGTGTCCTCATTGTAAGGAGGTAGATTTCTTTGAAGGTCATTTATTTACTTTTTCTGCTATTAGGAGTAGTAAAAAAGCATTGCCCAAGATGCGATATCAATTTTGAACTATAGACCGGTCTCTGTCAAGACTCTTATTAGGTGTAATTTGGTTTAGGTGTAGCGCTTATTATTGCTGTATTTTTACTAAATTATACGCTTAGGGAACAAATAACTCCAACATTTTTGATGCTTTTTTTCTAGTGGTATTGTTTATTTTGTTTTCTTTAATGCATGCGCTATCAAAAATCATTTGGGCAACCATCTTTATCAACGATTATATATCAATGTCCAAATCAATAAGACTTCCTAAAAATGATTCAAGAACTTAAGGCAAGTTACGGGCATCTTTTTGAAGACGCATTAATTAATGAGATACTGCAAGTGGGCACCTATAAGGACGTGCCTGAAGGATTTAAATTAATAGAAGTAGGTTCTTACGTACAAGGGATGCCTTTACTCATTTCAGGTGCTATAAAAGTACTCAGAGATGATAAAAATGGGGATGAACTTTTACTGTATTATCTTGAACAAGGTGATACTTGCTCTATGACAATGACTTGTTGCATGGGACAAACTAAAAGTGAAATTCGAGCCATAGCAGAAACCGATACTAAACTCATAATGGTTCCTATTCAGAAGATGGAAGAATGGACCTCAAAGTATAAGTCTTGGAGGCATTTTGTTTTTGATAGTTATCACAATCGTTTAAATGAATTGCTCCATACTATGGATAGTATTGCATTTGACAATATGGATGAGCGTTTGCTCAATTATCTAAAGGAAAAAGCGAGAGTAAATAACGAGAACACACTGCGTAATACGCACCAAGAAATTGCTTATGAATTACACACTTCGAGAGTTGTCATATCTAGACTTCTAAAAAAATTAGAAAATTTAGGGAGAATCGTACTTCATAGAAATTATATTGAAATTATCAATTTAGACTAACTATGTAACCTAGGTTACTTCGAAATATAATTTACAGGTATATTTTTGCCCTAAATTAGAAAGAATTACAAATGGAATTATTACAAATATTTGGATATATAAGTGCATTATTTATAGGTATTTCACTTGGATTGATTGGCGGAGGGGGTTCTATACTAGCGGTACCTGTGTTGGCCTACCTATTTTCAGTAAATGAAAAAGTAGCAACTGCTTATTCTTTATTTATCGTAGGAGCAAGTGCATTAGTAGGGGGGGTTAAACAACACTTAAAGGGTTTTGTAGATTGGAGAACAGCAATTGTATTTGGTTTGCCTGCGATAGTAGGAGTTACCGTAGTAAGATATTATGTAGTGCCAGCACTGCCTAATATCTTGTTTGCTATTGGAGATTTTGAGTTTACCCGTAGAATGGCAATGTTTGGCCTTTTTGCAGTACTAATGATTCCAGCTGCTTTTTCGATGCTTCAAAAGCGCAAAGAAAAAAGCCAGAAAGGTGGTGGTAAAGTGAAGTATAATTATCCTCTAATTTTAATTGAAGGACTTTTAGTTGGCGGTATTACAGGTATGATTGGTGCAGGTGGTGGATTTCTTATTATCCCTGCTCTTGTGATTTTGGCTAATATTGAAATGAAAGTAGCTGTGGGTACTTCCTTAGTTATTATTGCTTTTAAATCTTTACTCGGTTTCTTTTTAGGTGATGCATTAACCATGGAGATAGATTGGATATTCCTTTCGATTTTTACGAGTATCTCTTTTGTCGGTATTTTTATAGGTAGTTACCTAAGTAACTTCATAGATGGTAATAAACTGAAAAAAGGCTTTGGTTATTTTATCTTCGTAATGGCTTTCTTTATTTTCTATATGGAGTTTTTTGTCAAACAATAATAGCACTTTTTAAGTGGTTCATAATCCCTGTTTCATTCGTAAACTGGAGTTTTTTTGTTAAATCCAGGGATATGTAACCTAAGTTACTGTGCAGGCACAGAAATCTGCCTAGTTTTGTCTTGTAAAATTATAAATAACACAAGATGAACGTTGAACAAATCTATACGGGTTGCCTAGCACAAGGGGCCTATTATATTGAAAGTAATGGTGAAGTAGCTATTATTGATCCCTTAAGAGAGGTAAAACCCTATTTAGATAGAGCCAAGCTGGACGACGCAAAAATCAAATATATTTTTGAAACACACTTTCACGCAGATTTCGTGAGTGGTCACGTAACCTTGGCAAAAGCAACCGGTGCTCCTATCGTTTTTGGACCCAATGCAAATCCAGTATTTGATGCTTTAATTGCAACAGATGGACAGGAATTCAAACTAGGGGATGTAACTATTATAGCACTGCACACTCCTGGTCATACTATGGAAAGCACCACCTATCTTTTAAGAGATGAAAATGGGAAGGATCACGCTATCTTTAGTGGAGACACCTTATTTTTGGGAGATGTGGGAAGACCAGATTTAGCTCAGAAAATGGGAGTATTGACAGAAAAAGATTTAGCTGGCTTTCTATTTGATAGCTTGCGCGAAAAAATAATGCCATTGGCAGATGACGTAACTGTGTATCCTGCCCACGGATCAGGCTCCGCTTGTGGTAAAAATATGATGAAGGAGACCGTAGATACTTTAGGAAACCAAAAGAAAATGAACTATGCTTTACGGGCCGATATGACTAAGGAAGAGTTCATTGCTGAGGTTATAGACGGGCTGTTGCCACCGCCTCAATACTTCCCTCTAAACGTTAAAATGAATAAAGAAGGGTATGAAGATGTTGATGAAGTTTTGAAGCGCGGCAATCAGGAATTGCCTCCTCAAGTTTTTGAAGCAGTAGCAAATGAAACGGGTGCTATTGTCCTAGATGTTCGTACTCAAAGTGATTTTGCAAAAGGACATATCCCAAGATCTATATTCATAGGTTTGGATGGTAGTTTTGCTCCTTGGGTAGGTGCTCTCATTGCAGATACAAAGCAACCTCTTTTATTAGTGACAGATCCAGGGCGTGAAGAAGAAGCCGTAACGAGATT
Organism: Dokdonia sp.; assembly: GCA_047630395.1. Taxonomy (GTDB): domain Bacteria; phylum Bacteroidota; class Bacteroidia; order Flavobacteriales; family Flavobacteriaceae; genus Dokdonia. Next base: position 49,687 of record JBLHXM010000002.1, read on the forward strand.
ATCTAGAGTGGGTTTTGATAACACACTAGGATATCTTCAAGGTGGTTTTGATGCTTGGAAAAAGGCTTCTATGGAGTATGATGTGGTTAGCACAATAAACGCAGACGTATTTAAAAAAGTACTAGAAGAAGGAAACCAATCTCTTTTTGATGTTCGTAAAGAAAGTGAATACCTATCTGAACACGTTTTTGATGCGGGAAATACTCCTCTAGATCTGTTGAACAACCATTTAGCAGCATTTCCAGACGACGAACCATTCTTTGTTTACTGCGCTGGAGGGTATAGAAGTATGATTGCTTCTTCTATTTTAAAGAGCCGTGGTATTCACAACGCAATAGATGTGCAAGGTGGACTTGAAGCAATTCGAGAAGCGGGTGTATCTGTTTCAGAATTTATGTGTCCTACAAGCCTTTAATAATAAATTTTTGATTGATTGATTAATGGATCGAGAAGGAAGTATGCTATTCTCCCAATAGTGCTTCCTTTTTTGTTTTAAACCTGAATTACACTATCAAGATGAAAAATTTAGTACGAATGGTATTTGTAGTAACCTTTATTTTAGTGTGTAATGCGCAAAAGTTACAAGATGTTGCACGTGTAACTTTAGAGACGATTATAGCTGATGCAATAGGTAAAGATGTCCAATTTATAGATGTGCGTACTCCTGACGAATATACTAGGGGTCATATAGACGATGCCATAAATATTGATATTGCAAACCTAGAAAACTTCAAAGCTGAAGTTTAAAAATTAGAAAAGGCCCAACCCATTTATTTATATTGCCATAGAGGAGGGAGGAGTAATAAGGCTAGTAAAGTATTACAAGCGTTAGGTTTTCAAACGATCTATGATTTTCAGGAGGGTGGTTAGCTTGGTCGCAGCAATAAATTATGCTTAGGAGGCTAAGAAAGAGCATCAAGCAACAGCTCTTTATAGTTTAGTATCAATGGAGATACCATAACATTTACAATTACAGATGCTGTTATTAATTCATTTTGTGATATGTGCAATCGTCTAAAACTCCTCGCAAACGAGAAATTAAAAAATAGCGATCCTCTTCCAGAGAAATCAGTTTTTTTACTCAATTACAGAAGTGTGATTCTATATTTACTGCTATATAAACAACTGTTTTCTCAAAACAAAAGCCTGTGTGATTACCATAAAGGGTTAATCTTGTCCTTTCTTAAAGCCATATGTGCTTTGATGTATAAAATCATCGGGAAATGTATCATCACCAGGAAAACCTAGTTCAATCGTCCCACTATCCTCAGGAATATAATTGGTTTTAAAAATATAATCCCATATACTGAGACTAATCCCAAAATTCACGCCATATTTACCTTTCGGAAGATCGTAGGCGTGATGGTATAGGTGCATTACAGGATTATTGATAAGGTACTTCAGTGGGCCCCAAGTGATCTTAATATTTGAGTGGTTAAAGTGTCCAATAGTTATAGCGATGAAGTGAACGATATAGGCTTGTTCTGGCTCAAAACCAAACAAGATCATTACCCCAAATGTTTTTAAGGGCTTGTAAAAGATATTTTCCATCCAGTGATATCTCAAATGCGCGGCAAATCCCATTTCCTTAACACTATGATGTACTTTATGATACTTCCATAAAAATGGATACTTGTGCAGTAATGTATGTGTAAACCATTGTACAAAGTCTAATACCACAAAGAATACCAATAGTTGAGACCACATAGGCCACCCTGAAGGATTCAATAATGCTAACGATTTATCCGTTATTCCGATGTCTTGAAAACCTAGTTGCAAGAGCTTATAAAAGCCACTGATTGCTATGGAGAACAAAAAGAAATTAAAGAACATGTAGAATCCATCTAACCAGAAATCTTTTCTAAAGACAGATTGACTTTTACGCCATGGGAATACAATTTCTAATACCCAGACTAGTAAGGATATCGCTATTAAACCCCAAAAATAATTAGTGTGCCAAGGGACTTCAAAAAGAATGGATTTCCACGTCCAATCGATGGTCCCAAGTACGGCATCTTTAAATCCTATTAAATATTTCTCCATCGCTTATTGTAGCATCGTTGTTATACTATCTTTTTCTTTTGGATAGCTCTCAAAGTGTGACCACTCTGTCCAAGAGCCATCATAATTTTTTACATTTTTAAATCCTAGCAATTCTGTTAATACAAATGTTGTATGAGCAGATCGCACACCAGAGTGACAATAAGCAATCACCTTATTATTTTTGCTTGGTATAAGGTCATTATAGATATCAGAAAGTGCTCCATAAGGCTTAAATTTCATATCGCCAGTATAGTGTACACATTCAGTCCAATTTATCAAGTGACTTTTAGGGATTCTTCCACCAGATTTTGCTCCTTTTTTTTGTCGCTTGCCTGAATACTCATGAATGCTTCGAGTATCTAAAATCACAATAGGGTCGCTACTAGAGACGGTACTTAGCATTTCTTCTTTTGTAACGTAAAGTGACATTGGAGATTCCTCTGGAAGCACAAAATTAGTTGCTTCTACCACGGTCTCTTCTGTGTCCAAGATACCTTCTTTTTCTTTCCACTCATGAATACCTCCATTTAAAATTCTTATACTATCATAGCCATAATTTTTTAGTACCCACCATAACCTTGCCGCGTCACAAGATGCAACGGCATCATAAACGACAAGCGTATCATGGGTGCGAATCCCCAAACGACTAAAGAGTGTTTCAACCTGCTCTTTAGAACAAATCATTCCTTTGTAAGGGTATGCAGTGCTCTCTATATCTGTACGCCAAATATTGACCGCCCCCGGAATATGTCCTTCTGCAAACTGTGCAGGTCTTCCAAAGTGCACAACCTTAATGTTCTCTGTGCTCATCAAAGTTTTTAATTCATCTACCTCAATAATATGTTCTGTATTAAAGTAGGTTAAGACCTCTTGTTCTTCAGCAGCTATATCACTGTGTATAGTGGATTTGCTTTCATTAGAATTACAAGAGAATAAACCAATAAAAACCAGGAGTATTATATTAATCTTTAAGTTCATACCATTCAATATTTAATAAAGCTTGTCTTCTTCCTTTCTTCTCTACAGGATAATTTGTGACTAAATAATTAATAATGATATTTTCATCATCTCCTAAATCCCCTAAATTTTGCGTTTCCTGCATCCAGTCTATAGTGGCACCCCAACGTTCTTTGTTCATTCTATTCTGGGTGACTAGTTTTGCAGAGTGACAGTTTGTACAGTTGTTTACGGTTTCCATAAGGCCTTCTGCTTCAATTAAACCCGTTCTAAGGTGTACACCATCTTCTATTTTATCCCATGCGGCATCTTCATCTATAGCCACATAATCACTAGGTGTATCGCTTTCGCGAAAATCAGAAAAATCAGGATCAATCATCATATAAAATAAGATGCATGCAAAAATCCCTACGATAGAAAAAAGAACGATTAACACGCGATATACGAGCTTAACGATTTCTCTAAATTCTTTATAGTTGCCTTCTTCCATTAGTGAACTTTTATTGCAATACGATGGCAGGCATTGTTTAAATATCCCTTAGGATTCCAGCCGGGTAATATCATTGGCTGACTAACACCTTGACTATCTGTAGCGCGTGCCCAGACCTCATAATACCCTTTTTTAGGAAAAGATACTGCAGCAGAGAAGTGCTGCCAAGCCAATCTATTTGTAGCTTCCTCAATAGCGCACTCTTTCCAACTTGAGCCAAAATCTATTGAGTATTCCATGTTGGTGACAGCAAGTTCGCCAGCCCAAGCATGACCATTAATTTTTAAGGTTTCCCCTTCCTTAATAACTGCTCCTGTTTTTGGATAGGTGATGAGTGATTTTACAGGCATAGATTCGATAATACACATATCTTCATCTTTTACCTTTTCACCAGGTGCCACTGGCTCGCAAGGAACACGATAGGCCGTCCCTGTCATTTTTGTGCCATCATGCACCTTATTGCGTATACTTATACCATTTAGCCATTTTCCAGAAACCGATGCTGGCCATCCACCAGCGACAAGGCGCAATGGATACCCGTGTGCCAACGGAATATCTTCACCATTCATTTTAAAAGCAATAAGCGTTTCTTCTTGATATGCTTTTGCCATAGGCATCCCTCTAGAAATAGGTTCTTTTTTTGCGTCACCACTCAAATGAGTATCGGCAGCGTGGTACCCTATATATATGGCATCTCCTTCCACGCCTACATCAGCGAGTACATCTTTTAATCGAATTCCAGTCCAAGTTGCACAAGAAACGGCGCCTATGGTCCATTGGTTTCCTTTTGCAGGAGGATCAAACTCACTACGTCCATTACCGCCACATTCTAATGTTAGTTGGTAGGTGTGATGCTTGAAAGTATCTTTGAGTTCTTGTAATGAATATGTTTTAGGGTTAGAAATAGATTCCCCATCAAAAATAATCTTCCAATTTTTTACATCAATATCCTCAGGGATTTTGCCGTTATTTCTGATGAACATAAATGGATTAGAAGTCACTTTCTCATTAAGCAAATGAGCCTGAGCCTCCATATTCCATGGTTTGTCATTCAATACGACCATTTCCTTGTTTTTACGGAACATCTTAAATGGGTCAGGGTCTTGTAAAGCCAAAGGCTGATATCCGTCAAGCATATTAGACCCAAAAACAATTTCAGCCCCGATAAGTGTAATGAATGAACTTAATGTTGCTTTTTTTACAAAATCTCTTCTTTTCAAAATGACTTGGATTTAGTACTGTGCATAAAATAAAACGTTACAATATATTATTTCCATAATTCAATGTCTGTAACCTATGTTACAGAAGTTAGCTAGGTTTTTCTAAAACCGAGCTGCACCCATCTATTTCATAATTATTACTTTGATCACAAAGAGACATACTTCCTAATGCTTCAAAAGGATAGTGACTTTCATTACAGAGTCATAAAATATCTTGTAACAGCGGTCATAAGAATTGGTTTCATAAGATCCTAATTTTGAATTAACTTAAAAAGGAAATATTAAAAAAAAAGTAAATGCTGCCATATCTAAATGGGAATAAGATGTTAAAAGGTTCGATATGTACGTTTTAGTTCCATTTTTTTGATGAGATCAGTAGGTGATAAATAACTACATATCTCTTTTTAGTTGTGTGAATATTGATTTTACAATAGAGAAATTCATCCCGATTTACGACACCCAAATTGTTTTAAAATAAAAGCAAGTATACAAGTATACAAGTATACGATTTCGCGAAAGCGTACGATCAATGCCCCTGTAGTTTTAATAAATAGAAAAAGTTTGTAACCTAGGTTACAAACTTTTTCTATTTATTACTTTTACTTTGTAAAAAAATAGAATTTGATGGATTGGATTTACGAACCTTGGCCTTGGTATGTATCAGGCCCAATGATTGCCTTTATAATGTTCCTGCTTATAATGGTTGGCAAAAATTTTGGGATGTCTGCAAACTTGAGAACAATGTGTACTATCTGTGGAGCAGGGAATAAAGTAGATTTTTTTAGGTTCGATTGGAGATCTCAAAAATGGAATTTATTGGTGGTCATCGGAGCCGTCATAGGCGGTTATATAGGATCACACTTATTATCTTCAGATATAGCAGTTGCTATTAATCCAGATACAATTGCCGACTTAAATACTCTTGGGTTTGAGAGTGCAGGGAAGGCATATTTACCAACAGAACTTTTTGATACAGCAGCATTATTAAGTTTTAAAAATATCCTCATCCTTTCTATAGGGGGGCTTTTTGTAGGCTTTGGAACGAGATATGCCGGAGGATGTACTTCTGGACATGCAATATCTGGACTAAGTGACTTACAACTCCCATCACTTATTGCTGTAGTTGGATTCTTTATTGGAGGTCTAGCCATGGTTCATTTTATTTTCCCCTTAATCTTTTAAATAATGAGAACACTTATATATTTAGGTATCGGAATCCTTTTTGGAATCACAATGTTTAAATCTGAAGCGGCTTCATGGTTTCGCATTTATGAAATGTTCAAATTTGAGTCATTTCACATGTATGGTATTATTGGCTGTGCTCTTGTGATTGGTACTATTGTGGTACAATCAATCAAGCGATTTAAAATAAAGTCCTTTCATGGCGAAAACATACATTTTAATCCAAAAGCCAAGAGCTTCAGTCGTTATATGTTTGGAGGAATCATCTTTGGACTCGGATGGGCTTTAGCAGGCGCTTGTCCTGGACCCATGTTTACATTAGTAGGCGCAGGGTTTATTCCTATTCTAGTTGTTATTGCTTCTTCTATTGTAGGTACTTTTCTATATGGGGTATTGAAAGATAAATTACCTCATTAAACGAACCGTTTTAATTGATCTACGTCTATAGCTTTTTAAAGTATAGTATTAGATCAAGAGTATTTATTAGTTTGTTTTAAGGGCTCCAATATCATGCTGCCAAAGCAACTTATTATACATAGGAATAACATTATTAATAAGGTTGTCAGATATTATCTTTAATGGTTTCCATTGTTTGTCAAGGGCAACAAGCCTATCCTTTGATGCTTGATTTACTTTGGGCAGACTACTATCGTTTTGGTTAATAAGGAAGATATATTCGGCAGTGAATTTATTTGGGAAATTCTCGACATCATCATACGCCTTCGACTTGCGCTGAACCATATTTTCATCTCAAGAGCTAAGTTTTTGGAGTATCACTTCCCCTTCAGATTTCACTTTACTATATTTTTCTTCTTTGAGTATATCTTTTAAGAGAAGTGCTATATGGTTTTGCACTTCTTTTAATTTGTTAACACATTTGAATTTCTTTTTTTAATAGCAATCCATTAGGAGTTGCCCATTATTTTCAAAGTCGCTAAGGGGTTGCTGTAATAGGGTAGTGGTGATTTCCTCTAAAGTATCCAACACACAATCCTGCATTGCCATTGAACCACATAACATAAAAACGCCTCCTTCTTTGAGCGTCTTCGCTACTTCAGCTTGTTGTTTTAGTAAAACATCTTGTACATAGTTTTTCTCTTTCGTCTGCGATAGAGCTATTTGCAATGATTTTATTGGCTTTCGCGAACCCGCCTGCCCGCCGGGCAGGAGCGTACTTTCTATAATCTCTCGATAACAATCAAAAGAAGTTTCTGTTCTTCCTCCCCAAGTCAATTGCACGGCTGTTGTATGATTTTCATTGAGCATTCCTAAATAAGGCGCAATACCAGTTCCATTAGCAACAAGCCATACAGATGAAGCTTGTTTTGGAAAATGAAATTTTGAATTTTTGTCAATACTTCCTAATATAGTGTCACCTTCTTTTAAAGCGCAGAGATAGGTTGAGCAAAGTCCATTTGAATGCCACTTAATACTTAATAAAATATCCCCATCTACTTTTGCAATTGAATATTGTCTTGGATGTATATCTCCTGTAGGAATAATATTTAGTAAATCTCCCGATTGAAAATGGATTCTATTTTTTGGGCGTAACCTAATGAGAGCGGTATTGTCAGTGTTTAGAGACGTTTGCTTTATCACTTTAAAAGAGGTTTCTTTTTGAACTTTCTTAGTTTGATGGGGCAAGGTCACTTCCAAGCGCATTCCAGTATGTTCGTTCCAAATTTGTACCCAATTTGAAAAGGCATTTTCGGATTGATTATCTATTTTAACCAGTGGATGTATTGGCGTAAAACGAGCATGACCGTGAAGCAATGCATCTACCTTTAGAGCAAAACCGCAATACTGCGGATATAGTAAAGAACCAAATCCTAGTATAGAGAATTGTAGGTCTTTTTTCGGTTGTACTGTGTTGAATACTGCTTCAAACTTGCGTGCATTACTTGGTGCGTCTCCATCGCCATAGGTTGCAGTAAAGACAATTAAATGAGTTGCACTGTCATAGGTGGTGTATTCGTTTAATGTGGATATATACACTTTGTTCCCCGTATTTGTTAGGGCATTGTAATATGCTTTCGCGAAAGCATAGGTGCTTCCAGTTTCTGAACCTACAAGGAGTATGTATGCTGCTTCATCCTTATGCCAATGCGGAGTTATGGTTTTTGTTTTTCTTCTTCGTTTCAAACTCATTGCAAACCCTGAAAACATAAAAAACAATACACTCAGACTAGCCAACAGTAGAATAAGTGACCAAAGCACACTGCCTTGACCTGTGTGTAAATGTAGACTCCATCGAGATGCTAATAGAACAAATGGAAACGGTACATCGCTCATCACTTCTCCTGTGTATTGATGTATCAATAGCTCTCTATCGACTAGCGTTACTTGAAAATAATCTTCTGAATCTTCAGAAAAAGGAAATGTAAGTTTTCGTACCTCATTTAAAGTCAGTTGCTGAAATAGGGTAAATTCTGAAATAGGCTTTTTTACTTCTATTTCTGAAACGGTTGTATTCCAATTGTGTGCAATAGGATCATCTGGTAACAAAGAGAATTTTTCAGCGGAAAGAAAAACACCCGTTGCCGCTAAAATGAGGATGGGAACTAAAAACCATCTCCCTAAAATAACGTGATAACGCTGCGCAAAATCTGTTTCTTGAACCTTTGTAAACCATTTTTTAAATCCGCCTTGTCGTTGTGCCAATAAAGACAATCCTGTAACGGCAATAAAACAAAGTAAAAAAGAAACAATACCTACAAAACCACGGCCAATACCTTTTAAAAATAAAGACCTATGTAGGTTTGTAATAAAACTAAAAAAGGGAGTTTGAGGTGATACAGTTCCTAACGTATCTCCTGTAATAGGATGGATATAGATAGTTTCGCTAATCCCTTTTTTTGAAAATACGGAGGCTATTACAAAATCTTCTGAGGTAACTTCTAACTCAAAAATTTCGCCATAACGTTCCTTTATTATGGTCATTGTTTCAGAAAGATGAATAGTATCTAAGTTAGAAACGGCATACGGCTGTGAGGCTTTAGATATAGGTTCTAGCGCAAGTATACCACCTGTAACGGATGCGACAATAAGAAAAAGCGCTGAAACTACCGCAAGAAAAAAGTGGCTATATCGCCATAACGAACCTATCATATTATTGTGGCATCATACGTACATAGCGGATAAATCCTTTTCCTTCTACTTTACTTTTTATGCTTTCTGACGTAAGCTCAAATTGAACATCCTCTGTGTAGTACTCTTGGTCTTCTACAGCGGTTTCAAATCGAATACTATAGCCTGTATCTAACTTGTCATTTGAGATTTTTAGAACACTAACTGTGCGCCCGCCACCGCTAATAGTCGCTCCTGAAATGGCATCAATTTCTGAACGTCGTTGGCCGTAGAATTTCCACCATTCAGGAATTTCACTATACCATTCACTATCGGTACCCTGGACATATAGCGTTTGCTCGTAGGTTCCTTCAGGGTTAATTAAAGAGATGATCACATAGGCACCTTCCCCTGTGTAATTTGTCATCTGTATCATACACTTTATATGGGTAGTTTCTACTGGTTTGGCAAAAGCAACGAGTATAAAAAAAGTGAAAATGCTAACGGAAATAAGTTTAAATAATCGAATCATTTTAGTGTAGAAAATTTAATTTGACGTGCTTTTTTTGTAGGAGTTCGTTTTCACTAGCAAGGTCTAATACAGTCTCATTATACTGGGTTTTAATAGCTTTGTCTGCTCCTATACTCAAGAGGTATTTCAGTGTGGCATCATTCTCAGCTTTCATTGCAGCTATGTGCAAGGCAGTATATCCTTCCATATTCTTTTCGTTGATAGCAATCCCCAAAGGCGCTAGACGTTTTAGTAATGCTAGGTTGTTCTCTTGTGTAGCAATATGCAATAACGTATTCCCTCCATTTTGGAGCTGATTCATTGACAATCCGTTTTCTTGAAGTAATTTTAGTTTGGCTTCAAACTCCTGATTATCTCTGGACTTAAACGTATCTAGTAGATAGTAGGCTAGCGAATTACCCTCCATATCCCTTGTTTTAATGTTTGCCCCTTTTTTTAAAAGAAAATCGACAACGGCTACCGCATTTCGATGTACCGCCATAGCCAATGCAGAACGTCCATTTTCATCTTTTACATCGAAGTCTTTTACATAATTTGAAAGAAACTGAACTACTTTTATATCATTACTCTTTGCTGCATTCATAAAGGGAGAATCTCCACCATCATCTTGTAAATTTACATCTACACCCTTTGTAATGAAATAGGAAAAGATGTCTAGGTTCTCACTGCGATACGCAATAGTATGCAACGGATTACGACCTTCATCTCCGACCACATTAACGGCTATACCTAGATTTTCTAGGAACGTATATGTTTCTAATGAATTTTGTGAATTGCGAGTGCCTTGACTGGCATATAGGATAGCGTTTCCACCTTCTTTATTTGTCAGCCTAGGATCCACACCTTTATCAATGAGCATTTTAAGAAATTCAATAGAGCCTTTTTTGGCTGCGTAATTAAAGATGTTAGTGCCTTTTGGATCTTTGTCCTTAAGATTAAATCCTTTGGAAATAAAATAAGAAAGTGATGATTCGTTGTCTAAATAGGAGGCAAGAAGTAGCAAGGCATTTACACCATCTTCATTTTTTTCTTGATGTAATACTGCTCCGTTTTTTTCAAATAAATCGTACACTGCCGTATTCTTTTGGCCGCTAGCAGCTGCAAAGGTTATGGGTGTATTTCCGTGACTGTCGGTTATATTGATGAGCGCTCCTTTGTCAAATAGATGCCTCATTATGCTGACATTACCCTTATAAGCTGCCCAAAAGATATAGGTACGGCTATCATGCGTTCGTTTATCTACTTCGTTACCGTCTAGTGTCAAAAGATATTTTACAGCCTCATCATTTGTCTTCTCTAAGAGCGCATAGACCACTGGATCAAAAGCGCTATCATTCAATTCTGAAGGATTATTGCCATCCGTTATAGACGATTTTATCTGCTTAACAGAAGGATTTGCTTTCCAATACCCTCTTTTGAGAAATACATTTTCTTGTGCTACAATTTCCAAGGAGAATACAAGTACAATGAGGATACTAAAAACTGATTTTATGTGCATCTTATGGCTTTTTTACAAAGGATTCAATAACTGGATTGATCTGTGCTTCTTGGGTAATGGTATCATCAAATAAGTGCTTATACAATGCCTTATTCTCCACTTTAGCTTCTAACGAAAGATCTTTGTTCCTACCATAAACTTCATTCCATTTCGTGCGAACCAATGCCCATTTTTCAGTATGTTCATTCCACCATTTCGAAGCTATAGCACAGCGACTATCAGCTACTTTTAGATAGGTGTTATATCCTTTTTCTTTTGCAATTACCACATCTTCTTTACCTTCTTCACGCACAACTTTGTTATTATCTTGGTCGTGTACCCAACCATAATCTGTGATTTCTTGACGATTACCACGCATTGTTAGGTTATAATCACTTCTAGTCGTGTATTCGCGTCTTGGTAGCGGAGCTGTAGTGGTATTCTCCCAATAACTTTTTCCATCTACGTGAACCCAAGTTCCAGAACCCTCATACCGAGGGCTATCATCAACTTGATACACTTTTTGTGTCCATTGTCCGTTCACGCTCTCTTTCTTCTTCTTTTGAAAAGTCCATGTATTATTCGCATCATACATGTAGAAATCTGTGTTTTCAAATAGCCAATCTTGTCGCCAGTGTTTTACAACCATGGGTTCTGCTGGATTTCCAACCTGTAAAATATGCTGAATAGACACTTTATTTGCCGAATCGGTAACTAAACCAGCCCATTCTAAACCTTTATCGATTTTCGTTTTTGAAGGTTTGTAAAGGGAGTCATTTGTAAAGTTAAAAGTCTCTGCAAAATTGAAGGTTACTTCATAACATCCGCACATTTTTTTTATAGCGTCAGCATCTTGTTTTTGTTTGTCTTGTGCAGAAGCTGTACTTACAACTAAAAGTAAAAATAGGGTCGAAAATATTGTTTTCATTGTCTGAAGTTTTGAGATTAAAATATTTAACAAAAATAGTTATTTTTATTTATTCTAAATAAGAATAATTTATATATTTGCACCTTATTAAGAATGGTTCTAAGCAATATGAGTAGTAATAACTTAATTATCAGCATTTTAGTTTTAATTTCTTTTGGAGATGTAATTGCACAAGAAACTAAAAATGACACAATTAACATCAATGAGCTGCAAGAAGTTGTACTCACAGCGACACGTACCGCTCGTCAGCTTTCGTCTTTACCATTACCTGTGACACTAATTCCCCAAAAGAAAATTATACAGTCTGGAACGGTTCGATTGAGTGAAATTTTAAATGAGCAAACAGGGATTATTACAATCTCAGATGAGAGCGGTTTTGAAGGTGTTCAAATGCAAGGAATATCTTCTGATTATATTCTTATTCTAATAGACGGAGTTCCTCTTGTAGGGCGTAGCGCTGGTAATTTTGACTTAAGCCGACTTACCGTTGGAAATATTAAACAAATTGAAGTAGTGAAAGGCCCTTCCAGCAGTTTGTATGGTTCTGAAGCTTTGGGAGGGGTGATTAATATCATTACTTCAACACCAAAAACTGGGACCTTAGATGGGACTATATCGTATCGCATTGGACGTTTTACACAGCAAGATATCAACCTGGATATAAAGCAACGAGTTAATAAATTTAGATATGCATTTTTTGCAAATCGATTTTCAAGTGAAGGGTATGACCTTAATCCAAATATGGAGGGGCAGACGGTAAATCCCTTTGAGAATTATACCCTTAATGGAAGGCTCTTTTATGATTTTAATGATAAGCTCTCCTTGTTTTCATCAGTACGCTTTTACGACCAAACACAGGAAGCTGGATTTACTTTTGATGATACTTTTTTTGAAGGAGACACGGAAGAACAAGAGTGGAATGGACATCTTAGACTAGACCAAAAGTGGAATGATGCATTTGATATGGACTATGAATTATATTATACAAACTATACAGCCAATGAACGCCTAGCAAGCCCGATATCAGATGAAGTATTAAGCGATAGTGATTTTGACCAAAAGCTATTACGGCCCGAAGTTCGTGCTAATTACGCTTTCGCGAGAGCGGGAACAGTTACAGCAGGAGTGGGGTTTCAATATGACGAATTAGACAGAACATTCTTCGACGAGAAAGTAACCTTCAATGCGCAATATCTATATGCACAGTATGATGTGAATCCGCTTGAAAACTTAAATATATTAATAGGAGGTAGGTTTGATAACCACTCCGAATATAGCAACCAATTCAGTCCTAAACTTGCCCTACGTTACAAACTAACGGATGCCATTGCTTTAAAAGGGTCTGTAGGCTATGGTTTTAAAGCACCAGATTTTAGACAACTCTATTTTGATTTTACAAATACTGCTGTTGGGTATACGGTATTGGGTTACAATGTTGCTGTAGATAAACTAGAGGAGCTTCAGGCGCAAGGCCAAATATTAGATGTGGTGGTTCCTTCCAGTGCGTTAGGCAATCCATTGGAAGCAGAAAGTTCTATAGGCTATAACCTAGGGATGACCTTTAAAAAAGACAAATGGAATATGGAGTTAAACTTCTTTAGAAATGACTTCAGAAACCTCATAGACACCAGAATTATTGCACGAAAAACCAATGGGCAAAATGTATTTAGCTATGTCAATTTTGACGAAATATACACGACAGGTTTAGAGGTAAATACAGGATATAAAATCAATAAAAATTTACATATAAATGCTGGATATCAATTGCTGTATGCCTTTGATAAAACCAAAGAAAAACTCGTTGAAAATGGTGAGGTATTTGCCCGTGACTTGCAAACAAACCAGACCGTGGCGGTTGAAAGGACAGATTATTTTGGGCTTGTCAACCGCTCACGGCACAACGCAAACTTCAAAGTCTTTTATGATATCCCAAAATTAAAAGCGAATGTAAATATTCGACTTCTGTATCGTAGTAAATACGCTCAATTTGACACCAATGGAAATGGTTTGATTGACACCTATGATACTAGTTTTATTGACGGATACATAACAACAAATATTGCAGCAAGTAAAACATTTTTAAAAGATTTCAACGTGCAGGTAGGTGCAAATAACGTACTGGATTATACAGATTCAGCTATTCCCACGCTCCCTGGGATTCAAGGGTATGTAAAACTTAATTATCAATTTTAATATTTAATATGATTACTATGAAAACAAAGAACACATTTAAGGCCATTGCATTAACTGCATTATTTATAGGATTTACATCTTGTAGCAGTGACGATGACAACACACAACAACCAGCCCCTGTGCAATCCGAACAAGTGGTAAATCTTGCTGCACCCCAAACGGGAGGGCAGGGCCAGCCTGTTGGTGGAGAATTTGCAAAGTTCGATTTTGAAACAGGGATGGAAACAACCAGTAATACAGATTGGGACATTGCCTTTAGAGGGACGACCATTGCCGTTAATGGCGGTGCAATCACGGGAATAGCGGATGAGCCAACGCGAAACGGAAATGCTGCCGCTGCGATTGTTTCAGGAACATTTGCTAGTGTTACCACTGCCGACGGATTAACATTCATACAGGATGCCGCTGCTTCTTTTGCAATTCCAACGGGAAGTGATAACGGATGGTATAACTACAATCCTCAACTCAATATAGTTTCTGCAATCCCAGGCAAAATAGTGGTATTCAGAACCCGTGATGGTCACTATGCAAAAGTTGAAATCCTAAGTTATTATTTAGATCAAGATAGCTCTAACCCTGCTGGTGGAAGATATTATACATTCAATTACGTGTATAACCCTAATGAAGGTGAAACCTCACTTGAATAAATTATAGTTGAATTAATTTGACTACAAGCCCATGTATTATGGATGTGTTTGTAAATAAAAAAAGTCTGCATGAAAATGCAGACTTTTTGCTTTAAGTGACCTCGACTGGATTGTATATCCAGAATGAGTCCAATGGTGCAAATAAGAAATCACGCATCGCTGAAAAAGCGATACTGTTTTGTATTTTTTTTCTCATTTATAAAAGTTTGCAACTTTCAGCATTCGTAGAAAACACAAAACCACGTTCTAAAAAGAACGTGGTTTCTTGAGTTTCGTGACCTCGACTGGATTCAAACCAGTAACCTCTTGAGCCGTAATCAAGTGCGCTATTCAGTTGCGCCACGAGGCCTTTTGTTTCCAAAAACAACGATTATAAGAATATATCCTTCGTTTCGGGGTGCAAATATATTTCTTTTTATCTTGTCAGCAACTAATTTTTTAAAAAAAATGAAGCTTTATAATTACATTCGTGATATTCAGGACTTTCCCAAAGAAGGTATTGTCTTTAAAGACATCACTCCACTTCTTAAAGACAAGGATGCTTTCGCGAAAGCGGTCTCAGAACTCGTGAAACTCGTCGATACTAAGCACATTGATACTGTTATTGGTATTGAGTCAAGAGGCTACTTCTTTGGAACTGTTTTAGCAGAAAAACTGGGTGCCGGGTTTGTGCCGATTAGAAAACCTGGAAAATTACCCTTTGATACTGTTACAAGGTCCTATGATCTAGAATACGGAACAGATACCCTAGAGATCCATAGCGACAGTATTAAACCCGGAGATAAGATCTTACTTCACGACGACGTACTGGCAACAGGAGGTACTGCACAAGCCGCTATTGCCCTTATAGAATCATTGGGAGGAGAAGTCGTTCAATGCAACTTCTTAATGGAGTTGGAGTTTTTAAAGGGGCGCCAAAAACTGAAAGGTCAAGAGATTGAAGCAGTGCTCAAGTACTAGCAGTAATCTGCATACACTTATAAAGCGCGCTTCGTTACCCATAAACGATATCCAAACACCGCTAGTTGCCATTTTTTGGCTGTGGCGAGATCCCAACCTCGTTTTGTAAAGGAGGGGAGTAAGACGCGGTTGCAGGTAGCTAAAAATTGAAAAGTTTGTTTTTTCATACCTCAAAAATACACAAAGCATAAAAAACCTCCCAAGTTCGATCAAGAGCAGGGAGGATTATCAACTAGCGAGAAAACGCAAGTGCTAGTTGTTATTGGCTAGTGGCTTTCTCTTTTCGCTTAAATACAGTCACTCAATCCCCATTTGTAGGCTGTATTTTGGCATTCAAATAAATGAAGAATATGTACAGTAAATAACAATGACCTGGATGTACTAGGTCTCTAAGGGGACATAAAGTCTGTTTTTGAGAGGTATTAATGATTGATTGATTGATTGATTGATTGATTGATTGATTGATTGATTGATTGATGTGTGCTGACATTAACCTGCAGCTTATTGGTGTTTCTAATGGGGTCTTGATTATCCAAAAATAAGCTCGAGACCTACAATAATAAGTTGTACCATGTGAATTGGTTTTAGTGATTTATAATGATTGATTTGACCGTTTACTAGGGGACATTGCAATTATAATGACATTCGGATAAGGGTGTAAATACCCGGGTAAGCGAGCTCACCATTTAAAATGTGTATACAAATTGTATTTAATCTAGAGAGGGAGACGTATGATGCTTGCGCAAAATTGCTCTAAAGTCAATTAAGGCAGGGACTCGTTACATCTGTTGTAAAAGATACATTTGGGATAGGCCTTTGTCCCTTCATGTATGAATTGTGGAAGATTATCCGAAGATAAGCTCAAGCGCGGAAATAATGATCTGTACCATGTTTGAAGATTTATAGATTAATAATTGGTTGGAAATTGTGTTTAAGCCTGTTTTCGTTATAGGCTAAAGTGTTGCACGTAGGTTGTAAGTATAAAACTTAAGGAAAGGCTAACCATAGATATGGTATAGATTCCTAATACTTTGTTTGTGTTAAGGCTAGTGATGTTTTGCGTTTTCATAATCGTTAATTTAATAGTTAATAATAGTTGTTGTTTGTATTTGATAAAGCAAAGAAGTAGCCTTCTGTTCAATTGACAAAAAAAATAATTGCTTTTTAATGCTTTTGACTACCAAATTATAAT
Organism: Dokdonia sp.; assembly: GCA_047630395.1. Lineage (GTDB taxonomy): Bacteria > Bacteroidota > Bacteroidia > Flavobacteriales > Flavobacteriaceae > Dokdonia. The sequence continues at coordinate 66,574 of JBLHXM010000002.1, forward strand.
TAAAAAAATGAATATAGTTTCAATAATTGACACTATTCCTTGTTTAAACTAGACAGATGTAATCATATAGTCACTATATGGTTTAATATTATAACTAATGAAGGGGTGTTTTGGGTCTGTTTCTAGAATGCTAGGGGCAAACCATCCCGAAATAGGCCTTTTTGGCCCTTTTCATCTTTTCAGTCTGAAATATCCGGGTACTAAAAGAGCCATTAATTCAAAAAATTAATGGCTCTTTTATTTGAGAGGAATGCGAATAGTTAATCGGAGAGTACCAAAAAGGTAATAGGCCTTTGTGCCTTTTTCAATTGTAATCCATATTTGGTGAGTTCTGCCAATCCTTGCTTCGGATTTTCTTCATACCATTTGACCGCAATGTCATAGATATTATCATAGCCTGTAGCATCAAGTACCGGTAATTGCATCACCGCTTCGTAATAGTTGGCGAGATCCGTCATTGGCTGTCCTTGTAGGGTAATACCTTCTCCATAGCGTATAAAGCCATTAGGGTCCGGTTCTTGGGTCGAAATAGGGATCTCTATAGAAGTGCCAGGGATTTTTTGCAAGAGATATACGTCGGTGAGCGTTGTTTCTAATTGCGCACTGATTCCCGATATCGCTAAAATCTCTTCTTTCATGAGCTCAAACCTATTTTCGCGCAAGTGATCTGGAAATATCATTTCATAACAAAACTGATTCTCTGGGGCAAAACGATACTTCTTAGAGTCTTTAAACTGTTCCTTGGTTCTGTCGTAGGGATATTCAAATGCCATTCTCAACATACTCGGGTAGGTAAGGTTTAATGCAAACATGCGGTTGCCACCACGACCTCCATTATTGGACATAGCTCCTGCATCGGTATTGAAAGGCAATAACGCCGATTGATATATGGGTTTTTGCTGGCTAAGATTGAATGGGATGCTTTCATCAAAATCGAGGTTCTCTTTCTTTTCCGTAAACGCAACGGGATCTCCTTGAAGTAGTTTGCCTATATTTTCTGAGGTAATAAAATCACTATGTACGATCGCCGTTACCACTTTATCCTTGTCTAAAATCACATAATGCGGGATCGTACGATGTTTAAAATAACGATTCAAATCACCATCGACATCCAAGGCAACGCTAAAGTCTTGCGGTCTATTCGTAAGGAAAGTGTTGATGCGTTCTTCTTTTTCATCGGTGACCGCAATGATTTTTATCCGACCAGCATATTCTTTTTGTAACGCACTCATTTTTGGAAATGACCCAAGACAAGGGCCGCACCAGGTAGCCCAGAAATCTAAAATAATAAGTTCTTCGGTATACTCATATAGTTTTGAAGATGTCTCTGCGCTGTTTAGGATGGTTTTAAAGTCCATATTTGGCACTTTAAAGCCTAGCTGTGCTTCTGTTGTATTTAGGACAGTACTGTCCTGCTGCTTGCACCCAAATATGAAAATGAGAACAAACAGTACGCTGGCAATTTTTTGCATACTAGCATGTGTTAAATGTAAACCGCCACTGAAAGCGGCGGTGCATACAAAATATTATTTTTTAGAAAATCCTAACCAAATGGTCTGAATCGGGTTGTTGCTCGAAAAACTGCTCGAACTTTTATTCCCGTCCTTTTTTAATTTGATACTTATACCTGTGATTTCTCCTTGGCCGTTGCGCTTTAGGCGACTGTATTGTAAGTAAGCATCCACAGCCTCCAAACGGCCTTGCATGAGTTTCAATGCATCATCGGTAGTGTCTTTCGTAATCTTCATTACAGTGACTCCATCATTCACGTTGGTCTTTATGCCTGCATTATTGGAAACTATAAATAAGGAACTTCCTGTTACTTCTGTAGGAGAGCTATGGAAGAAGGAATTTCCATTATTACTATGGACTTCTTGTTTGCGCACTTCAATAATCTCCTCTTGTTGGTTGGTACGCTCCTTCATTTTCTCATGTTGGACGTATATTTCTTCTTCGCGTACCTCGATGATTTCTTTTTGTTCTTGAAGACGTTTTTTCATTTCGTTTCGACGCTCCTTCATTTCTTTTTTACGCTCTTCAGAGCGAACTTTCAATTCTTCTTTACGCTGTTCGCCACGCGTTTCTAATTCTTCTTTACGCTGTTCCATGCGGGCTTTCATCTCCTCACGACGTTCTTCCATTTCAATGCGGCGTTTTTCCATACGTGCTTTCGTTTCTTCTGACGACTTATCATTTCCCAATCCCACCGAACCATCTGCATCCATGTAGAAATATACATCGACGATACCATTGGTGCCACGTACGTTGTAGTTGCCGGAATTGTTATTGGCAGTCGTATACTTGATGGACATTCCCGTGATTTCATTGTTTGCATTAAAGTCGATATTGCTATAATTGAAATCTACATCATGATCCTTTTTTAAGGATGCCTTTATTGCTTTTAACTCTTCAATTGTCGTATGCTTCGTAATCTTTATACGAAACGACTGTTGTAGTTGTTCTTTCATGGTATTAAGATCTTTGGAAAGTGCTTTGAACCCTTTATTCATCGCTATTAATCCTTTTCCGAGTGACTCATCTTCTATGAGTAGGCGGCTGGGAGTAGAGCGCAGTAGGATTCCTTTAGGACCTAATTCCTGTAGGTCGACGGTAGCCCCATTTCTATCGTGACCAGCGCTGACCTGCATTCCTTGAGATATGGATGTTGCGTTATGCACGCCCAAGACCTGGTTCCAGTTATTTTGCTTGTCAAACCTTGTGCGAACATCATAGGATATTAAGTCCCCAGCAGCATTTCTTCGTACCCCGTATATTTCTATAATAGCCTCTGGATGTTCGTTTGTGAAATATACCTCCATTGCCCGAAGTTGCGCATCTGTAGTCTTGTCATTGATGACAAAGGCTTTGGGGCTTTGAAAGAGTTTTTCAAAATCCAAGAGGACAGGACTGAATCTTTTGTCATCAAATTGATAGTTCAGCGTAAAGTTCCCAAGAGATGCGCCCTCGAGAGCATTAATAGTCGCCAATTTTGTTAAGGCCGTTTTACCAGGAATAATATCCCATATAGTTAACTCCGTAATTTCATTAGCTGCATTACGTTTTACGTCACGAAACTCGATTTTGTTTGAAGCCCGACGCATTGCTTCATTTTCAATCGCTCTAAAGGTTGCGTCCGTAGTTGTTCCATTAAAAGGCTGTAAGCGTATGCGAGCGACATCAAGAGTCGGGTCTATAGTAGCTACTTTTTCTGCCTCTGTACCAATTACATCTGGAGTGTTAATGTCATCTCCTTGTACAAACATATTGTCCTGGCTAATTTTGAGTGAAACACCATTCTCTCCTAGATCCGTCACACGAAGGCTTGAGGGTTCTTCATATTGAATACTAAAACTTGGTTGTTTCGCATCACTTTGGGAATCGTTCATGGTAAAACGGGTGTGGTATTTCTCGTCAGCTTCGAATTTCAATTGAAAATCATACATGGTGAGTAGGCCTTCATCCGATCGTCCTCGATTTGTAACTTTCAAAAGAACATTTGGATGTGTTGCAGCAAAGTAATTTTCCAATTGATTGATTTCAGCATCTGAACTTTCTTCAGAGAGCGTAAATACTTCTTCGGTGTCCGCTTTCGCGAAAGCGGGACCTCCAGCGTCTATAGAAGGAGCTACGACCTCCCGATATTCGACAACTTCCTTGACATGGAAACTGTACATAAAAAGAGCGAGCATAGGCAATACAATGCCTAACTTCCATAAATTACGTCTGCTTGACGCTTCTTTGTTTAACATAACGATTCGTTTTTTGATTAATGAATGATAAAAATTATTAGTAAGCGCTGGTCGTAATGCGGTAGATGAAACCTTAACCAGGGTACGTTGATAGGCCGTTGATGAGGCTGCAATTCTAGCTGCTTCACTATCGGCTATAAATTCTAAATTTTGTTCGAGACTCTCCTTATATAACCAAGCTAACGGATTGGCCCATTGAATAGCCAAAGTAATCTGCGTAAGCAATACATCAATCGTATGCCATTGCATCGCGTGTACTTTTTCATGCTCCAAAATCATTTCGAGTTCGGTGGCGTTATGTACCGTAGGGTTATATACAATGGTTTGAAAAAAAGAAAAGGGTGCGATATCATCGTTGACCTCAATAAAAGTATAGCGACCATGTTTGCTTTTAGGATGTTTTTGAATCAAACGCTGCAACGACACCAGTTGAATTCCAAAACGAAATAACATAACACTTACGCCTACGAGATATGTGACCAAGGCCACCATCCACCAATTAATAATAAAGGAAGGCTCGATAGGAATCATTTCGGAGACCATCGGACTAAAGCTGGTCGACACAAGCGTCGTTTCATATACCGGTATATCGATGAATGATATCTGGGTAAATTGTAAAAAGGGAAGGGTAAGGGAAGCTATGATACCTCCTATAAGATAATGTCGATTCGCGGAAAAGAAAGTGTCTTTCTGTAATACAATACGATAGGTAAGGTAAAAAAGTGATAATATCGCTGCGCTTTTTGCTATGATAACCAATATTTCCATGGATGTCCAATTCTGGTTTCGACCTAATAGGTGTCCCCAATTATATACTGTGTGTGTTTATGAAGCTTCTTTTTGCTCTATAATAGCCAAAATCTCTCGCAGCTCGTCGGCACTTATTTTTTCCTCTTTGGCAAAAAATGAAACCATATTCTTGTACGAATTGTCAAAATACCGCTGGGTAGCTTGTTGCATAAATTGTTTACTATATACATGTCTAGAAACGACGGGAAAGTATTGATGCGTTTTTCCAAATGCCTGATGTGCCACAAATCCCTTTTCTTCAAGATTGCGAACAATGGTTGAAACGGTATTGTAATGATTCCCACTTGGTAAGATGGCGACCACTTCTTTGATAAAAGCACGTTCTAAACTCCATAAAGCGTGCATTATTTCCTCTTCTTTATTTGTTAGTTTTTCCATTTTAAAGCCCGTAATTTATATGATGAATACCCGTTGTATGGGTAATGTTTTCAAATGTATAACGATTATTCTAGTTACACAACTATTTTTATAGTTATGTAGCGATGTTTTTAGTTTTAACTCTCCTTAATAAGGTCGACACTCCTCATTTTCCATGACTAAATATTTGATTACCTGCTTTCGCGAAAGTAGTATTCATATTTATTATGTCGTCCTAATATGATGATTAAGGATACTCAATCGGGAGCCATTCGCCCTAAGTCCAAGTGACTATATGATTAATTTTTTTGACAGAGAGGAAGGAGCTTTGAATGGCTGATGACGCTACATTCTAAAGGTGAATAATATCATATCGAGCTATTTTATCGTTGAAATGTATTATTTTATCCTTGAAATACGCTATTTTTGATATTAAACTAAAATCTACTATTGATTTGTTAGATCGTATTACTAAACTAAACCTACTCAAATGCTAGTCAAATTTACTTCTGCTCCTTGGAGAGTGTTACTGTTACTTTGTTGTTTTTCGATGACCACTTTGGTGGCTCAAGAAAATCAAATAGTTCAAAACGAATTACAAAAACGAGTGTCGCTTGGCGAACTCACAACTTCTGATATCACGGATTGGGGTATCATCAGTGAACATGTGAGTCGTACGAGTGGTGTACACCATATATATTACCGTCAGCAAATTGATGGAATACAAATTTATGGTGCTGAGGCAAGTGTCCACCAAGCTCAAAATGGTCGTATGGTCGCAAGCCATAGTAGTTTTATTAAAAATGCTAAAGACTATGTTTTTGGTAACCGAACGCCACAACTCAATGCCATACAAGCCGTCGATCGTGCTGCTCAGCAATTGGGATTAGGAGGAGCAAGTGCTCGTGTGGTCACTACATCTAATGATGTTGCGCGAACTACCGTCTTGGATGCGTCTAGTATTTCTCGCAGTCCAATTCCAGCTAAATTAATGTACCACTACGCAGAAAAAGGCGGGATGCGTTTGGCTTGGGATCTTTCAATAGAGTCAATAGCTACTGTTAATTGGTGGAACGTACGTATAGATGCAACAACCGGTGAGTTACTTGATAAGGTAGATTGGACCGTTCAATGTTATAGTGAAGAGGATCATGTGCATGATTTAAGTGCAGCTCCTAAAGTAAGTGCAGCTGTTGAAGATACACGTTGTATAGAAGATGATGAAGCTGAAGCTGCTTTTATGGGTAACTATGAAGTGTATGCAATGCCTTTAGAGAGTCCTGCTCATGGAACAATGAATCGAACCATCGTAGCTAATCCAGATAATGGATCTGCGATAGGGTCTCCATTTGGATGGCATGATACCAATGGAGTGATTGGTAATGAATTCACAACAACGAGAGGAAATAATGTAAATGCCTATGAAGATGGGGATAATTCAGGGTATGCTCCAGACGGAGGTGCCAACTTAGATTTTACGATAGCCAATCCTCTTGAAGATTTTTCAGTAAATACGACCTACAGTGCAACGACTCAATCGGAGGCTGCAGCAGTCACCAATATCTTTTATTGGTCTAATATTATTCATGATTTGTTTTATGTATACGGATTGGATGAGGCTGCAGGGAACTTCCAAGAGAATAACTATGGAAATGGCGGAGCTGGAAATGATGCGCTCCGAGCGGAAGCGCAAGATGGTTCTGGTTCCTGTAATGCAAATATGAGTACACCAGGAGATGGTGGTTCTCCAAGAATGCAAATGTATACCTGTAACTCGAGGGATGGAGATTTTGATAATGGCGTTGTAGTTCATGAGTACGGCCACGGTATTTCTATTCGACTGACTGGTGGTGCCGGAAATTCAGGATGTTTATCCGGAGCAGAGCAAATGGGAGAAGGATGGAGTGATTGGTTCGCTTTAATAATGACCATCGAGGCTGGTGACACTGGAGCAGATGCACGTGGAATAGGTACTTGGTTATTTGGACAAGCTCCAAGTGGTGGCGGTATTCGTCCACAACCTTACAGTACGGACCAAGCGGTTAACTCACAGAGTTACGATAATATTATAACAGCAACACCTCCTCACGGAGTAGGATCTGTATGGTCAACAATACTTTGGGAAGTTACTTGGGCATTAATCGATGATCACGGAATTGATAGTGATATCTATAATTTTTCTGGTGATACAGTCCAAGATGCTGGAAACGTTCAGGCCTTGGCGCTTGTGGTTGAAGGTTTAAAATTACAACCTTGTGGACCTGGATTCATAGATGGTCGTGATGCGATTATTGCTGCCGATGAGGCTATCTA
>JBLHXM010000003.1:0-70930 GCA_047630395.1 Dokdonia sp.
TTGTTGATATTGGAGAGCTTCCTTAAGAATATAGTAGGATTCTATAATATTCTGAGAACCGCTGCAGAGGTTGTAGCTGGATGTATGCGTTATACTATCGATGATTGCGGGGTTATAGGTGCTATCTCCTCTACTAGATCCTACAATAATAACATCATATTCGTTTTCTGAATTATGAATGTCCTGCCATTTTAATTGGGTATCATGGGTGCCATTTCGTATGGCTTCTCGCCGTGGTTTTTCGTAGACCCATACGAAGACATAGGAGAATGCTATCAGTAATAGCATGAAAAAGCCAACCTTTTTTAAAAATGATCTCATTATTTAGCATTGATAATTTGTCGAAAGATTGTTTCTTCTTCCTATCCAATGGATCTGCTAAAATACCTTATTCAAGGCACATAGGATACTGATATTATTAAAGTGCAGGAGTATTATTGTTGTCACACTTAAACGCTCTGCCTATCTTTAAAAAAAAATATTAGTTTCTCTTATATTGAAAACGACATTTTCTCTTTTAATATTTCTTTACTTGACAATTTCCACTGCCCTGGCTCAAAGCCTCGCGTTTAATGGAGGTGCTTTGTTGAAGGCAGAAATAGCACTTGGAAGTCAAAACCAATGGCTCAAAATTGGGGCACTTGGCTATGGCACCCTTAATTACGGAGATGTATCTATAGAAAGTGGAGTTTCGGTTGCGACCTATACTTTTGTAAAAAGACATACTGTAAAGCAACAAGGACTTGCCTATTCTTATGAAGTTTTTGCCTTGGCGGGGGTTGGGAAGAATAGCAACCTATTAGGTTCATCGATATCAGATTTGAATAGCCAATTGCTTTTTAATCCTTCCGGGAAAGGAGGGTTTAATGGAATTGGACTTGGCTTTGGTAAGGACTACCTCCCAAAAAAATTGAAGCCTTATGGCCTTCGACGCGGACAAATACTCATGCGTTTTAGTAATGCAGATCACTCCGTGCAGATGGTGTTTCAAAACGATGTGAAGCTGGGGAACGTATTTCGTGGAGAAGGAACTGATTATGGAACCACAGGTTCGCTGAGTCTTGGCTTTGTACAGATACGAGATCCATTCACAGCCTACGAAGTTGGCATCGCAGTGGAAGTGTTTACAGCCAGGCCTAATTATACAGAATTACCTGTAAATAAAATCAATTCGGATGATGGTCGCAAACCCGTTTGGTTTGTGCTAGGGCCCTTTGAAGATTTATTCTACAGTAATTTATACGCCTTTGGTAGTTACCATGATTTAGAGTATTCCGTGTCGGCAAAACTGGGTGTTAATAGTCAGCGTATGGGTGCCTATATTCAGAATACCTTACATGATGGTTTTGGATTAAACCCCCGTTTTCCATGGGATGTCACTGCCAAAGATCATCTGTTTTTTGAAATGAGTGGTTCTGGATTGTTAAATGCGCGCACGGATGATTAGAAACACATTTATAGGTATAATCCTCTTGTGTTTAGTCCTTCTAGCTAGTTGTTCGACCTACGCTACTTTTTATGGAGACACCGCCACCGAAGTTACGGATGAGGCAACAACCCGACGATTGGATTTGAGTTATCAGGATTTGACAGCTATTCCGGAGCAATTTGGCCAACTGAATAATCTTCGTATGTTGAACCTCAGTGGGAACACGCAATTGGATATTGAGGAAGTACTTGGTAAAGTCGCGACCCCAGAAAAGCTAATAGTGCTCATACTGGATAGTTTGCAGCTTGGCAAACTCCCAGTGAATGTTCGTCGATTTAAAAACCTCAAGCAGTTGTCATTAATTCATAACCCAGACTTGGAATGGGCAATGGTATTTCAACAACTAGAAGCCCTTCCGTTGAGTTTTTTAAACCTCCAACGCAATAATATAGCATCGCTTCCTAGTACGATTACAAAACTTACAAAACTCAAAGATTTAAAACTCAGTTATAATAAGCTCCGGGATGTGAGGTCGTATACCTATCTCTCAAAACTGCCTGAATTGTATGCGGTATGGTTAGACTTTAATTCCTTGACGACTGTTCCTGAGAACTTAGGACAGCTGGATCAGATTAAATATCTCTATTTGGGAGGCAATTTATTGACCGCTCTGCCTGAAAGTATGTGCAATATGAAATCACTATCTGTACTTCATCTAGGGTATAATAATTTCACACATCTTCCTGAACGTTTTATCGAAATGCCTGCGCTATTGATGGTACATATTAATAACAATCAGATTACTGCTATCCCAAGAAAGTATGGGACAGAAAAGTATTCGCTGCTTGCGCTATTGTTGGATGGTAATCCAATGCGTCCTGATGAAGTAGAATGGGCAAAAAAAGCTTTAAATAGATATTTTTTACTGTCTTTTGAGCAGCCTGTCTTTAATCTGGATTGATGCGTACTGATTCCATGGTTCGAAGTCCGCCTCAGGCCCCTGTTTTTTGATGGTGTTTAACTCCTTTTTGGTTAGGTGAAGACATACGTACTTTTGATAAAGTTGATTTTCTTAAAAATTGCAAGAAAAAATAGAAGGTGTGAAATAACAATGGATAAGTGTTGGAGCTGCTCTTAGCTAATCTGTGAGAAATATCATATTTTAGAACAAACTATCTAAAAGAATGTATTTTGGCTAAAATACAGACCTTGCCCAATATTTTAGGGCCGAAAATTTTAATTGTACTCTATAGTATTATTGGATTGATTCCGAGATTTGAGGCATTGAATCATTTGGACAAGTCCATGAAATATGCCCTCAATCATTATGAGTGACAACGCTCAAAGCGATTATTTATGGACAAAAGAAAGTGAATAACGATAGTGCCGTCTTTTATGCAAAACTGGGCTTTGAGAAATCCCGAGCCATAAAGAGCAATTATGTCATTTTGTTGAATGCTTACAGAGCGATGTGAGACACTATAAATTATTTTAAAACCTATGACGAACATCTCGCTTTTGACCCCCAAGATGTAACGCAATGGAAAGCCAAAAGTACACGTGTTATGGAGTTTTATAAAGACACTATTCTTGCCGCTGCTGTTGTTTTTGAGAGAATAAAAGCAAATCCAACAGATAGTTCATTGGTTTTTTTTAGGGAGCGGTTCACTGGAAAAGAAAGAGAAACGGATATCCGAGCGTGGTATCAAAACACTTTTGATTTGATCAAAGTCAATAAGCGTGCAAAAGCTAAGAAAGAATTTGTGAAGATATTGGAGGTGAGACCTTCCAATATCCAACCTTAATTAAATTTGGGGATTATCAAACTCAAACAGTATGAAGACGCTGTGATCCATCTCACAAAAGTGATCGATGGTAAAGCATTTAAAGATGATAGACCAGAATATAATCGAGGGTTATCCTATGAGCGATTGGGGGAGATGGAGCTGTCAAAAGCAGAGTATCGCCGAAGCAAATCCTTAGGATATCCACTAGCTCAAAAATTACCCGAAAGCAAATTAAAATAATGGAAACACTATTAGGAATAGGTTCAAGAATACAGCATGCTACCCATGGAGCTGGTGTTGTAACCAATGTAACTTCAGAATTGTACTGGGTAACATTTATTGATGAAGGATTAGAAACTATTACGTTTGATGATCATTTTGAGGTTATCGAAGCTGTGAAAGATGAGGTGGATACTATCAGTTTTTATGAGGTAGAAACCACACTGAGGAATCTCTTAAAAGAATATAGTGATATCTCAGAAATTGTCCCAATTGCCGAGAAGTGGAAAGGAGGCACTATGACGCTATCGCCAAAAGACAGTACGCTATCGAGTAAGGATATTCCTGTAGATTCATTCTTTCATAAAATCATTATGGTGAGGGATCGGATTCGGGTAATGGAGCAAAAAATCAATGCGAGTAAAACCTTGGAAGATCAAGATAAAATTGACTTACAACAGTACATTACTAGGATTTATGGCAGTTTGACGACTTTTAATGTTTTATTCAAAAATTCCTCTCAACAATTTAAAGGTGATAGTGCCAAAAAATAGAATGGAATTTATAACGTTCTATCTTTGATGATACTACTAGAACAACCCCAGGAATATGCATGGCTTGTCCTTATTGGGATTGGAGCTACTGTTTGTTGGATGCTATACATGCTTTTTCGCATGCTGGAAACTGGTTATGCACAACGAACAGGTAGATTGTTGTATCGAGATCTTTTGGTTTTTCGGAAGCTTTCGCGAAAGCAAAAAGAGAAACTCTCTGAAGACTTTTCATTCTATACGTCATTACCGCCCAAACAGCAGCGTCGCTTTGAACATCGTGTTGCTACGTTTTTAAAACAAAAGGAGTTCATAGGGCGTGACGGTATGGTCGTGAACGAAACGATGAAACTACTTATCGCTGGGATAGGTTGTATGTTGACCTTTGGTAGGAAGCATTATGAGTATCGATTGATAGATCATATCCTCATCTATCCAGAACCCTTTTATAGCGCCATTAATGATGCGTATCATAAAGGAGAATTCAATCCACGACAAAAGGCGCTCGTGCTCTCATGGCCCGACTTTGAAGAAGGATATCGCATTACAGATGATAATTTGAATTTGGGAATTCATGAGTTTATGCATGCTTTACAATTAGATGCTCGTAACAGTACAGATCTAGATGCCTTGCGATTTGAGAAGCAATTTAAATTAATTTTTGATCGATTAAAAGATAAAGAGTTACAAGATCAATTAGACAAAGTGAAGTATTTTAGAGCGTATGCATTTACCAATCAATATGAGTTTATGGCTGTGCTCGCCGAGTATTTCTTTGAATCTCCCGAAGATTTTCAAACTCATTTCCCAGTGATGTATGTCCATACCAAAATACTCTTGAATTTTGATTTTGCAGATACTTAGAGAATGCTGAAGAGAGGTATTCTTATTTTTCCTTCTGTAGGATCATCCAGTCATAGTAGATCTTTCTTTTTAAGTGTTTTTTAATATTTTATAAGCTTATTTCTTTATGGTAATTTGGTATTTTTTTTAAAGAAGTGAAATAGCACAAGTGCATTAAAGAGGATAAACACAATAATAAATTTCAAATCCCCTTGGGTGATAACGTCTAAAAATGGCATGCTCATTTGATATATGTTTTAGGTTTATGGTGCTAAAACTAGAGTGTAGACGTCTGTCATGTTTTTTTTGCGATCAATGGTTCCTTTAGAGGGGGATTTGACTGATTGGTTATCATTTTTCTATGAATGTGTCTTTTTTTAAGAGTGGCTAAGTCTTTCGGAAACAACAAAAAATGTATTTTTGATCTTCAAATTACAATTGACAAAAATTTTAATTTTATAGTATATATGGAACACCTAGAACAACCTCAAATAATTCCACTGAGCACTTTAACAGAAGAGCGTCGCGCTGCTTTTTATAGAAAGACCTATTCGCACGTGGCACTTGCCGTATTGCTTTTTGTAGTGGTCGAGTATTACTTTTTACAATCAGAGATGATTAATAACCTCGCTATGTATTTTATGGGCGGTAGATGGAGTTGGTTGTTGCTATTGGGTGCTTTTGCCGTTGTTACAACCTATGCTGAAAGACTCGCGTTAAAATCGGAAGATAAAAATGTTCATTATTTGGCATTGTTTATATATGTATTAGCACAAGCTTTTATTTTTGTCCCACTTTTGAGTGTTGCTTTGAATATGGTTGAAGGAGAGGATATGATACAACAAGCAGGAGTTATGACTTTGGCTCTTTTTGTAGGACTTTCTGCAGTAGTTTTGCTTACGAAAAAAGATTTTTCTTTTTTACGTTCTATGCTTACTGTCGGATTTATGATCGCTTTAGGTTTGATTGTTGCGGGAGCTATTTTTGGATTTGATCTAGGGCTTTGGTTTAGTGCTGCTATGGTCGTACTTGCCGCAGGATCTATTTTATACTCCACCTCTAATATGGTTAAAAAATACCATGAAGAGCAATATGTGGCAGCTGCCTTAGGTTTGTTTGCTTCTTTAATGCTTTTATTCTGGTACATACTAAGAATATTCATGTCGAGAGACTAAGTGAATACATCATAAAAAAAGCCACTTCAAATGAAGTGGCTTTTTTTATGATTGATAAGTGTGGTTAGTTTACCATGGCTCTTAAATTTTTTACGGTTGCTGTAGGGTTGTCTGATTTGAAGACATAACTTCCAGCTACCAATACATCGGCTCCGGCGTTACAAAGTTGCTTTGCGTTTTTATTGGTTACTCCACCATCAATTTCTATTAAGGTGTTTGCTCCTTTGCTGTTAATGAGGGCTTTTAAGGTCTTTACTTTGTCATAGGTGTTCTCTATAAAGCTTTGACCTCCAAAGCCGGGATTTACACTCATAATACATACCATGTCGATATCTTGAATGACGTCTTCTAGTAGGCTTACGCTCGTATGTGGGTTCAGGGCAACTCCTGCTTTCATGCCTGCGGCTTTAATAGCCTGAAGGGTGCGATGCAGGTGCGTGCACGCTTCGTAGTGTACGGTAAGGATATCGCTACCTAGATCTGCAAAAGTTTGAATGTAACGGTCTGGATCTACAATCATTAAGTGGACGTCTATCGTTTTTGTAGCGTGTTTAACGATATCTCGAAGGACAGGCATTCCGAAAGAAATATTAGGGACAAAAACGCCATCCATAATATCAATGTGGAACCAATCGGCCTCACTAGCGTTTATCATTTCTACATCGCGTTGAAGATTTGCAAAGTCTGCAGCGAGGACGGAAGGGGCAATCAATTTTTCAGTCATAGTATTTTTGTATACTGCAAAACTAACTCTTTTTCTGAATTCATTTCTTAAGTTAGAAAGGAATTTACTGTCTTTGAAAGAGCATTCATTTCTTTAGAGTCTAAATATTTGAGCAAATTGAGATATGCTCTTAATTTTTGGATGCTTTTTTTTGTAAAATAGAGGAGAAATCAGCCTGATATCCTTCAGAGTATTGATTGCATTTTCAAAAAAGATAATAGCGTTATGATGTCTATTGTCGAGGATTGTGTGAGAATAATGCAAATCTTTGATTTGTGCTTCCCCTCCTTCGAAATAGGTGAAATTTTTTCAGTGTTGTGCCGTAATATTCTACTAATGCTGTTTTGATGATTAGTTTTCTCTGTTTCGTTAAATAGCCTCAATAGATCATCATTGGTTAATAATAGATCGGCACTGCTTACGTGACAAATCGCATAGAATATTGGTTGTGAAGAATCTGAATAGTAATTTACAATAAAAATCCCCGGTAATCAGCCGGGGATTCATTCATCAATCAAAAAACGAACAGTTATGATAAACTGTTGTTACCGTTACCAGGTTGTCTTAACCTAGATAAGTTTTTAATATTTTACTACGAGACGTATGCTTTAGTCTTCGTATTGCTTTTTCTTTAATCTGACGTACACGTTCGCGTGTTAGGTCAAAGGTTTCTCCAATTTCTTCCAAGGTCATTGGATGTTGATCTCCAAGACCAAAATATAAACGAATTACATCTGCCTCACGAGGCGTTAGTGTTTCCAAAGCACGTTCGATTTCCGTACGTAATGACTCGTGTAATAATTCTCGGTCAGGATTTGGAGACTCACCAGAACGTAATACATCATACAAGTTAGAATCTTCTCCTTCAACGAGCGGAGCATCCATACTTACGTGACGTCCAGAGTTCTTCATAGACTCTTGTACGTCGTTAATCGTCATATCCAATTCTTTTGCAATTTCCTCCGCACTTGGCGGACGTTCATGTGCTTGCTCAAGAAAAGCAAAAGTCTTGTTTATTTTATTGATAGATCCAATCTTATTCAGCGGTAAACGAACAATACGAGACTGTTCTGCTAATGCCTGGAGAATCGATTGACGAATCCACCATACTGCGTAAGATATGAATTTAAATCCACGTGTCTCGTCAAAACGTTGAGCAGCTTTAATCAATCCTAAATTTCCTTCATTGATAAGATCAGGAAGCGTTAGTCCTTGATTTTGGTATTGTTTAGCAACAGAAACAACAAAACGTAAGTTGGCTTTTGTTAGCTCTTCTAGAGCACGTTGATCCCCAGCTTTTATGCGTTGAGCCAATTCCACCTCTTCATCAGCTGTGATAAGGTCGACCTTGCCAATTTCTTGTAGGTATTTGTCTAGAGAAGCGGTCTCGCGATTGGTGACCTGCTTGGTGATTTTAAGCTGTCTCATGTACGTTGTTCAACAGGGGTTTGAGTATGTTGTATATGTTATACGTTTAAAAGTCGCAATATGTTACAAAAGAAATGCACTAATTTTGGTGCAAGCTTGTAATTAATTCATTCTAAGATACATATTTCTGACTTTTATTACTGCCATTACTTCTAAAAAAAACAACAAAACTTGATTGATGTGAGTTCTTTCAATCACTGTTTGGATTTTCTCTCGTGTATTAGTAAAGAATTGGGTGTTGTCTTTTTTCCAACATTCAACAATAGTTTGGGGTTTTTCGTCTATTTACTCACTAAATGGGTTATTGCATTATGTTTTTCTTGAAGTTCAATTGTAAAGTAAGTTCAATGGTTAAAGCGATGCCTCGTACTTATCACGCATCCCGTATTCATAGCGGGAAGACCATGAAGCCGAATACGTTGTTTAATGGATACTGTAGGTCGTATCCGCCTTCCTGCCTACCCTATAGGCAGGGGGCGTAAGTGGGAATCACTTAAAACTTATAGGTAGCTCCAAGTTGAACACCAAAATAATAGGGTTTGAAGTTGCTCAACGAATTTGAATATGGATTCAATTGGTAGCGAAAAGTAGGCTCTACATCTAATCTCCAGTTTTTTGCAAAATTGTAATGCCCACCAAGGCCTAAATTAAAAGCAAAACTCAGATCATTCAAGCTTGTTTCTCTACCTATACGCAGACGGGTATTGTCATTGGCGATGGCAAATACGTTATTGTCTGTTAGAATAAAGATGCTCAGTCCCGGATTCAGGCTGAGGCCAATTCTCTTATTAATAAGTTTGTACTGGTAGTCCATAGGAATTTCCATGTAGGAAATATTTTGTTCTATAGTAATGACGTCATAATCATTAAAAAATGCAACAGCAGCGGGATCAGTGGGTGTTCCGCCTTGTTCTAACTGGGTAGGTGTTAATCCTGAAAACTGATATACATTGATAGTTCCTCCGTTATTAAGAACTTGAAAGCTGTTTGTTTGGTACTTCAATGGAGACACGCCAATACCAAATCTAAAACTCGCACGTTCAGAGAGGCTGTACTCCAAGCGTATTCCATATCCTTGTGTCCCGATCGCATCACGGGGATTATCTACGAGGCGATCATCGATGGAGGATCCTTTTGCCAGCGAGCCGTAGCTAAGAACACTTACATAAGGGGAAATCGCAAAGCTATACGTCACTGTTTCTTTTCTAGCCAGATCTTTTTCGACTGCCGACTTGGGTTGAGAATCTTTCTTCTCTTTATTTTTGTCTGCTTTTGCTTTTGCCTTTTCCGCTGCTAGGGCGAGGGCCTCTGCTTTGGTTGCTTTTGAAATAGAATCTCTCTTTGTGCGTTCTGTGGTGATTTGTGCGAGACGCCTTGCTTCTAATGCTTCTTTTTCTTTGGAAATACGCAAACCATAGGCTGCTCGAGCCAAACGTTTCTTGGCAATAAGTCTTTCTTTAGTAGTAGCATCCATTTTTACAATGCCTGGAGCATCTGCGTTTCGGAGAATGCTTTTAGGTAACAAGGAACCACCTGCAGTACTACTGTGATTTTGTGATCTCGTTTTTTGTGCGACAACAGCAGATCCTATAGCCATATCCTGTGCCGTGGTTGTATTGGGTTTGGTGTTGTTGCGATTTTCTTCTTTAGTATTTCCAGTAACAGTGGTTGTGTTTAAGGGATCTAATTTTGTGCTAAGCTCTTTTGAACTCTGTGTGTTCTCTGATTGAGTTGCCGTTATTGCATTTTTTTGACTGTTAACAGTGTTTGAGGTGACAGCCGTTTCCGGTGCGCTCGTTATGGTCGTATTGCTCTTCTGGAGATTATTAGAAGCGTCGTTTTTTTGGAGTCTGCTGCCATCTTCAACTTCAGAAGTGCTTACAACTGTTTGTGGTGCGATTTCATCTGTTTGGAAGCTCCATGGTTGCCAATATAACAAGCCAATCACTACTAACAATAGTATAGAGCCAACTGTTAGCCACAAAGGAATAAAGTAATGACTTTTACCTTTTCCATCTAATCCTGCAGCAATTGCATCCCATGAACTAGCATCTGGTGCCTGTTCAAAGTCCTTGAACTTTTCTTGAAACACTTTGCCTATGTCTTTTTTAGTACCCATTGACTCTAGTGTTTTTTTGGGTAGCCGATAAGGCTGTTATTTTTTGTTTGAGTATTACTTTGGCTCTATGTAAATTTGATTTTGAGGTGCCTTCACTCACACTCAAAATTTCACTGATCTCTTTATGAGAGTAGTTGTCCATTTCATAGAGGTTAAAAACGAGTCGATATCTATCGGGAAGTTCTTGAATAAAAGCGAGCATAAGCTGTAAGGATATGTGCGTTTCGTTTTCGTCCACCGTAGTGTCTTCCTGTGCTACATGATGATTGTCTATAGGTTCTAAGTAAGGCTCCCGTTTGTAGCGGTCAATAGCCTTATTGATAGTAATTCTCTTGAGCCATCCTTCAAAAGACCCTTTTCCGGAGTAGCTCTCTATTTTTTGAAAAATAGTAATAAAAGCGTCTTGGAGGTTGTCTTGAGCTTCATCCTTGTTTTTGCAATATTTCAAACATAGTGCGTACAATTTGTCCTTAAATAAATTGTACAGGGATTGCTGCGCCTTTCTGTCGCCTCTTTTGCATTTCTCAATGAGAACTTTTAAATCCAATAGTTTGCCGTTGGTTAGTGTTAAGACTAAATAAAATAAAAAGGTTGCGTTCGAAACAAAAAAAAGGCATTTCTTTTACAGAAATGCCTTTTTTTAAAGTTTCATTTTTTATTGCTTTGTAAGCTTGTATGTCGTTATAACAGGTGGTCCACAGTCACTTAATGTATCATTTAAGAATGAAATAAATAACACGGAGTCATCAGTCGCATCGTAATTTGCAGGGCTGTCTGATGCGCCAAAGAAATCAGCGCCATTCCCACAGGCACAATTACTTTCTTGTGTTGGGATTACAATTTCACCACAAACAAATAGAAATCTGAAATCATTAGGTGTTGAGCAGTAATCCGGATAATTGCTTGTTAGAAAGAAACGTTCTGTGTCGGTATCTCCAATCTCTACAGTAACAACAGAGCCATCGTCAAATGTCGGACCATCTACATACGGTGTGATTTCTTCAAGCAGATAATCTCCTACAAAAGCAGTAGTTTCAAGATTACAAACGACAGGAGTTCTGTATTGAAATGGAGAACTAAAGAATCCTCCTGTTATAATACCACCAGCGTTATCGCTTGAGAAGATGCGTCCATCAGTTAAGTTTAGTGCAAAACGCGTAGTAAAGGTGTCTCCTCCGAATAAAGACTCAGGAGTAAGGTTTACCTTAGAAAGCATGTCAAGGGCAGTTATTGTAACGGTCGCTCTAGGCAAACCAAATGGGCCATCGGAGAATTCTCCAGCTGGAATATTTTTCACAAACACTTCCTCTGTAATAGCGTTGCTACTATCTCCTGTAAGTGGAGAACCGTCTTTGAAAGTAATATATACATCTACACTTTCAAGAAGATCACCATTTTTAACATCTTGCTCTTCTATAATCATTGATAATTGTGCTCCTTCAGCAGTCTGAGTCTGGCCATTCTCAATGGCAATTGGAATCGAATTGTCTATAATTTCTATAGTTCGTAATACAGCACCTATTTCCGTATCGGAAATGACATTGTCTACAGTTTTTTCATCACTACTACAGGTGAAGAATAAAGCGCCAGTTAAAAGAAGAGCTAAGAATTTAGAAGTTTTCATGGATTTTGGTTATTTGTTGTCTTTAATAAGACGGTGAAAATACGAAAGGTTGCGTTTAAAGCGAAAAAAAATCTTGCTTTCCGAGAAAAGTAGGGCATAAAATAGCTAATCACTGGAAAATAGTCTCTATTTTTTCTGTAAACGCCATCATTCAAGTTCTTTGATTGCCTCTTTAAAAGTACCTAGCCAAGCACCATCCATACAGGAAAATGGGACTAAGTTTGCTCCTGCGTCTACAATGGCGATGTTCATTTTTGTATCTATGGCCGATAATTTTTATTTGGCTACTGCGATAATTTTTTCGGCATGTGCTAATGGGATATTCATAGTTTTCTATTTGTTTGTGACTTTAATGTCTTTAGCTAGAGAAACAAGGCCACCCTTGAAGAATAGCCTTGTTTTATAATATTATAAATGTTTTAGATAATATGACTATCTGTTGGGTAACAACATCTAGAATGGGTTTTTAGCTTAAGCTTTCAGCGATACGTTTTAATAAGAAAGTCTCTCGTTCAATAGACATCCCTTTTTTTTCACTGGTAGCCATTGTTTTTGTATTGTGTCTTATGGCTTTATGTATATTAATCCATATGGGTTTCATTCCATTATTTGTTTCGTATTGCTCCATATTGGATATACCAAGAACTGTGTTAATATCGCAAGTATAGCAATAGGAAATCATATGCTGAACGTCATAATCTGTGGTATGCCAAGGCCTGTACTCTTCATAAATCCCAAAGGGCTTAATGTTTCTGATATCTTTAGCTCCAGTTTCTTCGCTGAGCTCTCGTATCATTCCTTGGATTTTATCTTCCCCCAAATCTAAGCCTCCTCCAGGAAGACTGTAGTCTTCATATCTTTCCGTATAAAGGAGTAGAATGGTAGTGTCTTGGATTGCGATACTCCTAGTAGACAGCCTTGTGAAAATTGATTTATTCTCTAAAGTTTTTACTTCAGGATGATAATGGGTTTTTAAATGCTGCATTTAGATAGTCTAATCATTTAGTTGACAATAATAAGGGCGACTCCTCATTTTGCTCGCTTTCGCGAAAGGGCGGTACAAAAGAAATCGGCTACCCAATAAAGGATAGCCGATTTGTTAGTATAAATCTTTAAAAGAAAATTAATCTCTCTTACGATCATCTCTTCTTGGTGGACGACGGTCAGAACTGCTACGTTCTCTTGGAGCAGGAGCTACATAGCCTTCTGGCTTGTCCATAAGCGCTTTACGAGATACTTTTTCCTTGCGAGTACGCTTGTCTATACCGAAGTATTTTACATCAAGCTCTTCGCCCATAGAAAGTACGTCAGAAGCATTCTCAGTACGTTCCCAAGCAAGCTCAGATACGTGAAGTAATACTTCGTTTCCTGGAGCGTCTAGGTATTCTACTACAGCACCAAAATCTAGCATCTTGATTACTCTCACTCTATACGTGTCACCTACAGTAGGCTTGAACGTGATAGAATCAATTTTAGCAAGTACTTGGTCAATTCCTTCTTGTCCTGTTCCTAAGATTTCAACAATACCTTCTTCTGTTACTGGATCTTCGTTGATAACGATCGTACATCCAGTTACTTTTTGAAGCTCTTGTATTACTTTTCCACCAGGTCCAATCAATGCACCAATGAATTCGTTAGGAATACGTACACCTACCATTTTAGGAGCGTAGTCTTTTACATCCTCACGTGGAGTTGCGATTGTTTCTATGATTTTTTCTAGGATATGAAGACGACCATCTCTTGCTTGTTGCAGTGCAGCGACAAGAATCTCATATGAAAGTCCTTTTACCTTAATGTCCATTTGACAAGCGGTAATACCGTCTGCCGTACCTGTAACTTTAAAGTCCATGTCTCCTAAGTAATCTTCATCACCAAGGATATCCGTAAGTACTGCGTACTTTCCAGTAGTTGCATCAGAGATAAGTCCCATTGCAATACCAGAAACTGGCTTGATCATTTGGATACCTGCGTCCATCATTGCCATAGTTCCAGCACATACTGTTGCCATAGAAGAAGAACCGTTAGATTCTAATACTTCAGAAACTACACGTACTGTGTAAGGACAATCATCTGGTATCATTCCTTTAAGGCCTCGTTGAGCAAGGTTCCCGTGACCAACTTCTCTACGAGATGTTCCACGAATAGGTCTTGCTTCTCCAGTACAAAAAGGAGGGAAGTTATAGTGAAGGTAGAAGTTCTCTTCGCCTTCAAAAGATGGCATATCGATTTTATTTGCATCTCTAGACGTTCCTAGAGTTACTGTAGCTAGTGCCTGAGTTTCTCCACGAGTGAAGACAGCAGAACCGTGTACAGATGGTAAATAATCTACCTCACACCAGATGTCACGTACTTCGTCAGTCTTACGACCGTCTAGACGTAAACCTTCGTTCACCGTAAGGTCACGAACAGCAGCTTTTTCGGCTTTGCGGTAATAGTCAGAAACTAAACCACCATATTCTTCTAATTCCTCTTCAGAGAATGATGCTTTTACTTCGTCTTTAATTGCAGCAAATGCAGCGGTACGTTCTTGTTTAGTAGATCCAGCTTTTGCAACGGCATAGACTTTATCATAAGCCATATCGTGCACTTTCTTTACTAATTCTTCGTTTTCAGGAGCTTCCTCGTACTCACGTACTTCTTTTCTACCAAAAGCATCAGCTAAACGATGTTGTGCGTCAATTTGAAGTTTAATAGCTTCATGAGCAAACTTAATGGCTTCGATCATTTCTTCTTCAGAAATTTCGTCCATTTCACCTTCTACCATCATCACAGAATCTGCAGAAGCTCCGATCATCATATCGATGTCAGACTCAGCAAGCTGTGCTCTTGTAGGGTTGATTACAAATTGACCATCTATGCGTCCTACTCTTGCTTCAGAGATAGCACATTCAAAAGGGAAATCTGATAATTGGATAGCAGCAGAAGCGGCAAGACCTGCCATTGCATCTGGCATTACGTCTTCATCATGAGACATCAATTGAATCATTACCTGCGTTTCAGCGCTGTAATTTTTCGGAAATAATGGACGTAATACACGATCCACAAGACGCATTGTTAATACTTCACCATCAGATGGACGTGCTTCTCTTTTGAAGAAACCACCTGGGTAACGACCTGCTGCTGCAAACTTCTCACGGTAATCTACTGTAAGAGGTAAGAATGGCAAATCTTTTTGCTCATAGTTAGAAACTACTGTACAAAGCATCATACATTTTCCAGACTGTACTACGACAGATCCGTGTGCTTGCTTTGCAAGTTTTCCTGTTTCGATAGAGATTTCTCTTCCATCACCGAGATCGATAATCTCTTTGTAAACCTTTGGAATCATAAAATTGTTTTTTCATTGCAATCTCTTCAAAGGAAGAGATCTATTCCGCGCAAGAAAGAGTGTTGTTATCCTGCTGTCGCGAAAATATTAATACTATAAACCACAGTTCCTAAAAGGAGTGAGGTTCGTTTTTTGTGTCGTTGTGTTGTAGTTGTAGTTGTGTGACACCAATGAAAAACTAGCTGTATAGCTTTCTCTGCCTGTATGAAATATCATTGTTTTGATTAGCGTCAGGGCTTTAGGTAATCTATTTTTTTTGTTTCACCATATTTTGCGAAAGCAAAAATCTAATAAAAAAAAGGGAGCCGTGAAGCTCCCTTATAAAAATATTATTTACGGATACCTAGCTCCTTAATAATAGCTCTGTAACGTAATACATCTTTCTTGATTAAATAATCAAGTAATGAACGACGCTTTCCTACTAGCATTACAAGTGAACGCTCTGTGTTATAATCTTTACGATTAGTCTTAAGATGCGCAGTTAGGTGTGTGATACGTTGAGTAAATATAGCGATCTGACCTTCTGCAGATCCTGTATCACTCTTTCCTTTTCCGTGTTTTGCAAAAAGCTCTTGCTTTTCTTCTTTTGTTAAATACATTCCAATATTATTTTAAATGATTTTTATGTATGTGATAGTCTGTCTATCAGGGCGCAAAGATACAGTTTTATTTTAAAAATTATGCGCTCATGTGAGCAATAAAACAAGGGATTGCTACTGTTGAAAAGTATTAACTGTTTTTCGGATGGCTACAAGGTTTGTAAGAAGTCCTTCCAAATACGAAAGGTCTAACATATTTGCGCCATCACTTTTTGCATTTGCTGGATCAAAATGTGTCTCAATAAACAAGCCGTCTACATGATTTACAATACCCGCACGGGCAATTGTTTCAATCATATCTGGGCGACCACCTGTTACGCCGCTGGTTTGATTAGGTTGTTGTAAGGAGTGGGTGACATCCAGCACTGTGGGTGCAAATTGACGCATGGTAGGAATTCCTCTAAAATCAACGATCATATCTTGGTAGCCAAACATTGTTCCCCGATCTGTGATCCATACTTGATCATTACCAGAATCAGTTACTTTTTTGGCGGCATGTTGCATGCTTTCTGGAGACATAAACTGTCCCTTTTTAAGATTTACTACTTTACCTGTTTTGGCGGCAGCCACCACAAGGGATGTCTGGCGTACAAGAAAAGCAGGTATTTGAAGTACATCTACATATTGAGCTGCCAGAGCTGCATCGGACGCTTCGTGGATGTCCGTCACGGTAGGAATATCAAATTTTTCGGAAACTTTCGCTAATATCTCTAGCGCTTTTTCATCACCGATGCCCGTAAAACTATCTACACGACTGCGATTGGCCTTTCTGAAACTTCCTTTAAAAATATAGGGAATCTCCAATTTGTTAGTGATTTCAACCACACGCTCAGCGATACGGTATGCCATTTCCTCTCCTTCAATAGCACAGGGGCCACAGAGTAAGAAAAAATTATCGGCTTGAGTGTTTTTTATTTTTGGAATTAAATCAAGTTTCATAATAGCTGCTTTTAGCGCTGCAAAGATACTATTTCTAAAAAGATGCGTTGACTTCTTTTTTATCTCTATATCTCGTACTGTGTGTTTATGTCGACGTCGTTTTTTTACCCTCTTATTGACTCTAAAAAGTAGTATCTTTCTTCTGTTTTTAATGAAATCATATCAAATGTCACAAGAGCACCAGCAGTATTTTAAAACGAATAAAGAAACTTGGAATCAGAAAGTAGCAGCGCATACACAGAGCGACTTCTACAATGTAAAGTCCTTTGTGTCTGGTAAGAGTTCTTTAAATACATACGAACTTGCAGCTATTGGTGATGTACGCCAGAAATCCTTGCTGCATTTGCAATGTCATTTTGGGCAAGATACGTTGAGTTGGGCCCGCTTGGGAGCCCAATGTACTGGTGTTGACTTGAGTGATGCTGGTATTGCTTTCGCGAAAGCGCTCTCCAAACAAATTGATATCCCATCAAACTTTATCTGTTGCAATGTTCTTGATACATCTGCACACATTACGGAGCAATTTGATATTGTTTTTACGAGTTACGGTGCCATCGGCTGGTTGCCAGATCTAAGGCCTTGGGCTCAAATGATTGCCGAGCGACTAAAGCCAGGAGGCTTCTTTTATATCATTGATTTTCATCCATTGGTATGGATGTTTGATTATACCTCTGGAAGTGGAGTGCTTAAATACGGTTACCACCAAGATGCCGTAATTTATGAGGAATATGAAGGAACCTATGCAAACCCTAAATCGAAGATGGTGAGCAAGGAGTATGGTTGGAATCATGGTCTCGGAGAAGTAATTTCTTCTTTGACGGCTGCCGGTTTACAAATAGAATACCTTCATGAGCATGATGAAAGCCCCTATGATGTTTTGCCAGATTTGATTGTAAATGAAAACGGCCTTTTTGCAACAAAAGACCGTTTGTATCCATTACTTTTTGAAATTAAAGCGAGTAAGCTTTAATGATTGTCTTCCTTTAATAATTCCGGAAATTTTGCTTGGAAACGCTTGAGTCTCGGTATCGATACATTGCGGATGTATGGATTGTCTGGGTTATTTCTTTCGAAGTTTTGATGGTAGGCTTCTCCTTTCCAAAACTTCTGAAAAGGCAATACCTGCGTAACTATTTGACCTTCGTAAGTAGAAGCGTTGAGTGTGGTTATTTTATCCTCAATAATTTGTCTCTCGGCCTCATTTTGATAGAAAGCTATAGAGCGATATTGTGGCCCTGCATCCGGTCCTTGTCTGTTGAGCGTGGTAGGATTGTGCGATCCGAAGAATACATCAACCAAGGTTTCAAAGGAGACGACCTTAGGGTTGTAGTAAATTTCAACAGCTTCTGCGTGGGTGGTGCGGCCATAGCCAACCTGCTTATAGGTGGGGTTTTCCTCAATGCCTCCGCTATATCCACTTATGGATTCACTTACGCCTTTGACACTTTCATAAACAGCTTCGACACACCAGAAACAGCCACTCGCAAAATATGCTTTTTGCATGCCGTTTTGGGCTTGAGTTTGCACAGGTTCTAGGAGTGCCGTGGGTTCTGTGGATTGCTGTGGTTGATTTTTGCATGACATAGCAATCACAAGACTAAAGAGTATTGGGGTGATCTTCATAATATAGGTGCTTTCTTCCTTCGTCAATAAATGTATACGTTTCTTACATGCCATGATCCTAAGGGAATGTTAATACTTAGGCATAAAAAAACCCTTGCAGAGCAAGGGCTTAGATTTTCTTGGAATAAGATGCTTAAAGCTTTGAAAACATAGTTTTCATTTTTTCTTGTTCTTCAGTAGCTAGTTCGCTGTCTACAAGAATACGTCCGCTATGCTCATCGGTAATGATCTTCTTACGACTCGCAATCTCTACTTGTACCTGTGGTGGTATTGTAAAGTATGATCCTCCTGAAGCTCCTCGTTCAATAGGCACAATCGCAAGTCCGTTACGCACATTAGAACGAATGCGTTTATACGCTTTTACTAAACGTTCTTCGATATCTTTTTCGAAATCTGCGCTCTTTTTGATAAGCTCTTTTTCCTCTTTTTCAGTTTCAGCAAGGATCGCATCAAGTTCACTTTTCTTGTGCGCCAAGTGCGTATCGCGCTCACCCAAACGACCTTTCGTTTGTTCTATCACTTCCTTCTTTTGCTCGATTTGAGCTTTGTATTCCTTAATGTTCTTGTCTGCAAGTTGAATTTCCAATTCTTGGAATTCTACTTCCTTGCTCAGGGCATTGAATTCACGGTTGTTGCGCACATTCTTCTGTTGCTCCGTGTATTTTTTGATCCCTGCTTTAGACTCATCAATAAGAATCTTCTTTGCTTTGATTTGATCTTCAACAAGTGCTAGTTCAGAGTCAAGCTTTTCAATACGCTTGTTTAATCCAGCTACTTCGTCTTCTAAATCTTCTACTTCTAAAGGTAATTCACCTCGCACATTGCGAATCTCGTCTACACGAGAATCTATAAGTTGTAAATCGTAAAGTGCGCGTAGTTTGTCTTCTACAGTTACTTCCTTTTTCTTTGCCATACGTTAAAAATAGTTGATAGGATTGGTATTTTCCTCTGATAAAATGATGGCAAAATTACGAATTTTTTCTGTAAGATAGTCTGCGATAATGCTTTTTGTAAAACGTTCACTTTCATAGTGCCCTACGTCGGCAATTAAGAGCCTGTTTTCTGCAGTATAATAATCGTGATATTTAAGGTCGGCAGTCACGTAAGCATCAGCATTTAAGTGCATTGCGGCCTTAATTCCAAAAGCACCACTACCCCCTAAAACAGCCACGCTTTGTATCTTTTTTCCTAGTAGCGCTGAGTGCCGAACACCCCCTGTTTTAAATGTTTTTTTGATCAACGATAGGAATTCCGACTCTTCTAAGGCCTCAGGAAGCTTTCCAATCATTCCCATTCCTAGATGTTGGTTTGTGTTTTTTAAGGCAGTTATTTCGTAGGCGACTTCTTCATAAGGATGACTTTTGAGTAAGGCTGCGAGTACTTTTGATTCGAGTCTTTTCTCAAAAGTAATGTGTATTTGTGTTTCGGGTTCTTGATGTTGCACACCTATTTCTCCTAATGCCGGAAGTGCACCTTCTCTAGCTTTATAGGTGCTGTCGCCGGTGCTTGTAAAACTGCATTCGTCGTAGTTTCCTAGGGATCCGGCACCTGCTTTGAACAGTGTGTCTATGACCATTTTCGCGAAAGCGTGAGGAACATAGGTAGTCAGTTTATAGATGGTCTCGGGCTTTGGGATGAGAATACTACATTGGGTCAGACCTAAGGCGCTACTCATTCCGTAGTTGACACCATGGGGAACATTGTCTAATGCTGTGTGTATTGCATAGATGGCGACATCATTTTTGATTGCCTTGATAACAGCACGCTCAACATAATTCTTGCCTGTGAGACGTTTTATTCCCGAAAATATAATGGGATGGAAGCAAACAATAAGATTGCAGTTTTTTTGAATAGCTTCGGTTACTATATGCTCTAGCGCGTCATGTGCAACTAATACTTGGGTCACGTCCTGGTTTGTGTTGCCCACCAGAAGGCCTACATTGTCAAAGTCTTCTGCATTGGGCAGTGGTGCCCATGCTTCTAAAATTTCAGTTACTTCTCGTATCGTCATACTAATGGTTTAGGCTATAAAGATAAAAATTATACCTTCGTTCTATGAAGTTGATGCGTAAATTACTTTTTCCTTTTGCAGCGATATATTTTCTAGTAATGCTTTTGCGAAACTGGTTCTATGAGCTGGGTTTATTTGCGTCTACATCGTATGCGTTCCCTGTTATCTGTATCGGCAATTTGAATACCGGCGGTACTGGAAAATCCCCCATGACAGAATATTTGATTCGCACCTTACAAGATACACATAAAACAACCGTGCTTAGTAGGGGGTATGGCAGAAAGAGCAGGGGCTATATACAAGTGACTCCTAATAAATCTGCAATTGTGGTTGGTGATGAGCCTCTTCAATTTGCTAAAAAATTTCCCAAAACAACAGTCGTGGTCTGTGAAGACCGTCGTGCCGGAATTGCACAGATTACGAGCACATTTGGGGCTCCTGAGGTTTTGATCCTAGACGATGCGTTTCAACATAGAGGGGTGCGCGCTGGTTTTAATATTGTGCTGACTGCTTATGATGATCTTTTTATTGATGATTACCTATTGCCTGCTGGTAATTTAAGAGAGCCTAGAAACGGATCAAAAAGAGCAGATGTAATTGTGGTGACGAAGTGCCCTTCCAATTTAAATATAGAAGAACAGCAGTGCTTGACCCGACGAATAGGGGGGGGTGAACATCAAAAAGTGTTCTATGCATCCATTATATATGCGAATACCGTGAAGGGTGATGATCAACTTGACTTTTCTGCATTAAGAGCATCTAAGATAAGGGTGCTGACTGGGATTGCAAATCCTTCTCAATTTATCGCTCATTTGAAAAGCGAAGGTTTGGATTTTGATCATCTCGCTTTTGGAGATCATCATAACTTTACTGAAAGTGAGATTCAGGAATTGGATCAGGAGGGGGTTATTTTAACAACAGAAAAAGACTTTGTCCGTTTGGATGGGCGATTTAGCAAAACACGATTATACTATCTCCCTATTGAGACGAGATTGTTAACGAATGCTGTATTGTTTAATTCAAAGATTCTGGATTTTGTAGCTAAGTCTTAACTAATGACTTGACTACGTTTTAGGGCGTTGTGGATCTTCTGAAAAAATTCTTCCACTTTATACGGTTTTGGAATAATGTCGTTAAATCCAGCCTCATGAAATTCATCGATATTCTCATCGATCGTCACTGCGGTAAGTGCAAGGATAGGAATATCCTTGTTGAACATTCTGATCTGCTCTGTAGCTTCGATTCCACTTATTCCTGGCATGTGAATATCCATAAGAATCAGGTCAAAGCTGCTATCGGTGCGTGCCTTCTCTACGGCGATTTCTCCATTGTCGGCGACATCACAAATCATCTGGTTTTTCTCAAGAATCTTGCGCGTAATCATTTGGTTGATCTTGTTGTCCTCAACCACTAAAATTTTGCGATTCTCAAGTGCCACATAATCTACATCATAAATGATGTTGTGCGGATTTTCTTTACCGCTATTGGCTGTATTGAGATTGTATTTTAGGTCAAATTTAAAGGTAGACCCTTTGCCTAAAGTGCTGTCTAAAGTGATTTTGCTATTCAGTAGGTCGAGTAGGTTCTTGACAATCGAAAGTCCGAGTCCGGTACCGCCAAACTTTCGATTAATGGCAACAGACCCTTGTGTGAAGTTCTGGAAAATACTCTTTTGTTTTTTCTTCGAAATACCTTCGCCTGTGTCTTCTATTTCAAAGTGTAGACGGATATCGTCATCAGATTGACTAATTTTTTGAACACGAACAAATACCTCTCCGTCTCTCGTAAACTTAACAGCATTACCGACGAGATTGATGAGGATTTGAGAGATCATCAAAGGATCTCCAAGAATTTCATTTGGAATATCTGGATCAAATTCAAAGGATAATTTATTTCCTTTGTCCTTGGCAGATTTCCCTAGGGCAAAGAGCACATCTTTGATACGCTTTTTAAGGTCAAAACTTGTTTCCTCTACTTCGACTTTGTTTGCCTCTAATTTGTTTAGATCGAGAATATTGTTAATTAGGGATAGGAGATATTCTCCAGAAAACTTAAGCGAATCTAGGTGTTTTTTCTGTTCGGAAGTTGGGTTTTCGGTCAATAGCAAGTGCGTGAGCCCGGTCACTGCGTACATAGGTGTTCGAAGCTCATGCGTAATCGTGGAAAGAAATTGTGCTTTCACCATGGAGGCTTTCTCGGCATTTTCTTTGGCGATTATTAATTCGGTATTCTTAGCCTGTAATAACTCGTTAGCCTTCGCTCTCAAATTATTATTCTTATAGAGTGATAATGTAAGCAATGATAATATGGTGATCAAGGCGATGCCTAAAACGGTTGTGAGTTGACTGACCTGTAATTTGCGTTTTTGCTCACGTTCAATATCTTTTGAAAGTGCATTGGCCATGGCTTCTGTCATTCCAGGGGTAGGAGTCTTTAGCTGAATGTTTTGCGCATTTGAGCTTGCATTTTCTCGGGCATTGGTATATTTTTCTAATTGTGCATATCCACGTGCATAGTCTTTCTGAAGAATAGCGAGCGCGCTATCGAATTTTAATATTTCAACTTCTAATCCTGTATAGTTGTGTTCTTTTGCCATTAAGCTGGCTGCCTCTAGACTTGCTTTGGTCTCTTCAATCTGCTCTAAATGAACGAGCGCATTTGCTTTTTCAACATAACTACTCGCTAGAAAATAGAGTTCTTTATTGTCTTGAAGTACTGGGATCGCTGTTTGTAGAAGGCTATTTGCTTCACTATACTTTTCCTGTGCATTGGCAGAAACGGCTTGGAAGTATTGGGTATTAGCAATTAAAACTCTGCTGCGTTCCTCAGTAAATAAGTTGAAAGCTGTTTCTAGAGCGGCATCTGCGTTTTTAAACTCTTTTTTTTGTAAAAATAACTGTGCTGCTATGATTTGGCTTTGTCCTAGACCAACCTTCGTTTCATCAGTATCTTGAATGGCGATAGCTTTATTATTTTCTAGGGTTGCCTTGTCATAATCTTGAAGTTGAAAATAGAGTCGTGCCAGATTGCTGCTTGTAAGACCGATTCTGGCTTTACTGCCAGCTTCTTCGGCCAGGGAGCGAGCGCTCGTTAGGTATTCAATGGATTTGTTATAGTCTAGTTTTTGAATAGAAAGAACGGCCTCCCCCATAAGAGAGTCTACTTTGGCATTCGTAATATTAACTTCAATAGGGTCTGCTTCCTGGGCTCGAGAGAGACCGGAACATAACATGAAAATAATAAGCAAAAACGGGCTAGTTAAAGCTTTCATAGAATAGATAGATATGGCTAAATATAGATTAATTCTTTGAAATGCATAATATTAAATCAATTATTCGGCTAGAATAGCCCATCTCATTGTCATACCAGCCTATTATTTTCACGAGTTTTCCAATGACAGAAGTCATTTGCGCGTCAAATATGCAAGAATGTGAATTCCCTATCATATCTACGGACACTAGGGGCAGTTCTGTGTACTGGAGTATGTTCTTATAGCGAGTTTCAGAAGCTAATTTAAAAGCCGCATTGATCTCTTCAATACTAGTGTCTCTTTTTACATTAAAAGTAATATCAGTCAAAGAGCCATTGGGTACAGGTACTCGGATGCCACAGCCTCCAATCACTTCAGAGAGCTGAGGAAATATTTTTGTAATGGCTTTGGCAGCTCCAGTGGTTGTAGGGATAATACTTTGACCTGCTGCTCGAGCTCTGCGCAAATCCCTGTGTGGTTGATCATGCAGGCTTTGATCGGAAGTGTACGAATGGATAGTAGTAATGTAAGCCTGTTCAATACCACAGAGCGTGTCAATGATTTGAATCATTGGCGCTGCGTTATTGGTAGTGCAGGATGCATTGGATATAATGGTGTCTGAATCTTTTAGAATAGCGTCATTAACGCCCATGACAACCATGGGTATGGTGTCGTCATTAGAGGGTACTGACAGCACAACTTTTTTAGCTCCATTCTTCAGGTGATGCTTTAGCTGATCGCGTGTTTTGAATTTACCGCTACATTCAATAACAATGTCCGGTGCACAGTGTTGCCATGGAATTTGGGCAATATCTGGTTGATTGAAAACAGGAATGTCTTGATTGTTGAGAATGAGTACGCTTTCGCGAAAGCTCACTTCTTCACTGTAGATCCCGTGAATACTATCGTACTTAAGTAAATGACTTAAGGTGTGGGCATCTGCCAAATCATTGATGCCAACAACTTCCATTTCAGGATGGGCAGAAATACATTTAAATACCGTGCGCCCAATGCGCCCAAAACCGTTGATTGCAATGCGCGTTTTTGCCATGAATTATGTAAGGTGTTTCTGAGCTTTGTACGAAGATCGAACCAAGGCACCACTCTCTACATGTCTAAAGCCCATTTCCAATCCGATTGTTTCGTATTTCTTAAACTGATCGGGAGTAATAAATTGCTTTACAGGTAAATGTTTTTTCGAGGGTTGAAGGTATTGTCCGATGGTTACAATATCGACATTGGCGGCACGAAGATCTTGAAGGGTTTGAATGACTTCGTCTTCAGTTTCACCTAGGCCTAGCATGATGCCTGATTTTGTACGAGCGATTCCTTGGTTCTTTAAATATTTTAGAACACCAAGGCTTCGTTCGTATTTCGCTTGAATACGCACTTCTCTTGTGAGGCGTTTTACAGTTTCCATATTATGAGAAACCACTTCTGGGTGTACGTCAACAATACGATCTATAAGGTCTTCTCTTCCTTGAAAGTCAGGGATGAGTGTTTCTAGGGTCGTTTCAGGGTTCATACGGCGAATAGCTTTTACAGTCTCTCCCCATATAATAGTACCCATGTCTTTAAGATCATCTCTATCTACAGAAGTGACCACCGCATGCTTAATAGCCATTATTTTTATGGATCGTGCTACTTTTTCCGGTTCTTCCCAGTCTACCGTTTCTGGTCTACCGGTCTTTACGCCACAAAACCCGCATGAACGTGTGCAAACATTTCCTAGGATCATAAATGTAGCGGTACCTTCACTCCAGCATTCCCCCATATTTGGGCAGCTACCAGAGGTGCAAATGGTATGTAGGTCGTATTTTTCTACGAGTCCGCGAAGTTCGGTATACTTTTTTCCTGTCGGTAGTTTTACCCGTAACCATTTCGGTTTTGGTTGCCTTTTAACAGGGGCGATTGATTCTTCTAACATAGCGTGTATTAAGAGCTTCAAAGATAAGGTATTTGGGGAGAGTTTAGGCCTTTATTACAATGACCTTAACCATTCATCTTGATTAAAAGAGGAGTTGTAATTCTTTTAAATCATATTCATTGAGTACCTCGTCCTCCTCAAGAATCATTAATTTCCCCTGTGGCGTTACTCCTTGAATGATTCCTGTGAATTGTTGTCCATTCTTAATAAAAGTAGAAGCTTTGTTTTTTCTAAAAAGATCTGCTTCATAGGCTGTTTTTATAACATCAAGGTCTTCTTTTAGCAACAAGGCGACATAATGATGAAATTGCTTCAAGAGCATATTGAGTAATTCCTTAAGGTCAAAGTGGATTCCCGTTTGATCCTTGATCGATGTGGCCCGGGGCGTGTCTCCAAAATCAGTTTGATTTACATTAAGTCCAACTCCCAGGATAAGTGCATGTAGTTTTCCTTTCTTTATGACACTTTCAATCAGAATGCCACAAATCTTCTGCTTGTCTGACATTATGTCGTTTGGCCATTTGACAGTGATATTTTTTATTAATAATTTTTGCAATACGTCTTTCACGGCTAGAGAGGCAGCCATAGTGACATAGAATTGCTGGTCAATAGTGACCCTTTTTACTTTTCTAAATATACTGAAGGTTAGGTTTTTACCTGCTTCTGTAGTCCATGAAGTTCCCATTTGACCTCTTCCTTTTGTCTGTTCTAACGCCCAGACCACAGTATCCTCTTCAAGGCTTTCTGTTTTTGCGAGAGCTTTAAGATAGTCATTGGTGGAATCAATGGTACAGAGTTTGACTAAGCGCATAGACGAATTGGGGTGTTTAAACTTATGTTAAGAATGATAATAACAGTAAATTTGTAATAACTTTGTGTAAATAAAAGGATTTAATGGCAAAAAAAGAAACGAGCACAGATCAATTAATTACTACGATCCTACATGGGATTGAAGAAGTAAAGGGGCAGGGTATTGATATTCTGGATTTGAGGGAGTTGGAGAATACAGTTTGTGACTACTTTATTATTTGCAATGGTACCTCGAATACACAAGTCTCTGCAATAGTTAATTCTATTCAAAAAACAGTAAGTAAAGAGATGAAAGAAAAGCCTTGGCACACTGAAGGTTTAGATAATTCTGAATGGGTGCTTATTGATTATGTGAATGTGGTGGTACATGTTTTTCAGAAACATATCCGTGAATTCTACGATATTGAAAGTCTATGGGGAGATGCTAAAATTACTACCATAGCGTCTAGCTACTAAAAAAATAAACTGCATGTCAGATAAAGAAAATAAAAATACACCCACACCTAAGAAGAACAAATACAGTTCCTATTGGATCTTTGGAATTCTTATCGTGATGTTTTTTGCATTGACCGCTTTAGGCGGTGGTGAGGGTATGGGAGATACTTCCGTAACTTCACTTACTAAGCTAAGTGAGTATTTGCGTAATGGAGATGTCCAAAAAGTATTGGTGGTTTCAAATAAGAGAGAAGCTAAAATATTCCTAACGCCTGAGGCAGAAAGCAGTACTGAGCACCAAAAAAAGGATTCAGGACCTTCTTTCATGAAGGCTTCGCAATCGGCTGCTGATTATAGAGTCAAGTTTGGTGATCAACAAAATTTTGAAAATGATCTCAAAAGAGAAATTGCAGATGGAAACTTAACGACCGAAGTAGCTCACGATCAAGAAGTGAGTATGTTCGACAAAATTATTCCATTCCTTCCTATTGTCTTGATTGTTGGGATTTGGATATTTATCATGCGTCGTATGTCTGCAGGTGCCGGTGGCGGTCCTGGAGGTCAAATATTTAATATTGGAAAGTCGAAGGCTAAACTATTTGACGAGAAAACAGATATCAAGACATCCTTTAAAGATGTAGCTGGTCTGGAAGGCGCTAAAGAAGAGATTCAAGAGATTGTAGATTTTCTTAAAAATCCTGAAAAATATACTAGTCTGGGAGGGAAAATACCAAAGGGCGCATTGCTCGTTGGCCAACCTGGAACAGGGAAGACACTTTTGGCGAAAGCCGTAGCGGGAGAGGCTAAAGTTCCTTTCTTCTCATTGTCAGGGTCTGATTTTGTTGAAATGTTTGTCGGTGTGGGTGCTTCTCGTGTTCGTGATCTTTTTAAACAAGCAAAAGAAAAGTCTCCAGCAATTATTTTTATTGATGAGATCGATGCCATTGGTAGAGCTAGAGGCAAAAATAACTTCTCTGGATCAAATGATGAACGTGAGAATACATTGAATCAATTATTGACCGAAATGGACGGTTTTGGAACCAACACGAATGTTATCGTTTTGGCGGCAACAAACCGTGCAGATGTTCTGGATAAAGCACTCATGCGTGCTGGACGTTTTGATCGTCAGATTTATGTCGATCTTCCAGATGTGCGGGAGCGTAAGGAAATTTTTGAAGTGCATTTACGTCCTTTGAAGAAGGTCGATGGATTGGATGTGGAGTTCTTAGCAAAACAAACGCCTGGTTTCTCTGGTGCTGATATTGCAAACATGTGTAATGAGGCAGCATTAATTGCGGCGAGAAAAGGAAATAAAGCTGTTGAAAAGCAAGATTTCTTAGATGCTGTAGATCGTATTGTGGGCGGACTTGAAAAGAAAAATAAGATCATTACTGTAGACGAGAAGAAAGCTATTGCTTTCCATGAAGCGGGTCACGCAACAACAAGTTGGGTGCTTGAGCATGCGGCACCTTTAGTGAAAGTAACCATAGTGCCAAGAGGAAATTCCTTGGGAGCTGCTTGGTACTTGCCTGAAGAGCGGCTAATCGTGCGTCCTGAGCAAATGTTGGATGAGATGTGTGCTGCATTAGGAGGTAGAGCTGCAGAGAAGGTAATCTTTAATAAAATATCAACGGGTGCTCTTAGTGATCTTGAAAAAGTGACTAAGCAAGCGCGAATGATGGTAACGGTATATGGACTAAGTGACAAGGTTGGGAATCTAACCTATTACGACTCCTCAGGTCAAGAGGGTGGTTTTACAAAACCATATTCTGAAAAAACTGCCGAACTTATTGATGAGGAAATCTCTACGATAATTGAAAAACAGTATCAACGTGCAATAGCCTTATTGACCGAAAATAAAGAAAAATTGACCCAGTTGGCCAATATGCTTTTGGATAAGGAAGTGATCTTTAAAGCGGATCTCGTTGAGATCTTTGGAGAGCGCCCTTTCGGGAAATCAGAAGAAGTAACTGAGGTTGTCGAGCCGTAAGGAAGACATATTTAAGCCATAGATTAAAAATTCTTGATTTAACCAAAGGTTGGATCAGGAATTTTTTATATTTGGATAACCCATAAATACTGGAATGCAATCCCTATATGAGTCTATTTAGAAAATTATTTAAGAGTTCCTCTAAATCAGACGGTCCCCGTTTAGAAAAAACGCATGATGAGCGCAGCAAGTACATGCCCGATGAGCATACGCCTGCCGATGAGCGCTTTACTAAAAATTTTATCTTAAACGGCGGCAAGTTTCTCTATGCCATAAACCTTCAGGAAGCACAGCAAAACTTTGACAATATCCTGCTTGAAAATGATTGGTATGAAAATGAAGTTTTTTGCCTAGATAGTAACTTGAAAGACGTTTTTGGAGAATATAATCTAAAATTTGGTAAAGAATCATCGGCTTCCTTCTATTTAACGACCTGTGAAAGTTTGGTTGCAGATAACGGATCCATTCTTGTTTGTTCCAACCAACTTAAAGAAATGAAGCTACATGATTTGCCTCAGAATATGGTCATCTATGCAACCACAAGCCAAATCGTCAATAACATAGGGGAAGGCCTTCGGATCATAAAGAACCGTAACGCTGGAAACATCCCTACTAATATTACTACTATTAAACATTTTGAAACTAAAGAAGACGAAAAAGACTTTCTGACCTACGGAAGCAGTACAAAAAATCTATATTTGTTGCTATTAGAAGACTTGTAGTATGCGAGAGGTTATCATTAGAGCACTTTCTGGATTATTGTATGTAGCACTGCTGCTACTTGCTATATTTTCGCTAGAGAATGTATATCTCATTCTTTTTCTTGTTTTTGGCGGCTTCACACTTTATGAGTTTTTGAAACTCATAAAGATAAAATCATTTCTACCCTATTTTTTGTTGCTGGGTGCCACTGCTTTTTTTTGCTACTTTAAATGGTCGCAATGGGCTGCCTTGTTGTTCTTGACATTGACTATTACTGTAAATTTGTACCTTATTAAAAATTTAATACGACCTTCTGAGGGCTATATCACGATATCTCAGAAATATGGATATACACTCTTTTATATCATTGGTGGTGTTGTTTTTACTATTTTGCTGCCGTCATATCAAGGAGAATATACCTCATATCTCGTGGCGAGCGTTTTTGCATTGATTTGGATAAATGATACCTTTGCCTTTATTGTGGGAAAGAGCATAGGTAAACATAAACTTTTAGAGCGTATTTCTCCAAAGAAAACGATCGAAGGATTTATCGGAGGTCTTGTTTTTGCTTGTATTGCTAGTGTTTTCATCTATCAGTTTACAGGCTTGCTTAGCCTCGGGTTATGGCTTACGGTTGCTGTGACATGTGCCGTTTTTGGAACGTTGGGAGATTTGATTCAATCCCAATTGAAACGACAAGCGGGTGTAAAAGATAGTGGGCAATTAATGCCTGGACATGGTGGGATTTATGATCGACTAGATAGTATCATTTTTGCGAGCCCTTTTATTTATTTGTTTTTAATTATACTAGAGTATGTTCCATAAGGAAGGATATAAAATTATTTCAATGACACTTTTGATAGTGGCTGTTGTATTGCTTGTTTCTAAAAAATACGTAACAAATGAATTTTTGTTGTACGGAATTATATCGCTTTGCCTCGTTTTGCTTGTGCTTATTTTGCAATTTTTTAGAAACCCTGATCGTATTGCGACACAAGTGGTGACCAATATTGTATCACCTGTAGATGGTAAAGTTGTTGTCATAGAGGAAGTGTTTGAAAAAGAATATTTTAAAGACAAACGTCTTCAGGTATCTATTTTTATGTCTCCACTCAATGTGCATGTGACGCGTTTTCCAGGTGCAGGAGAAGTTGTATATAGCAAGTACCATCCTGGGAAATACCTGGTTGCGTGGCATCCTAAGGCTAGTGAAGAGAATGAACGAACTACAGTCGTGGTGAAGACAGAAAAGTTTGGAGAGGTATTGCATCGTCAAATAGCTGGAGCTTTAGCAAGACGTATCGTAAACTATGCTCAAGAAGGGGAATCTGTTGAGCAAGGTTCAGAAAGTGGGTTTATTAAATTTGGATCTAGAGTAGATATATACCTTCCCATAGGAACCAAAGTGAATGTGTCTTTACAACAGAATGTGAAAGGTGCAACATCTATTATAGCCTCTATATAATGGAAAATAAAGTTCTCCATACACAGTTTTTGGATGCTTTTAAAAGGGTGGGAGCCGCCACACAAGAATTTCCACCTGATGTATTATTACAATTCTATGCCTTGTATAAGCAGGCAACTCAATTGAATACATTTAGTCATAATGAAGGGGAGCACGAACTCGTAAGTGCTTTCAAGTTGAATGCTTTGATGCAGGTGAGGCATATGACCAGTGATGAAGCAAAAGAGGCCTACATTGAGGCCTCTAATACATTCTTAAGTCAATAATTAAAATGGCTATTTTAGACTAGCCATTCTCTTTTCTAAAGCTTCAATCTTACTTTCTGCATCTGCCATTTTCTGTTTTTCAATAGCAACTACCTGTTCTGGCGCATTGCTTACAAAACGCTCATTAGATAGCTTTTTACTCACCGAAACTAAGAAGCCCTTGGTGTATTTAAGTTCTTCTTCAATTTTAGCAATTTCAGCGTCTATGTCTATGGCTCCTTCCAATGGGATGAAATACTCATTCGATTTGACTCTAAATGATAGGGCTCCGTCTAATGGCGCTTTCGCAAAAGCGATCTCACTCACATTCCCCAACTTCGAAATAATAGTATCAAAATCGGTCGTGCTCTCCTCATTCTTTAATACATGTACTTCAATACTGTCTTTAAAAGCAATATTCTTGCTCTTACGAATGGTTCTGATTCCCGAAATAACTTGCGATGCATAGTCAAAATCGTTGATGAGTTGCTCATTTACAGTGCCTACTTCTGGCCACTTACTTACAATTAGCGCCTCTTCTGGATTTCTCGATGCAATGGTCTGCCAGATTTCTTCTGAAGCAAAAGGAGTAAACGGATGCAGGATACGCAAGTTATCTTCCAAAGCACCGATAATCGCATCGTAAGTGGCGCGATCAATAGGCTGCTGGTAGGCGGGCTTTACAATTTCCAATAACCATCCACAGAAGTCGTTCCAAACCAATTTGTAGGTAGTCATTAAAGCATCACTAATTCTATATTTTGAGAAGTGATCTTCAATCTCTGCGAGTGCCTGATTAAAACGGGATTGATACCATTCCAAGCCTTGAATGCTGGCTGCAGGTTGTGGAATCGTCTCATCAATCTCCCATCCTTCGATCAAACGAAAAGCATTCCAGATCTTATTAACAAACCCTTTTCCTTGCTGGCATAACTCTTCTTCAAACATCAGGTCATTGCCTGCTGCACTACTCAAGAGTAGTCCAACACGTACACCATCGGCGCCGTATTCTTTGATAAGACCTAAAGCGTCAGGAGAGTTTCCGAGTGACTTGGACATCTTACGACGTTGTTTGTCACGTACCAAACCGGTGAGATATACATTATTAAAGGGACGTTGTCCAGTATATTCATATCCAGCAACCACCATACGTGCTACCCAGAAAAATAAGATATCTGGACCTGTTACTAGGTCGTTGGTAGGGTAGTAGTACTTGAATTCTTCATTTTCAGGATTGCGTATTCCATCAAAAACACTCATTGGCCATAACCAAGAAGAGAACCAGGTATCCATGGCGTCTGTATCTTGACGAAGGTCTGAGAGTTGTAAGTTGTCATTATTGGTGCGCTTTCGCGAAAGCGTAAGAGCTTCCTCTATCGTTTCGGCAACAACAAAATCGTCTTTCCCATCTCCAAAGTAGAAAGCAGGAATTTGTTGTCCCCACCAGAGTTGGCGAGAGATATTCCAATCACGGATATTTTCCATCCAGTGACGGTAGGTGTTTTCAAATTTCTTAGGAAACAATTTTACTTCTCCAGTTTCTAAAACCGCTTTGATGGCTGGTTTTGCAAGCTCTTCCATTTTTAAAAACCACTGATCTGACAAGCGAGGCTCTATAACCGCTTTGGTGCGTTCAGAAGTACCTACTTTGTTGAGGTAATTTTCTGTTTTCAGTAAATGTCCTTTTGCTTCCAGTTCCTTTTTGATAGCCTTACGTACTACAAAACGATCCTGACCTTCGTAGTGAAGTCCATAACTATTCAATGTAGCATCTTCGTTGAAAATGTCAACTACCTCCAAGGAATGTTTATCGCCTAAGGCTTTGTCATTCATATCATGAGCAGGTGTCACTTTCAAACATCCAGTTCCAAACTCGATATCGACATATTCATCTTCGATGATTGGAATCACACGACCACAAATAGGAACGATTGCTTTCTTTCCTTTCAGGTGTGTAAAGCGTTCGTCATTAGGGTTGATGCAAATGGCTGTATCCCCAAAAATAGTTTCTGGGCGAGTCGTTGCGATCGTTAAGGTATCTTCTGAGCCTTCAATTTTATAGTTGAGGTAATACAAAAGTCCTTGGCGTTCTTCGTGTATTACTTCTTCATCAGAAAGTGTCGTCTTTGCTTCGGGATCCCAGTTTACCATTCGGTATCCTCGGTAGATCAATCCTTTATTATAAAGGTCTACAAAAGTTTTTATCACGGCCTCAGACATGTCTGGGTCCATGGTAAATTTAGTGCGTTCCCAGTCACAGGAAGCTCCTAATTTTTTAAGTTGATCTAAAATAACACCTCCATATTCCTCTTTCCATTCCCAAGCGTGCTCCAAAAATTCTTTACGTGTGAGGTCAGATTTTTTGATGCCTTGTTCTGCCAATTTAGCAACAACCTTTGCTTCAGTAGCGATAGAGGCATGATCAGTACCGGGAACCCAACAAGCGTTGAGGCCTTTTAAACGTGCGCGACGAATGAGAACATCCTGAATGGTGTTGTTGAGCATATGCCCCATGTGAAGCACTCCAGTGACGTTAGGCGGCGGAATGACAATGGTATAGGGTTCTTTTTCGTTAGGTGTAGAGTGGAAATAGTTGTTTTCCATCCAGTAGGCGTACCACTTGTCTTCTACCGTTGAAGCGTCATATTTTGAAGCAATGCTCATAGTTTGGTCTAATTATTGTCAATGTTATCTTGGAATGAGCAAAAGTACTCATAACAGTAGGATATATAAATAGCCAAAACCGTATTTTTGACCCGGTCATTATAGGTTCAAGCCCGTTAATTGTTAATATCATTATTTGGTAGGTGGGCTTTTTCTGACTATTTTTAGGATCCTCAAATATTGAAAATTATGAAAAAATTAATATTTTTGTTTGTAGTAGGTCTAATGACCGTAAGTCTACAAGCGCAAGAAAAGAAAGCCGAAATGACCTTCACATCGGATGTTGTTGACTATGGCAAGATAGCATATGGTTCTGACGGTGTGCGTGCATTTGAATTTACAAATACAGGAACAGATGTGCTTATTGTAGCAAGAGTCTATTCTACCTGCGGATGTACAATTCCTAAGAAACCTGAAAATCCTATTCAACCTGGTGAGACTGGAATTATTGAAGTTAAGTATGACACCAAGAGGCCTGGACCAATTAGAAAAACAATTACGGTTTATTCGAATGCTTCAGAAGTGCCACAGAGTTTAAAAATTAAAGGAAAGGTTCTTCCTGAGTCAAGTCCGCTAGAGAAAAAAGGCGATGGGCCGATTAATGGTAATTAGTACTATCATTTAATATTATAAAAAAGCCACCTTTTTTGGGTGGCTTTTTTTATAGGATATCTTTTAGGACAAAGGAAAGGTCATAGGGAATTCCTTGTCTTTCAATACGAATACGTACCACCTTGCCGCCTTCTTGATAAAAGTATTTGTTGATTTCTTCCAAGGACATTTTTTCTGTATTTCTATTATTGATTCTTAAAATAAAATCTCCCGTTTGGAAGCCACTATCTGCAGCCGGGGAATTTGGTCTTATTTCGGCAATCTGGTAAGTGGGGAGGAGTACTGTTTTATAATAATTGGCACTTTTAAAAACATTTACAATCTGAGCCGTGAACTCATTAGCTCTTGAGATACTTTGGTCATTGCTGCTAAGTAGCTTTTTGGCAAGTGTATATTCCCCATGCTTGACGGTAAGTCCACTTTTATTATACACAAAAGGAGCGTCATAATCCCTATTTTTTGTCAAGGTTAGTTTGCTGTTGGGATAGTCAATAATACAGTGAAAACGTTTCAGAAAATCAGCGCCCACACTACCATTTCTCCAATCGGTTATGTGTAAGTTTTGAATAGAAGTGCTATCTGGGAAAGCTGTCGTTACCTTATTGAAATTAAAAGGCCCTATTTTTAGGTTTGGTGTATAGGCGCGAGCCCCATTGATATTGCCGTTCAAACCGATGCCTAGATAATCCTTAAAGTTACGCTTAGGGACTCTGATGTTTTTTTCATTTTGAAAAAGCCATAAAGCATCGCTGGCTCCAGAATCTAAAAGCATATGGGCCTTTGAAGTTCCTTCTTCTAGTGTCACCATTGTTTCGATAAACGGACGATTGCGATAAAACAACAGCGGCGTATCAAAATTCTTTTTCTTCTTTTTATAGCTGTAACGCTCTGGTTTATGAATGATGATATATTCCCGAGGGTAGTTGATTTCTACAATAAAATCCTTAAAAAATTGATACCCCAAGATGCCTTGGACGGCATATCCTAATCGAGGAGAAAAATTACTTTGTTCGTCAAGGATGACGTACATGGTCTCGCTCCGACTTGTGGCCGAGCCTACCGTAATGCTATTGCCGCTAGATTTGATCGCTTTGATTGGATCTCCTGCTCCGGCTCCTCTGAGTTCAATATAGGCTGCATTTCGCGCTTCGACTTTTTGATCTGATTCTATTTGGAATATGATGGTGCCATTTGCTCCCGTATCTAATATAAATGAAAGCGGCGTTCCATTAACAACCACAGGGATAATCACAATATTACTGATAATATTCACCTTTATTTTTTCTTCTGTCCTGCCAGGGGGTAGCT
This sequence comes from Dokdonia sp., assembly GCA_047630395.1. Taxonomy (GTDB): domain Bacteria; phylum Bacteroidota; class Bacteroidia; order Flavobacteriales; family Flavobacteriaceae; genus Dokdonia. The sequence continues at coordinate 35,808 of JBLHXM010000003.1, forward strand.
GGAAGCTTCCCTGAGAAATCCCTAAATATGGAAAAAGAATAAAGGCCATTATAAAGAGTAGAAGGGCGCGTGTAATCATAACAGGTGTTTGTGTTCATAAGTTACAAAAAGCCTTTGAGATTTTTGCGAAAGCGCACTTCTTAATCTGAATAAAAAACTGCACTTTTGTAGTCCTAAAAAAGATACTATGCCAGCGATTTCTAAAAAGGGGATGGCCATGCCACAATCTCCAATTCGAAAATTAGTTCCATTTGCTGATGAAGCAACGGCTCGTGGAATTGAAATACATCACCTCAATATAGGTCAACCGGATATTAAAACGCCAGATGTGGCATTGGAGGCAATCCGTTCTAACAATATAGAAGTACTTGCCTATAGCCACAGTGCAGGTTTTCAGTCCTATAGGGGCAAGCTGGCCTCTTATTATCAGAAGCAAGGCATAGCGGTAGATTCAGAAGATATTATCATCACAACTGGTGGCTCGGAAGCTTTGCTTTTTGCCATGGGTAGTGTGACAGATCCAGGAGACGAGATCATCATTCCTGAACCATTTTACGCAAATTATAATGGTTTTGCAACAGCAAGTGGGGTTTCCGTAGTGCCTGTAATTTCCACTTTGGAGGAGGGTTTTGCCCTGCCACCCATTGCCGATTTTGAAAAACTAATTACAGCGCGTACAAAGGCAATAGTTATTTGCAATCCGGGAAATCCAACAGGGTATCTGTATTCTGAAGAGGAAATTTGTCAATTGGCAGAAATGGTCAAAAAATATGACCTCTTTTTGATCGCCGATGAAGTGTACCGTGAATTTGCATATGATGGTTTAAAGCATCATTCTGTGATGACGCAACGTGATATTGATCAACATACCATAATGATCGATTCTGTTTCCAAACGGTATTCAATGTGCGGTGCGCGTATCGGGTGTATCGTAAGTCGGAATAAGGAATTAATGGCGACCGCTATGAAGTTTGCACAAGCTCGCTTAAGTCCGCCAACCTTTGCGCAAATTGCCGCAGAAGCTGCGCTAGAAACTCCAACGTCATATTTTACAGATGTTATTGACGAATATGTTTCACGTAGAAATACGCTCGTCGCTGGTTTGGAAAAAATTCCAGGTGTAAAAGTAGCAAAGCCTAAAGGTGCCTTCTATTGTATAGCAGAGCTTCCTGTAAAAAACACAGATGCCTTTGCACAATGGCTATTGGAATCGTTTGATTACCAAGGAAAGACCGTGATGGTAGCTCCTGCTGCTGGATTTTATTCAAGTGAAGGAGTAGGATTAAACCAAGTGCGTATTGCATACGTACTTGAAGAAAAAGCATTGAAAGAATCAGTTGCTATTTTAGCAGCGGCCTTAGCAGTTTATAAAGGTTAATGCATATACAAGAAAACATATCGCTCAGAACATACAATACCTTTGGGATTGATGTAAAGGCGCGTTTTTTTGTAAGTGTTAGCACAGTAGATCAGCTCAAGGAACTACTGGCTATGAAGGCATATAAAAATCCTTTGATCATTGGGGGAGGTAGTAATATGCTACTGAGTCAAGATGTCGATCGTCTCGTGATACATTTAGACTTTAAAGGGATGGAGTTGCTGGATGATCACTCTACTCAAACGGAAGCAATTTTACGTGTGGCTGGTGGTGAAAACTGGCATACATTTGTGCTTTATTGTGTCTCCAATAACCTTGGAGGCGTTGAGAATATGTCATTAATTCCAGGCAATGTTGGTACATCTCCTATTCAGAATATTGGTGCTTATGGCATCGAGTTAAAAGATGTTTTTTATAGTTGTGATGCAGTGCATAGAGAAACAGGGGATGAACGCGTATTTCATTTAGCCGACTGTGCTTTTGGATATCGAGATTCTGTATTTAAAAATGAACTTAAAGATCAATATATTATTACTTCGGTGAGCTTTAGGCTTTCGCGAAAGCATCACAAGATCCAAACGGATTACGGGGCTATTTCTGATACGTTGATCGCCAAGGGAATTACAGCACCTAGCATTAAGGATGTGTCTGATGCGGTTATCGCTATTAGACAATCTAAGCTTCCAGACCCTGCTATCTTGGGGAATAGTGGGAGTTTCTTTAAGAACCCTGTGGTAGATCAAGATACATTTACCGCCCTAAGAAAAAAATTCCCAACAGCCCCTTTTTATCCGGTAGGGCCAAATAAGATCAAAGTACCTGCAGGTTGGCTTATTGAGCAAGCAGGATTCAAGGGAAGGCGCTTTGGGGATGCAGGTGTTCATGACAAGCAGGCCTTAGTTTTGGTAAATTATGGTACAGCGAGCGGACAAGAGATTTGGAATCTTGCATTGCGCATACAGGCAGCAGTTCAGGAGCAATTTGGGTTGACTATTAGCCCGGAGGTTAACGTGATTTAGTGCCTTTTCCAGATATAAAAAAGAGCCTTATAGTCATGCTGCAAGGCTCTTTTTTATTGAAAGACGTTTGAGTTTTACTTTGTAGGTAACAGGACACTATCTATAACATCAATACTTGCGTTTGATGCTTGAAAATCTGCGTCAGTGACGGTCGCCATACCTCCGTTTTCAGCTACGAGGATCACATTTTAATCATAAATTTTGGCAGTCAGTGTTCCAGCAGCTAGCGCATCTAAAGCGCAGCTTGTAGGAGCAAAGATCGTAGATGGGCCTTCCCTTTTTAAGGTGTTAACTAAATCTGCAGCCTTAACCGCAGCAACTAAAGTGGTATGTTCTTTGGAAGTGTAAGCAATATCTATAATGTCGGTTTGGGCAATGGATGTTGCTGAAATCAACAGGGCGAATACTCCAATAATTAATGATACACTTTCCATACTATTTTTTGTTTTGATGAGTTACTAAATATGGGTATGTTTCGTTTGCTATTTATACGCCGTATATTTAGGTGAAGGATGGAGTAGGGGGCACAAACCTTTGTTAAAACAAAAACCGACCAGTTTTTTGAAACCGTTTATAGAAAGACATATTGTAGAGCTATTGCAGGCTCAGGATGAACGCGCCATAGGATTGTTATATGATCACTATGCAGATGCGCTATTTGGTGTGGCCATAAAAGTGACCAAGGATGATGCGCTTGCCCAAGATGTTTTACAGGATTCTTTTGTCAAAATATGGAAGAATGCGCATAAATACGATGCAGAAAAGGCACGTCTATTTACCTGGCTTTTCCGAGTAGTACAGAATACTGCCATCGACGCGGTGAGAAGTAGGCAAAGAAAAATGAATAAAGAGATCCAAACGCAAGATTCTAACGTATATCACATACCAACAACAACTTTAGCAATAGAACATCTGGATATTCAGACGCATGCCAATGGGCTTGAGGAAAAATATAAAGTGGTGATTGATGCGCTATTTTTTCAAGGAATGACTCAGCAAGAAGCGAGTGATGAATTAAATATCCCGCTAGGTACTGTGAAGTCACGATTAAAAATTGGACTTAGAGAGTTGCGTAAATTATTTAGTTTGGCTTTTGTATTATTGTTATTATGAGCGAGAGAGCACACATATTTCTAGAAGGCGATTTGCTAGAGCGGTATCTGATGGGTACCACTTCTCCTATAGAGTCACAAGAAGCCGAACATTATATTGAAAAATATCCTGAAGTGAAGCAAACCTATGTCGAGCTTCAAGAAAATTTAGAAGAATATGCGAGTTCGTTTTCGGTAACTGCACCCACTTATTTGAAATCAGAGATTTTAGAGGCCATTCGTAAGAAGCCAAATCCCACATTCCCAGTGCTCGCTGTTGTGGCTTGTGGGGTTGCCATACTTTTTGGATTGGTGAGCTTTATGATATGGAATCAAAACAATGAACTCCTTGAGGATCGTCAGCTCACAAATGCTCTTATTGAGCAGCTCAATTCTGATATTGTTTCCAATAAAGAATCATTACAATCTGTTGAAGAGCAGTTTATGATTTTGAATAATTCAGCCACCAAGAAATACGTCCTTCGAGGAAATCTTCGCGCTCGTAGATTGGAGACTGTTGCCTATGTAAATACACTAGAGAAAAAATCATACGTGCATGTGGTGAGTTTACCTAAACTTCCGGATGATCAGGTATATCAAATGTGGGCAGATGTAGACGGCGTGATGAAACCATTGGATATTCTCAAAATATCGAAGGAAAACCTTGTTGAAATACCTTACGAGGAACGCATGGCGAGTTTTAATATTACCATCGAGCCTAAAGGCGGTAGTAAAGAAGCAACCAAGAATAGCGTAGTTTCAAGCGTAGATTTCTAAAACTCTTCCTATTCATTTTATCATATACAGCCTAGAGATGCTACGGCTTTCTTTGTATATTTGCACAAAATAAGTACGATGGAATTATTCTTCATTACTCTCGGAATATTAGCGTTGGCAGTAGCCGGAATTGGTATAAAAATTTGGGCTAAAAAAGACGGTGAATTTGCTGGTACATGTGCCAGCCAAAGCCCCTTTCTCAACAAAGAAGGTGAAGCCTGCGGTATGTGCGGTCGTTTGCCATCGGAAACGGGAGATTGTTCTAACGATCAGTAAATCACTGCTGTATTGGACCAACTATTGACCTATCTGTTTTACATCTTTATTGGCGTTGCTGGAGTTAATGTCTGTTATCACCTACTTTTTTTTACGTTCGCTTTCGCGAAAGCGTCCCTCAAGAAAGCCGCATCAAATATTTCCAAAACTCCTTATTCGCTTCCGCCGGTTTCTGTCATTGTTTGCGCAAAGAATGAAGCAGAAAACTTGCGCCAATATCTGCCTAAACTACTTTCTCAGAAATACCCTGACTTTGAAGTTATTTTAATTAATGACGCATCACAAGATGAAACTGAAGAGGTTATGGAAGCTTTTGTTAAAAAAGCGGCTAATGTCAAACAAGTGAATGTAGAAAATATTGAAGCCTTTTGGGGGAATAAAAAATATGCTCTTACGCTAGGGATAAAAGCAGCTTCACACAATCACCTTTTGTTTATTGATGCCGATTGCCAGCCAGCCACTGATAGATGGATTTACGAAATGGCAGGAAAATTTAATGAGAAGAAAAGTTTAGTTTTAGGATACGGCGGATACAAAAGAGTAAAAAAATCTTGGCTCAATGTCTTGATACGGTACGAAACCGTTCTTAGTGCGATGCAATATATGAGCTACGCGATGGCAGGGAAACCATATATGGGTGTCGGTAGAAATTTGGCATATACACGGGAACTCTTTTTTGAACAGGGGGGGTTTGTCAATCATATGAAAATTCAAAGCGGTGATGATGATCTTTTTGTCAATGAAGCAGGAACCAAAGAGAATACTGCCGTGAACTTTCACCCTGAAAGTTTTACTACTTCCGATCCAAAACACACTTTTAAAGAATGGTATACTCAAAAACGCCGTCATGTGAGTGTTTCAAAATACTATACCCTAAACGATAAGTTCTTGTTAGGCCTTTATTACAGCAGTCAGTTATTATTTTTTGTTTTGGCAGGAATTCTTCTTTGGAGTCAATTCAATTGGGAAGTAATTCTAGTTGTAATAGTCATTCGGTATCTCTTTGCATGGGCAGCTATAGCAGGGAGCGCCCATAGGTTGAAGGAAAAAGAGGTTGCCTATCTATTTCCAATCCATGAATTGTTTTTGATTTTGTTTCAATTGGGTATCTTTAGTGTCAACCTGATCTCAAAGCCAAACCGTTGGAAGTAACCCCCGATAGAATTAAATCCGAAATTAACTTAGCTAAAGAAGGTAGTCAAAGTGCATTTAACTTCTTGCTCAATGCCTATTGGAATGAAGTGTATGGTTTTCAGATCAATCGTACTAAAAACGAGTATGATGCTGAAGATATAACCATTCAGACCTTCTCAAGAGCCTTTGATAAGATAGATACCTACAAAGAAGAATTTCAGTTTAATACCTGGTTACTTACAATCTCCAAGAACATACATATTGATATTCTACGTAAAAATGCCTCTTCGATACGTGCTCAATTCACCGATAAAGTTGAAGATCAAGTGTATAAGGTGCCTGATGAAAATCCAACAGCAGAGGATGTTTTAATCAGTGAGCAGAATCTCGCTCAACTATTGCGTTATATAAAAATGCTCAAGCCACATTACCAGGAGATGATCAACCTTCGTTATTTTCAAGAAATGAGCTATAAGGAAATGACTGCAGAGCTTGGAGAGCCTATGAATAACGTAAAAGTAAAATTGCTTCGTGCACGGCGTTTACTGGCTGATATTATTGAAAAGGCTGAGCGATGAGCAGCATTTCATTAAAGAAATTAGGACCCGGTTTGCTTTTTGCAGGAGCTGCAATTGGTGTTTCTCATTTGGTCCAAAGCACACGCGCTGGTGCCGATTTTGGCTTTGGCCTGCTATGGGCGCTAGTTCTCGTCAATATTATAAAATATCCTTTCTTTCAATTTGGACCCCGATATGCGGCTGCAACGGGTAAGAGTCTTTTGGATGGATACTTGAAATTAGGGCGCGGCGTATTGATCGCATATTTTGTATTGTCTTTACTTACCATGTTTACAATACAAACTGCAGTAACCATTGTGACGGCTGGACTTGCCGTTGAACTTTTCGGAGTGCCACACGGAATTGAAAACGGAATAGCGGTTTGGAGTGTAGCGATTACACTATTATGTGCATCGATTTTGGTATTAGGCCGGTATAAGTTTCTGGATCATTTGATGAAGATTATTATCATAACGCTTACATTGAGTACGCTCGTTGCAGTCTTTTTTGCTTTTCGCGAAAGCGTGCAAACTGCGGGTATGGGAAATAGTTCTTCTTTGCTGCAAATCATTCCTACCGATGCTGCTGGCTTGGCCTTTCTTATCGCCTTTATGGGATGGATGCCAGCTCCTTTAGATATTTCTATTTGGCATTCGCTTTGGACCTTGGAAAAAGGGAAGACAGAGCAACGAGATTTGAAGATGTCGCTTTTTGACTTCAATTTGGGCTATTCAGGGACGGTTGTTCTAGGCATAGGCTTTGTCACATTAGGTGCTTTGGTGATGTATGGAAGTGGGGAAGTTTTTTCTTCTCAGGGGGGTGTTTTTGCCCGCCAGCTCATCAATATGTATACAGCTAGTTTAGGAGATTGGGCCAAAGTATTTATAGGAGTAGCAGCATTTACCACCATGTTTAGTACGACCTTGACGACCTTGGATGCTTCTCCGCGCGCGATGTCACATGCTAGTAAATTACTAGGAATTGGAAGAAAGACCTTAAGCTATGCTTTTTGGCTTATCATCTTGTTAACAGGAACCTGTGTCATTTTATTCTTCTTCGTGAGTGAAATGGGATTCTTAGTTAAAGTAGCCACCATATTATCTTTCTTGACAGCTCCTTTCTATGCAATATGTAACTATTTAGTCTTTCGAGATAAGGATGTCCCTGAAGTTGCAAAACTTTCCAAAGGCATGCATGCTTTGAGCTTAGCGAGTATTGCTTGTTTGGTAGGCTTCAGTGTTTGGTATATTATTGTCTTGTTTTAATCTCAAAACGTCATGTTCATTTTCGGAACCAAACACTCTTTGATATATGTTCTAAGACTTATGACTATTGTCTGGGTAGTGGAAGCTTCCTGTGTTGTTTTTTGATCTTTGTATGCGCTTGGCGCGAAAAGAAGCACCTAGGTTAGGAATGTTATTTATTCTCTAATTCTTCCAATTCCTACCGTTGCACTTTTCAAAAATCATATCTTTGCTGCTTATGCAATTTGATTTACTTACAACAGATCCTGCTTCCCAAGCAAGAGCAGGAAAACTTACTACAGATCATGGAGTTATTGAGACTCCTATTTTTATGCCGGTAGGCACCGTAGCTTCTGTGAAGGGAGTGCACCAGCGCGAACTTAGAGAAGATATCAAGCCAGATATTATTCTGGGAAATACCTATCATCTCTATTTGAGGCCGGGAACGGGAACGCTTCAGAAAGCTGGAGGTTTGCATAAATTTATGAATTGGAATGGCCCGATACTTACGGATAGTGGGGGATTTCAAGTATACTCTTTGTCAGATCGCAGAAAGATCAAGGAAGAAGGCGTTAAGTTCAAGTCACATGTTGATGGTTCTACACACCTGTTTACTCCTGAAAATGTGATGGAGATCCAGCGACAAATAGGTGCAGATATTATCATGGCCTTTGACGAGTGTACACCTTATCCTTGTGATTATCGCTATGCCAAACGATCGATGCATATGACACATCGTTGGCTAGATCGTTGTATCACTCATTTTGAAAAAACCCCAGCCTTGTATGGGTTTGACCAAACGTTATTTCCTATTATTCAGGGAAGCGTTTATAAGGACTTAAGAGAACAATCGGCCGAGTATATCGCAAATTCCAATGCTTTTGGAAATGCGATAGGTGGTTTGTCTGTTGGCGAGCCAGCTGAAGAAATGTACGCCATGACCGAGGTAGTAACGGCTATTTTGCCACAAGACAAACCTCGCTATTTGATGGGTGTGGGAACACCGATTAATATTCTAGAAAATATCGCCTTAGGTATTGATATGTTTGACTGTGTGATGCCTACGCGAAATGCACGTAATGGAATGTTGTTTACTGCGCATGGAACCATTAATATCAAAAACTTAAAGTGGGCTGAAGATTTCTCAGCAATTGATGAAATGGGGCATACCTGGGTAGATACCGAATACAGTAAAGCCTATTTGCGTCATCTTTTCAAATGTCACGAACTGTTGGGAATGCAAATTGCTACTATTCACAATCTTGGTTTCTATATGTGGTTGGTGAGAGAAGCTCGAAAAGAAATTCTCGCGGGTACATTTACGGAATGGAAAAATAAGATGGTTAAACAAATGGATCAACGTCTCTAGTGAAAATTCTCGATTGGTACATATTGAAGCGGTATTTAGGCACATTTGTAATGATGCTTGTGCTCTTTATTCCTATCATGATTATTGTCAATCTTGCCGAGAAAATCGATAAGATGCTGGCCAATGAAGTGCCCTTCCTAGAAATCTTGAGTTACTATGGAGATTTTACTATTTATTTCCTGAATATTTTATTCCCATTCTTTCTATTTCTTTCTGTAATCTGGTTTACCTCAAAACTGGCCAATAACACAGAAGTCATCGCCTTCTTAAGTAGTGGGGTGTCTTTTACCCGTTTTTTAAGACCGTACTTGATAGGAGCAACCATAGTTTGTGCTGCGGCCTTTATTTTAGGTACGTATATTGGACCATCGGCGAGTCGAGATTTCAAGGCTTTTGAGTATGAATATCTTAAGAAAAAAAAGGATCGAGAGACGCAAAATGTATATCGCCTTATCAATGACAATGATCTTATCTATGTGAGTAGTTTCAGTGCCAAATCTAAAACGGGCCGTAACTTTACGCTAGAGCATATTGAAGGCAATGAGTTGAAGTATAAAATCTCTGCTTCTAGAATTCGATTCAATCCTAAGGATACCACGTATACCTTAAATGGTTATAAGAAGAAAACAATAACGCCTAACGGTGATATTCTATTCAGTCAGCGAAAATTAGACACTACCTTTACTTTCGATATCGATGATTTAACACCTGTCAAGTATATTGCCGAAACCTTAACGACTCCTGATTTAAGGCGTTTTATCAATAAAGAAAAAGCGAGAGGTTCTTCAAATATAAGTGGTTATGAGGTGACCTTGTACAAGCGTTTTGGGCTACCTGTTGCTGCCTATATTCTCACCATTATTGCGGTAGCCGTGTCTTCTATGAAACGTCGTGGAGGTATGGGGATTAACTTGTTAGTTGGAATTATCATTGCGTGTTCATTCTTGTTTTTTGACCGTATATTTAGTACAATGGCAAATCAGTCAGACTTTTCTCCACTCGTTGCTGTGTGGTTGCCTAATGGGGTTTTTGCTATTCTCGCTGCTTATCTGTTATACAATGCCAAACGCTAAACTTCGAAGTTATCTTCATTTTCACTTCATTGTCTTCATCTGGGGATTTACGGCAGTGCTGGGCTCTTTGATTAGTATAGGTGCCGTTCCTTTAGTGTGGTTTCGCATGGGGCTCGCGTCGATATTCATTTATATATACATTAAGTGGAAGGGGGTTGATCTTGCGCTTTCGCGAAAAGCGGCCATCTATTTTACCCTGGCCGGCATCATCATAGCGGTACACTGGCTCACTTTTTTTGGAGCTATCAAAGCCTCTAATGTTTCGATTACACTCGCGATGATGAGCACAGGTGCTTTTTTTACAGCCATATTGGAGCCTATTTTCTATAAAAGAAAACTAATCTGGTACGAGCTCCTTTTTGGAGCGATTGTGATTGGAGCCTTGTATTTAATTTTCAAAGTAGAACCCCAGTACCACCTTGGGATTGGATTGGCGTTGTTGTCGGCATTATTGTCGGCTATATTTACATTGATTAATGGGAAGTTCATTCACCAGCATGATTCTACTAAAATATCGTTTTATGAATTGCTTGTTGGAACCATTTTCATCACGCTGTTCATGACATTTTCGGACCTTTCTGGTTTGAATGAAGGGGGGAGTGCCTTCTTCTCTGAAGCCTTTTTTAATTTACCCGCGATGGACTGGGTGTATCTTGGTATCCTTGCGAGTATCTGTACGGCGTATGCCTTTATTGCTTCTGTGGAAGTGATGCGACACTTAAGTCCGTATACCATTATGCTCACTATTAACCTTGAACCTGTATATGGGATTGTATTGGCCTTTCTTGTATTGGGGGATGTCGAGCAAATGAGTACGGAGTTCTATTATGGTGCAATGGTAATACTCTTTGTGGTTATCGCAAATGGAGTGTTAAAAAACCGTAAGATATTTCGCAGAAAAAAGGCACTGAAATCCTAAGAGAAAACCCTTATATTTGTGGGCTGAATCCTAACTAACCCAGGTGTTAAATCACCGAGGAAACAAACAAAAAATGGAATATTTAGATTTTGAATTACCCATTAAAGAGCTTGAAGAACAGCTGGAGAAATGCGCCTTAATAGGTCAGCAGAGTGATGTAGATGTAACCCAGACGTGTAAGCAAATTGAGAAAAAGCTTGCGCAAGCTAAGAAGGATATTTATAAAAACTTGACGGCATGGCAGCGAGTGCAATTATCTCGCCACCCCAACCGTCCATATACATTAGATTATATCAACGCGATCTGTGGAGACAGCTTTTTGGAGTTGCACGGAGATCGTAATGTGAAGGATGACAAAGCGATGATTGGAGGTCTTGGAAAGATCGGTGATCAGAGTTATATGTTCATTGGACAGCAAAAAGGATATAATACAAAGACACGTCAATACCGAAATTTCGGTATGGCAAATCCAGAAGGGTACCGAAAGGCGCTTCGTTTGATGAAGAGTGCTGAAAAATTTGGTATCCCAGTAGTTTCTATTATTGATACCCCTGGTGCATATCCAGGACTTGAAGCCGAAGAGCGTGGACAAGGTGAAGCGATTGCTCGTAATATCTTGGAGATGACACGACTTAAAGTGCCTATTATAGTGGTGATCATTGGAGAAGGTGCTAGTGGTGGGGCTTTAGGTATAGGTGTAGGCGATAAAGTATTGATGTTAGAGAATACGTGGTACTCTGTGATCTCACCAGAATCTTGTTCGTCGATCTTATGGCGCAGCTGGGAATTTAAAGAACAGGCCGCCGATGCTTTAAAGCTTACGGCAAACGATATGAAAAAACAAAAGCTCATCGATGAGATCGTAAAAGAACCTTTAGGTGGAGCACATGCAAATCGGGAAAAGACGTTTGATATCGTAAAAAAAGCAATTAGCTCTTCTTACGATGAATTTAAAAACTTATCCCCAAAAGATTTGGTAACAAAACGGATGGATAAATATTCTGAAATGGGAGTCTTCAAAGGTTAACAAGTGAAAACCCCCTTATTGTCAAAATCCGAAGTTTTGCACTTCGGATTTTTTTTACGGCTATTAACAATAAATCAAAGTTATAAACAGTTCAATTGTTGATGAATGGTTCGTATTGCGATTGCGCGAAAACGTTCCATAACCCAACATTTATTTACATTAGTTCCCTCATGGAAGTAAAAAAACCAATACCCGCATTTAACGTAGCCAAAGGACAAGTAATCCCTTTGGAAAAAGGTAAAATACCACCACAAGCCTTAGATTTAGAGGTAGTGGTGCTAGGTGCCTTGATGATTGACAAGAAAGGTGTGGATGAGGTTATTGATATTTTATCGCCAGATGTCTTTTATAAAGATGGCCATAAATATATTTTTGAAGCCATTCGACTGCTCTTTGAAGAAGGGCAGCCTGTCGACTTATTGACTGTTTCTGAGCAGCTTAAGAAAATGGCGAAGCTCGAATTGGCAGGAGGGGATTATTATTTGATCCAACTCACCCAAAAAGTGGCTTCCTCGGCGCATATTGAATATCATGCGCGTATTATTTTACAGAAATTCATTCAGCGTTCTTTGATTAAAATTTCAAATGAAATTATAGAAGACGCCTACGACGATACGACGGATGTTTTTGATCTTCTTGACACCGCCGAATCTAAACTGTATGAAGTCACTCAAGGAAACGTAAAGCGGAGTTCTGAAAGTGCACAAAGTTTGGTGATTCAAGCGAAAAAGAAAATTGAAGAAATTTCAAATAAGGAAGGTCTTTCAGGAATCCCATCAGGATTCCATAAGGTAGATGCCTTAACCTCAGGATGGCAGCCCAGTGATTTGATCATTGTTGCAGCACGTCCAGGTATGGGAAAAACGGCAATGACCTTGACCATGGCTCGAAATATGGCGGTCGATCAAAATGTACCTGTTGCTTTCTTCTCTTTGGAGATGTCTTCAATACAGTTGATTACTCGTTTGATATCCTCAGAAACAGGCTTGTCTTCGGAGAAGTTACGTACTGGAAAGTTAGAAAAGCATGAGTGGGAACAACTCAATGTCAAAGTAAAAAGTTTAGAGAAGGCACCGCTTTTTATTGACGATACACCATCGCTTTCCATTTTTGATTTACGCGCAAAAGCAAGGCGTCTCGCTTCTCAATTTGGTATTAAAATTATTATGATTGATTACTTGCAGTTAATGACTGCAGGAGGAAGTCAAAAAGGAGGAGGAAATCGTGAACAAGAAATTTCTATGATTTCACGTAACCTGAAAGCTCTCGCCAAAGAGCTCGCTGTGCCCGTAATTGCACTATCGCAATTATCACGTGCGGTAGAAACGCGTGGTGGAAGTAAAAGACCTTTACTTTCTGATCTACGTGAATCTGGAGCAATCGAGCAGGATGCAGATATTGTATCGTTTATTTACCGTCCAGAATACTATAAGATTGAAGAATGGGATGATGAAGAACGCAGCCCAACAGAAGGTCAAGGAGAGTTTATTGTAGCCAAGCACCGTAACGGTGGACTTGATAATATTCGATTGAAATTTATCGGTAACCTCGGTAAATTTGATAACCTAGATGACTTTAGTACCCCTTACGAATTCCATAGTAGTATGAATGCTGCGGCCAATGACGATAGTTTTAAAACTGACAGTCTACCAAGTCCAGATCAAGCCTTTGGAGGTCCTGCAGAGGACGATGGGGTGCCTTTTTAAAGAGGTTACCGTGTATAGGCTTTTTGTATTTCTCGCATTAGTAGTACTTATGTTTTCTTGTAATGATACATCTAAGAAAGGGGAAACGATTATGGTAATAGATGACCCTATCGAATATTCCCGTCAGGTTCAAAGTGCTATAGATTATTTTAAGATCAAAGGTGAAGGTTATGTGCTTGTAAAAAAGGCGTTTAAGCTTGTAGAGAAGGACAGTCTTAAAGATGAGTTTAGAATTACTTACGAGAGTGATACGATTTATATTCAAAGTAGAGATTCACTACTTAAGGCTATTTTTTACGATAGAGAGATCGTGCATCCATCTAACCTTCCTTTTTCTAATGGCGAAAATAGTGTTTCCAATTTATTTGTAATTCCTATCGGAGATGGAAATTTTAAACTCAGAAGATTTGGATTTTTGGATCAGTCAACCTAATTTCGAGAACTACATTGAAGTTTACATCGAGTTAAAAAATGAGAGGGCATCATATGGTATGGATCTCGAACAATTTCTTGACAATGCAAAACTGACATATATTTCTGAATATATGGTTATCATCTAAAAATAAAGCAATTCGTTTCTAGGCATTCTTTTTGTCATACCAAAGCCGTATTTTTAAACGTTATACAAAGGCTCGCTTGGAGCAATTATTACTGCTATGAAAAAAATAATACTACTCTGCTGTTTGTTGATGGTTTCCGCTTTCGCGAAAGCGTCCTACATCTTGATCCCTATGGATCTTGAAGGCCAGAAAGAACACCTAAAAGCATACGGAATTACCTATTGGTCTTTGGATCAGCAGCTCAAAGTCAAATGGCTTTTGAACTACAGAGGGGGTTCTTTTTTGCTTCCTGATACCGAAGAAATTCGACGCGAATGTACCATTCGTGGGGTGTCCTTTGAAGTGCTATCGGATGGCGCTACCCAAGAAATCTTACTTGAAATAAGCAGTCCTTCTCAAAATATGGAGGCAGTTATTTTAGAAAAAGCACCCAAGATTGCGGTATATACGCCAGATAGCAAAGTGCCCTGGGATGATGCAGTGACCATGGTACTGACCTATGCCGAAATTCCATATACCACGATCTATGATGAAGCCGTGCTGGACGATCAATTGATTTTGTATGACTGGTTACATTTGCATCATGAAGATTTTACGGGGCAGTATGGAAAGTTTTATGCAAACTATAGAGCGGCGCCTTGGTATATTGATGAGAAAAAAACGGCCGAAGAACTGGCAACACGTTTGGGGTATTCTAAAGTGTCTGAAGAGAAAGGAGCCGTAGCCTTAAAAATTAGAGACTATGTAGTGGGTGGAGGATTTATGTTTGCCATGTGCAGTGCAACAGATAGTTTTGATATTGCACTGGCTGCAGAAGGAATAGATATTTGTGAACCTATGTTTGACGGCGATGCCTCAGATGCAGATTATCAATCGCGGATTGATTTTGGAAAGACCTTTGCTTTTAAAAACTTCATGCTGGAGCGCTCACCGATGGTATATGAATTCTCATCTATTGATATGACACGTAAACGTCGTATTCCTTTCGAAACCGATTATTTTACGTTGAAAGATTTCAGTGCAAAATGGGATCCTATCCCTACGATGTTGTGTCAAAATCATACCGCATTGGTCAAAGGGTTTATGGGACAGACGACGTCTTATGACGCTGAAAGCATTAAATCTAATGTACTTGTGATGGGGGAAAATAAAACAAACGGAGAAGCCCGTTATATTCATGGAATTAAAGGCAAAGGCTTTTTTACCTTCTATGGAGGACATGATCCTGAAGATTACCGTCACCGTGTAGGGGATCCTAAAACAGAATTAGAACTGCATCCTAACTCCCCAGGATATCGCTTAATCTTAAATAACGTATTGTTTCCGGCAGCTAGAAAGAAAAAACAAAAGACGTGAAGCCTTTCTTTGTAGTAGTGTTAAGTTTTGTTGGAGTGTTATTAAGTATATGCATCCCGCCCGAACGCCTGCCGTGGAATGCCGATGTCAAGGTCTATTGGTTTCAGTTCACTGGAATGCCTAGTACAATTAATGGATACTCGGCGACGAGTAGCACGGGATTGTCTCAGTCTTATGAACTTGATGGTCACGGATATTTGAATAAAGGAGGAGTTACGATCACTGCTCATTTTTATCCTCAATTCTCCTGGTATCGTCCAAAGGATACGACGGCATATCTTTTAAGTCATGAGCGATCACATTTTGATATTACAGAAATACATGCCAGAAAATTGCGCAAACGTATTTCTGAATATGCGTTTACTTCCAATTCGAAAGATGAAATTAAACGGCTATATGATCAAGTAGAGAAAGAGCGACAGCAAATGCAAATGCAATTTGATTCTGAAACGAATCATTCTAGAAATCATACCCAAGAAGAAATATGGCATAAAGTCATACGGAAGATGCTCGAAGAGTATTGGGTGTACACGCTTTGATAAGACACAAAAAAACGCCCAAGTATTTGGGCGTTTTGCATTTTTAATAAACCTTTTTTTTAGTTGTAAAAAGGTATTTGGATACGTGCAGTTCCCCAAGCTCCAACAAGATGTGCTCCTTTGTCAACTTCTACGAATTCCATTCCGAAATATTCAACGCTTTCTTCTCCTTTTTCTACAGGAACAGAGATACGCGCTACGTCGTTTGCCTCATTGTAAAAATAAGACCCCCAAACATTAAGGTCTTTGCTCACGATTACCGTCCATTCTGTAGCTCCTGGAATTGCATACATCGTGTATGTTCCAGCTTTCACAGGAGTCGTCCCTAATTTCATGTCTTTGTAAAGGGTTACTTCTACAGCTTCGTTTGCTCCCATACGCCAAACTTTTCCAGAAGGAGCAAGAGTTTCAAGATCACGTCCTTTCAATTGTGGACGACTATACGTTACTTTAATTTGTTTGTTTGCCTTCTTGTAATCAGTAGGAAAAGAAGCTTGGTCCATAGGACTCTTGTCTACTGTGAATTCCTGTGCAGTGAGCGTTGGAGTTGCGATAAATGCACAAGCAACAAGGGCAAGTGTTAATAATTTTTTCATAATACGTTTTAATTTGAGTTGTAAAACTAAGGTTATTAGAAGATTGGGCTGTTAAATAAAGCCTAAGATTTCAGAAGAAGTGGTCGGAGTAGAAGACAGTAACTTACATTCTTTTGTTTTTTTTTGCTTTCGCGAAAGCAAGTACTTACATATTTTATATAAAATTAAATATGATATTACATATTAATACCATATTTGGCATATTAATTTAAATAATGGAAGTTAAAATGCATCTTTGGCTTATTATTATATTAAAAACTAGAAATTATGTGTGGAATTGTATGTGCCTTCGATCTTAAACAAGACGCATCTGCGTTGCGCCCCCAGCTATTAGAAATGTCAAAAAAAATCCGTCACAGAGGACCGGATTGGAGTGGAGTGTATCACAGCGATAATGCAATTCTTACACACGAACGCTTAGCTATTGTGGATCCAGCTTCTGGAAAGCAGCCCTTATTTAGTAAGGATGGGAGTCTTGTGCTGGCCGCCAATGGTGAAATTTACAATCATAAAGAATTACGGGAGAACTTGAAGGAGCCGTATGAGTTTCAAACGGAGTCTGATTGCGAAATCATTTTGGCTTTGTATAAAGAAAAGGGCTTTGATTTTTTAGATGATTTGAATGGGATTTTTGGTTTTGCATTATATGATGCAGAGAAAGATGAATACTTTGTGTCAAGAGACCATATGGGAATTATTCCTTTGTATATGGGTTGGGATCAACATGGTACTTTCTATGTAGCCTCTGAGCTCAAAGCTTTGGAAGGAGTGTGTTCAAAAATCGAATTATTCCCTCCAGGACATTATATGTCGAGTCGCGATGGAAAGCTAGTTCGCTGGTACAGTCGTGATTGGATGGAGTTTGACAATGTAAAGGATAATGAAACGAATATTGACGAATTGCATGATTCACTAGCAGCTGCGGTAAAGCGTCAGTTGATGAGCGATGTGCCTTATGGAGTGCTTTTGTCGGGAGGGTTGGATTCGTCTATTACCAGTGCTGTTGCCAAATTATATGCAGAGAAGCGTATAGAGTCTGGTGATGAACAAGGCGCATGGTGGCCACAATTGCATTCATTTAGTATTGGATTGGAAGGTTCGCCAGATTTGGCTGCAGCGCAAATAGTCGCTAAAGAAATTGGAACCGTACATCATGAAATAAAGTTTACGATCCAAGAAGGGCTGGATGCGATACGAGATGTGATTTATCATTTGGAAACCTATGATATTACGACCATTCGGGCGAGTACACCCATGTATTTAATGGCACGAGTAATCAAGTCGATGGGAGTTAAAATGGTACTTTCAGGAGAGGGTGCTGATGAAATTTTTGGTGGGTATTTGTATTTTCACAAAGCACCTACCGCTAAAGAATTTCACGAGGAAACCGTACGAAAACTAGACAAGTTGCATATGTACGATTGTTTGCGTGCAAATAAGTCTCTTGCAGCGTGGGGAATTGAAGGGAGAGTGCCTTTCTTAGACAAGGAATTTATGGATGTCGCAATGCGATTAAACCCAAAAGATAAAATGATTACCAAGGAACGTCGTGGTATGGAAAAGTGGGTATTGCGAAAAGCGTTTGAGAAATACTTACCAGAAAGCGTAGCTTGGAGACAAAAGGAGCAGTTTTCTGATGGTGTTGGTTATAGTTGGATAGATACCCTCAAAGAGGTTGTGGACGCAGCTGTAAGCGATACGCAAATGAAAAATGCGCATCACCGTTTTCCAATTCATACGCCACAAAATAAAGAAGAGTTTCATTATCGCTCTATTTTTGAAGAACACTTCCCAAGTGATGCAGCAGCACGTTGCGTACCTTCAGTGCCATCTGTAGCCTGTAGTACTCCTATTGCCTTAGAATGGGATGAAGCATTCAAGAATATGAATGATCCCTCCGGAAGAGCGGTGGCGATGGTACATGATGATGCCTATTAAAAAAAAATACAAAAAAAGGAGCAGATATAATGGTTATATAAACGTCTGATACTTTGGTTTCAGGCGTTTCTTTTTTGGTTGAAAGGGTGGTATCTTTGATTTGCTTTTTGATGCTATGTTGTCCTATGATTTTTATAAAAAATAATTATCTATATACTTTTTTAATGCTACTACTCTCTTTTTCTTGTTTGGCTCAAGAAGATATCCAGCAAGCGTATGCTGCTCAGTTTTCAACGGAACGAGAACATATAGCTGTTCATCTTAACAAAGAAGTATTCACAACATCTGAAACCGTATGGTTTGCGGCCTATACTTCACTACCTTCTCAGGATGCCTTACCAATAAATCTTTAAATCTTCAATTGGGGTTGTATGATGCAGGGGGTAACTGGCTCGAGTCATTTGTTTTGTCCTTTAAAGCAATGGCAGCAAACATTCCTAAACGCAAGAATGAGGAGTTTTTTCTAGTCTTTCATAATAATGAGAGTTTACGGATTGCAAAATTAACGGTAGACAAGGAGACTGTAATTCTTACTATTCCAAAGAATCAATTATTCGAGGGGATTAATACATTTCTCTTGGTAGATAATGATGGGAATCATTTACAAGAGCGCATCATTTATCATACGGATGCATTTGATTTCCCCAACCCTATATCGATCTTAAAAGAAGCGTTTGGACAAGATAGCATTGCGCTATCTCTTTCTTTGAATAAGGAGCTCTCTTTATTAAAGAATATGAGTGTGTCTGTGCTTCCTATGGATACAGATGCAATAGATGATCAAACGGATATTGTGCAACAGAAGGCGTTTAAAGATGTGCGTATCTACGACCAATGGCTATTTTTCCAACAGACAAGCGTTCTTTAGCCGCTTTGAATGGATTGCTTCTCTCTGCTGAGAACACGTTTGATTGGAGGACATTGCAAGAGGAGGTCAAAAAGCCATTATTGCAAAGAGAGCGAGGTTTTGAGATCCTGGGGAACGTAAATGGATGGAGTAATGGGAAAGGGGAGATTTCATTTTTCCAAAGAAATACGGGGCAATTTGTCACAACTTCAATCGCCGACAATGGGCATTTTCGTTTTTCCAACAGCGATATAGAACGTCAAGAGAACATTAATTTTTCTGTTCGGAAAAATGGCAAGAACCCCTCTTATCCTGAAATTACTATTGATGTAATCCCTGTGACTCTCAGGGATACTGTGTCTCTTGAAGAAAGGTACGTAGCGGTCATTATGGATGTAGACAAGGTAGTAGGTGATGTGACAGTGCCTGAAGTGACGGAAGCGTCTGGAATACAATTAGAAGAAGTTCAGCTGCAGGGAAACTCAAAAAAAGAAGCTGTTTTTGTGCAGAATCCTCAGCTCGCAAAGAGTGCTTTTTATGAAGCAAAAAAGATACGACTGGAGGAAACCAAAAAATATCCCTTGCTTTCATCTTATATTCGGACACTTGGTTTTAGAGTGTCTACAAATGCCGTTGAGGGAGTACTTTTTATACTGGCAAGAAATCCACGAGATCTACCACCCATTATTTTTGTCGATGGGTTTAGAGAAGTTGGAAGTATACCAGATGAGACACTCAATGCCATTGATGAGGTGTACTATAAGACGAATGTATTTTATGAAAGCTGCGGAGGGACTATTTATATTTATCGAAAGGTAGGGTCTTTTGTAGGTTCGGAGACCAATGCGGTGGTTAGTCTTTCCGCTGTAGGTTCGGAGACCAATGCGGTGGTTAGTCTTTCCGCTGCTGTTGGATTTGAGAAGACACAGGCCTACTTCAACGAAACCCTGTCCAGCCGGTTTGATGCTTTTACTAAGAAATATGGTGCTGTATATTGGGATGGTGCGATAGATTTTGGAGGAGAAGAGAACGTTACGATTTCATTTCCACGATATGGTTTAAAAGGGGTTAGAGTTGTTATTCAAGCTGTGGATCAAATGGGTGTATATTTCGTAAAGGATGAGATTGTATACTTTGAATAATACATCGATTATATCAGGCTTTCTTAAGGGTTTGTACGCTTTCGCGAAAGCGCAAATAAAACCACTAAAAATCGACATCAATTTTTCCACAGTTTGTTAATAACTTCAGGGGTTTCGGCGGTATTTGACGTCCTTTCCCAGAGCCCTTTGTTTATATTTGTTTCTATTAGAAAAACAGCTACTAATTAAGATTTTATTTATGAGCGAAGAAGCGAATAAAAAACAATATTCTGCAGACAGTATTCAGGCCCTCGAGGGAATGGAGCATGTACGTATGCGCCCTTCCATGTATATTGGGGATGTAGGGACGAGAGGACTGCACCATTTGGTGTATGAAGTTGTCGATAACTCGATCGATGAGGCAATGGGCGGGTACTGTGATACGATCAATGTTACCATTAATGAAAATAACTCTGTTACCACCCGTGATAATGGACGTGGTATTCCTGTTGGAATTCACAAGAAGGAAGGGGTTTCTGCGCTACAGGTTGTAATGACTAAAATTGGAGCAGGAGGAAAGTTTGATAAAGATTCTTACAAAGTATCTGGGGGACTTCACGGAGTTGGAGTTTCTTGTGTAAATGCACTTTCAAATCACCTGAAGGCTACTGTTTTTAAAGAGGGGAAGATCTGGGAGCAAGACTACGAAAAAGGAAAAGCGATGTTTCCTGTCAAAACTGTTGGAGAAACAGATTTTACAGGGACGGAAGTAACCTTTTTGCCGGATGATACTATTTTTACGCAGACCACAGAATATAACTACGATACATTGGCTTCTCGTTTACGCGAGTTGGCATATTTGAACAAAGGGCTTACGATCACGCTTGAAGACAGACGTCACAAGAAAGATGATGGAGCATTTGAAGGTGAAACCTTTCACAGTACAGAGGGACTTTCTGAATTTGTACGTTTCTTAGATGGTACTCGTTCTGCGATTATCGGAGAGGTGATTTCTATGGAAGGGGAGAAGAATGGAATTCCTGTTGAAGTAGCAATGATCTACAACGACAGTTATTCTGAAAACTTACACTCCTATGTAAATAATATTAACACTCACGAGGGAGGGACGCATCTCGCTGGTTTCCGTCGTGGATTAACAGGGTCTTTGAAGAAGTTTGCTGATAACTCAGGGATGCTTGATAAGCTTAAGTTTGATATTGCTGGAGATGATTTCCGTGAAGGGTTGACAGCGATAATTTCAGTGAAAGTTGGCGAACCACAATTTGAGGGGCAAACTAAAACCAAATTAGGAAATCGCGAAGTGACTTCAGCGGTTTCTCAAGCGGTTGCTGAAATGATTGAGATCTATATGGAGGAAAACCCGAACGATGCCAAGATCATCGTTCAGAAGGTAATCCTTGCAGCGCAGGCACGTCACGCAGCTAAGAAAGCCCGTGAAATGGTACAGCGTAAGACGGTTATGAGTATTGGAGGTCTTCCTGGAAAATTATCAGATTGCTCTGAAACAGATCCTACACTTTGTGAGGTATTCCTTGTTGAGGGAGATTCGGCAGGGGGAACAGCGAAGCAAGGACGTGATCGTGAATTCCAAGCTATTTTGCCATTACGTGGTAAGATCTTGAATGTTGAAAAAGCGATGCAACACAAGGTGTTTGAGAACGAAGAGATAAAAAATATATTTACAGCCTTAGGGGTTTCTATAGGAACTGAAGAGGATAGTAAAGCCTTGAATCTTACAAAACTTCGCTATCATAAAGTAGTCATTATGTGTGATGCCGATGTCGATGGTAGTCACATTTCTACCTTAATTCTAACCTTCTTCTTCCGCTATATGAAAGAGTTGGTTGAAAATGGATATGTATATATCGCAACGCCGCCTTTATATCTCGTTAAGAAAGGACAAAAGAAGCGTTATGCATGGTCTGATAAAGAGCGTGATGAAATTGCCGCAAGCTATAATGGAGGTGTTTCTATACAGCGTTACAAGGGTCTTGGAGAGATGAATGCTTCACAATTATGGGATACAACCATGAATCCTGAATTTAGAACGTTGCGCCAAGTGGCCATTGAAAATGGAACGGAAGCAGATCGTATTTTTTCTATGTTAATGGGTGATGAGGTGCCACCTCGTCGTGAGTTTATTGAGAAAAATGCTATCTATGCAAATATTGATACATAAAGTAGGAAGTACATTATAATTTATAAAGCCATCTAAGCATCATTTCATAAAATGCTTAGATGGTTTCTTTTTTAGGATACTTTTGACACAGGGCAAAGGGATTCTAGTTTTAACGATATATTGGCTGTGAAAATCTATTGATAAATTGTATTTTCGCGTCCCTTAGCGTTGGGATAAAAACGTTCATAAAACGTTTAAACTTAAAACTTAATACCATGAAAATTACTGTAGTTGGTGCTGGAGCTGTTGGAGCTAGTTGTGCAGAATACATCGCGATCAAAAATTTTGCAAGCGAAGTTGTTTTATTAGATATCAAAGAAGGATATGCAGAAGGAAAAGCAATGGACCTTATGCAAACCGCATCTTTAAATGGTTTTGATACCAAAATCAGTGGATCTACAAATGATTATTCAAAAACTGCAGGGAGTGATATCGCTGTAATCACTTCTGGGATTCCACGTAAACCTGGTATGACTCGCGAAGAGTTGATTGGTATCAACGCTGGAATTGTAAAAACAGTTGCTACAAACTTAGTGAAGCACTCTCCAGATGTGATTTTGATCGTCGTGTCAAATCCAATGGATACAATGACCTATCTGGCACACCAAGTTACGGGTCTTCCAAAACACAGAATTATTGGAATGGGAGGTGCTTTGGATAGTGCTCGTTTCAAATACCGTTTGGCAGAAGCTTTAGAAGCGCCTATTTCTGATGTAGATGGAATGGTAATCGGTGGTCACTCTGACAAAGGAATGGTGCCATTGACACGTTTGGCTACTCGTAACAGTGTATTGGCTTCTGATTTCTTAAGCGCAGAGCGTTTAGATCAAGTACTGCAAGACACGAAAGTAGGTGGAGCTACCTTGACAAAATTATTAGGAACTTCTGCTTGGTATGCCCCGGGTGCTGCGGTATCTGGATTGGTGCAAGCCATTGCTTGTGATCAAAAGAAAATCTTCCCTTGTTCTGTTTTGTTAGACGGAGAATACGGGTTAAGCGATCTTTGTATCGGAGTGCCTGTTGTGCTTGGACGCAACGGGATTGAAAAGATTGTAGAAATCAATTTGACCGATGCTGAAAAAGCCCAAATGGCAGAAAGTGCTGAAGGTGTAAAAGCTACCAATGCCCTATTAGACGCATAAATAGAAGCGGCTGTTGTTCGCTTTCGCGAAAGCAAACTGCTATATAATATCCAAAAAGCCCATTTCTTAGAGATGGGCTTTTGTTTTTTTAGCAGTGTGAGAATCGGTGTTTCTAGGTTTTTTATAAACGATTTATTTTGCAGATCTATTTGTACTTGATAAATTCCGGCATTTGATCCCTTATAATAACGCGTAAAGACACTGAATCAACAGAATAGAAACGATTTGACAGCTGTTAGAATGCCCTTAAAAAATATTGGGTACTACCAATTGAAAACCTATATTTGCACGTTTTGTACTCTAGACACATGAAGAATTTGTGGTTTTACAGCGGTTTGTTATTTGTCCTATCTATTTTTGGAATAGGTTCGGACGGCATTGCTGTTCCCAATCAAGAAATTGTCATTCAATTTTCTGATGTTGATGTTACCCTCGAAGAAACACAAGATGCGATTGCGGTCGTGAAAGGCCAACTCGAATCCATAGCTGTTGCAAATCTTCAACTACAAGAACTAGGGAATGGAACACTTAAAATTACCTACTTCAGCACTATTGATGTATCTCAAGTGAGAGAACTCCTTTTAAAAGGACGAACACATGCCCAGGAAAAATCAATCAATAAAGAAAATGATACTGAATTTCCTTTTGAAAAAAACGAAAAGTATTATGAGATTGGGATTCAAACGATTCAAGATGCTCAAGATCTCGTAGGAACGAGTGAAGGTTTTTTAGAAGGAAAGTCGGAGGCTACTCGATACGTTACACCAACTTCAGGAAATAGTGTCAATACAATATTGTACAATGAAATAACAGCTTCTGACGCTGTTGCTTATGCCGTATATCGTTATGTAATGATAACGGTAGATGGTTCTTCTTATAAAATTCCAGAGGTCAGAGCTGGCCCGCTAGTATAGATATCTACTCATAAGTGCTGTTTGGATGTATCCGTTATAGAACAGCGCATCACGACAATGCATGTGCATGTTCTCCAGACCGGACGACTGTTACACGTACGACTAATCAAATAAACATTAACACAGTAATTAGAAATAAACCAGGGGATATCAATTCCTATAGGTTTGTTTTGATTACAAAAACAACAGAAAAATGCAAAATAAAGGACTTATAAGAGTTTTTGCAATCATTTTTGGTTTGGTATGTATATACCAACTCTCTTTTACGTATTTAACAAGTAAGACAGAGACCGCTGCCGATGCTTGGGCTACAACCAAATCAGCAGGTGATTCAGAACTGAAAGAAGTATTAGAACGTGACTATTTAGATAGTATTGGAAACGATGCTATCATGATGGGGATAACATATAATGACGCTAAAGACAAACAGCTTAATAAAGGACTAGATCTAAAAGGAGGAATTAATGTAATTCTTCAAATTTCAATTCGTGATATCCTTTCTGGATTATCTAATGATTCTAAAAACCCAGCGTTTATTGCTGCTTTAGATGGAGCAGATGCTAGGCAAAAAGATGGTCAGAATACATATTTAGATGATTTCTTATCTTCTTTTGACGATCAAGGCGGTGATGCACGTTTAGCTGCACCAGATATTTTCTCAAACGTAAGACTTGCCGATAAGGTTGACAATAGCATGGATAATGATGCTGTTGCGAGAGTTTTAGATGAAGAGATTAAAGAATCTATTGGTTCTGCTTTTGAAACCTTACGTAATCGTATTGATAAATTTGGGGTAACACAACCAAACATCCAAAGTCTTGGAGACAACGGACGTATCTTAGTAGAGCTTCCAGGAGCTAAAGATATGGAGCGTGCTAAAACATTGCTTGTACAAACCGCTATTCTTGAGTTCTATGATACGCATGGTGTTGGGGAAGTTATTGAATACTTAGCGCTTGTAAATAATGAGTTGAAAGCAACCGTTAAAAAGAGTGAAAAAGCAGAAGTTGTTGCGACTACAGATTCATCTGATACGGATGTAACTGATTTATTGGATAGTGTTGAAACGCTAGAAGCAGAGGTAAATCCTCTTTTTGATCTTTTCGCACCAAATCAATTCTATATTCAGCAACCAACGTTTGCTAACTTAGGATCTGCGCAAACAAAGGATACAGAGAAAATTAGCTCATATTTAAGTAGCACTGAAATGAGACGTAAGCGTCCAACAGCTTTACGTTATGCAAAATTTGTATGGGGAAAACCAGAAGTTGATGAAGATTCAGGAACTTCTTTCTCCACCTTATATGCTTTAAAATCAAACAGAAGTGGAGAGCCAGTAATGAATGGTGATGTAGTAAGTGCAGCACGTCAAGATTTCTCTCAAACGGGAGAGGTAGTTGTAAATGTTGAGTTTGAAGGACAAGGAATCAACCAGTGGGCAAAAATCACAAAGCTTTCTGCTCAAAAGAAAACGGGAATCGCGATTGTTCTTGATGATGTGGTATATTCTGCACCCGTAGCAAACGAAGAGATTTCTGGGGGAAATACACAGATTTCTGGGAGTTTCAAATTATTAGAAGCACAGGATTTAGCAACGGTATTGAAAGCAGGTAAATTACCAGCGAGTGCAAGTATCATTCAAGCAGAAGAAATTGGACCTTCCTTAGGTCAAGAAGCAATTGATAGTGGTGTTTTATCATTCCTTATTGCACTTTCTTTGGTATTGATCTGGATGATTTTATATTACGGTAAAGCAGGTCTCTTTGCAGATATCGCATTGGTGGTGAACATCCTATTTATCTTCGGTGTTCTTGCAGGATTAGGAGCTGTATTAACATTACCTGGTATTGCGGGTATCGTATTAACGATTGGTATGTCTGTGGATGCAAACGTACTTATCTTTGAGCGTATTAAAGAAGAACTTCGTAAAGGGAAATCTCAGAAAGATGCGATTACAGATGGTTTCAATAATGCATTGTCTTCTATTTTAGATGCAAACATTACGACTTTCTTAACGGCATTAATCTTATTCTTATTTGGAACAGGACCCGTACAAGGATTTGCAACTACCTTAATGATAGGTATTGCTACTTCATTGTTCTGTGCAATTTTTATCACTCGTCTATTTATTGATGGATATGGTAAAAATGGAAAGTCATTGGCGTTCTCAACAGGACTTACAAAGAACTTTTTGGTAGAGAACAAGGTGAACTTCTTAGGGAAACGTAAAGTAGCCTATTTGATTTCTGGAGTTTTGATAGCTGCTGGTATTGCTTCTTTATTCACACAAGGACTTGATCCAGGAATTGATTTTGTCGGAGGACGTACCTATACGGTTCGTTTTGAGCAAGCAACAAATGCTTCACAGGTAGAAACAGAACTTGAAAAAGCTTTTGGTAGTGCCGATGTAAAAACATTTGGTACCGATGATCAATTGAAAATTACGACGAAGTTCCGTATCGAAGAAACAGGGCCTGATGTGGATTCTGAAGTTGAAAAGCAACTACATGCTTCTTTAGAGAGTTTCCTGCCAGCTGGGATGAACTATGATCAATTCAGTAAGTCATTTGATGGGAAGCAGATCGGAAAGATGGAGTATTATATGGTAGGACCTACAATTGCAGATGATATCAAGAAGAGTGCATTATGGGCTGTTATTGGATCATTGATCGTTGTATTCCTTTACATCCTTTTACGTTTCCGTAGATGGCAATTCTCTGTGGGAGCTGTTGCGGCGGTATTCCATGATGTATTGATTGTATTGGGTGTATTCTCAATCACAAAAAATTTGATGCCATTTGATATGGAAGTAGATCAAAACTTTATTGCGGCGATCTTGACGGTTATTGGTTACTCTCTGAATGATACCGTGGTTGTATTTGACCGTATTCGTGAATACATCAAAGAGCACGGAACCACTAGAGGTTTCTTTACCTTAATAAATCAAGCATTGAACAGTACATTGAGTCGTACCTTAAATACTTCGGTAACGACATTAATCGTATTGCTTGCAATATTTTTCTTAGGAGCCCCTTCTATTAGAGGGCTAATGTTTGCATTGATTATTGGTGTAATTGTAGGAACGTACTCGTCTCTATTTATTGCAACACCAGTAATGTTTGATACTATTCAGAAGAAAGGTCTTAAGGAGGAAAATACTGAAGAGGAAGAAGCATAAGCTTTATCTTCTTATTTGAAAGACCCGTTACATGTATATGTAACGGGTCTTTTTTTTGTGTGTACCTATGTCATGAATTTTAATAGATGCGTCTTAAAGTGTGTTAATTTACGGTATACATCTTTGTATGTATTTACTTTTGCCCAGTGAAGACCTATATAATCCTAGTGATTAGTTTTTTGATGGTATCCTGTAAGCAGGGTCCTTCGAAAAGAAAAACAAGCCAAGTATTAGATGTAGCCAAAACTTTTGGAGGTATTGAGGTTGTAGATTTTAGGGGGTTGGAAGCATACTTAAATCGCACTGATGGAAAAACATATGTGATTAATTTTTGGGCTACATGGTGTAAGCCATGTATAAAAGAATTACCGTATTTCGAACAATTAGGGGCGAAGTATCAGCAAGAGGATGTTGAAGTGCTTTTGGTAAGTCTTGATTTTCCAGACCAACTAGAAACTGGTTTGAAGGCATTTGTGGATAAGAAGAATATACAGTCTCGTGTGGTTCTATTGGATGACCCAAACGCTAATGATTGGATTCCGAAAGTGGATCAAAGTTGGTCAGGAGCAATCCCGGCAACGATCATATACAAAAATGATGAGCGGTCTTTTTATGAACGTTCATTTACCTATAAAGAACTAGAAGAAGCTCTTAAAGAAATAAAACAATGAAAACTTTTAAAGTCTTAGCATTTTTTGCCATCGTAGTATTAATCTCGGCCTTTGCTGTTAATTCGTTAAGGACCAATAATGGATCGGGATATGTGATAGGAGACATCGCAGATGATTTTGCATTAAAGAATGTAGATGGCTCGATGGTCTCTCTGTCAGACTATGATACTGCCAAAGGTTTTATCGTCATCTTCACGTGTAATACCTGTCCGTTTTCAGTGGCTAATGAGGATCGCATTATCGCTTTGGATGTTAAATACAAGTATGCAGGATATCCCGTAATTGCCATCAACCCAAACAATGCTGAGGTGAAGCCTGGCGATAGTTTTGCCGAAATGAAAATACGTTCAAAAGCCAAAGGTTTTACTTTTCCATATTTACTTGATGAAGGTCAGAAGGTATATCCATCTTATGGCGCAACCAAAACCCCAAATGTCTACCTTTTAGAGAAATCGAAGAAAGGACTTCTGGTTCAATATATAGGGGCTATCGATGATAATTCAAGAAGTGCTTCGGCGGTCAAAACAAAGTTTTTGGAAAACGCAGTAAATGCCCTACTAGAAGGGAAAAGGATTGAGGTGACAACTACTAAAGCTATTGGCTGTTCTATTAAGGCCTAGCTAAAGTAACGATCAAAATAAAAAAATATGTAACGAGAGTTGCAGGGTTTTTTGTGTTGAGACTAGCCTATAAATGATTAAGTTTACACCATATTTTTCTCGTATGATTTTAAAGCAATTATATACTCAATGCCTGGCTCAAGGAGCTTATTTCATTAGCTCAGAAGGCGAAGCCGCGATTATCGATCCCTTACGCGAAGTGCAGCCTTATCTTGACTTGGCGGCTGAAAATGAGACAAAGATTAAATATATCTTTCTGACACATTTTCACGCTGATTTCGTAAGTGGACAAGTGGATCTTGCCAAAGCTACGGGAGCTACTGTCGTTCTTGGCCCCAATGCAGAAGCTGCCTATGCATATCATAGTGCCGCCGATAACGAAGTTTTTACCATCGGTGAGCTTTCGATTACAACAATCCATACACCTGGTCATACCATGGAATCTACCTGTTATCTGTTAAAGGATGGTCAAGGAAAATCTGAGGCACTCTTTACAGGGGATACCTTGTTTATTGGGGATGTTGGTCGGCCTGACTTGGCTGCAAAGTCAAACCTCACTACCGATGATCTTGCGGGACATTTATATGATAGTTTGCACAATCGTATCATGCCTTTGGAAGATGATATTATCATTTATCCAGCTCACGGTGCAGGCTCTGCCTGTGGTAAGAATATGAGTAGCGAGACGAGTGATACCCTAGGGAATCAAAAAGAAACTAATTATGCCTTTAATCTAACAAAAGAGGTGTTTATAAAAGAGCTCACCGCGGGGCTCGCAATGCCACCTGCCTATTTTTCAAAAAATGTGGCAATGAATAAAAAGGTGAATATTGATTTTGATGCCATTATTCAAAGAGGAGCCCGAGCACTTTCAGTGAAAGATTTTGCGGCCTGGGCGTCAAGTGAAGAGGTGTTAGTTCTGGATACGCGTAGTGTTTCTGCTTTCGCGAAAGCATCATTGCCCAATGCATGGTTTGTAGGACTGAGTGGTCAGTTTGCCCCATGGATAGGAGCTATTGTGCCTAATATTCGTCAAAAAATAATATTCTTAGCCGAGGAAGGAAAAGAAGAAGAGGTAGTAACGAGACTTGCTCGTGTAGGTTATGATAATAGTCGCGGATTTCTTGATGGAGGAGTAGAAGCATGGGAAGCCGCTGGAAAAGAGGTAGTGTCTATGGATGAAATAGATGCTCAGCAATTGATAGATGGCCTTAGTAACGAAAGTATTGCACATGTTATTGATGTGCGTAAACCTGGGGAGTATGCACTGAGCCATATAGTAGATGTACCGCATTTTTCATTAGATGAGATACATGCTAATGTGAAGACATTAAACCCTAAAGAAACGTACCATATTCATTGTGCTGGAGGATACCGTTCCTTGATTTATGGATCTATAGCAAAGTCCTATGGCATACAACATATCGTCAATGTGCTCGGAGGATACGATGCTATTAAAAAAACAAATTTAAAAGACGTTCAGCTTACTTAAATCATCCATACGGATGTTTAATATTCAACATCAACGCGGTATGTATTATCTTGCTGAACACATTGATGTATAAAAAAATAAACTATGAAAGACATTACTATTCCAGAATGGAAATCATTACTCGCTGAAGATACCAATGCCGTAGTTTTAGACGTGCGTACCCAACAGGAAGTTGAAGAAGGAATGATAGAAGGCGCTGAACACATTGATATTTACCTGGGACAGGGGTTTATTGATGCTGTAAAAACCTTGGATGCCTCTAAAAGCTATTATGTTTATTGCCGTTCAGGGGGTCGCAGTGCACAAGCCTGTGCCATTATGGGTCAACTAGGTTTTGATACCACCTATAATATGATTGGAGGGTTTACGGCTTGGAGCGCAATTCATTCTAATTCATAAGCTATGAGGATCACAAAATATATTTATTTATTGATGATCGCCTTACTTTGTTTTGGTTGTCAAAAAGAGGGGTCAAAGGCTTCTAAAATTCAAATGATTTCTGTTGAAGAAATGGATAGATTACTAGACATTGAAAATGTTCAATTGGTCGATGTACGGACCGTTGCCGAATATCAAGAAGGACATATTAAGGAGGCTAAAAATATTGTGTATCTCAGTGAGAGCTGGTCTGCAGAAATCGCAAAACTTGACAAAGAGGATCCAGTGTATATCTATTGCGCCAAAGGTGGGCGAAGTGCCAAGTGTGCTGACCTTCTTGCTGAAGCTGGATTTAATGTAATCTATGACCTTGAAGGAGGAATTACCCAATGGAAAGATCAAGGGAAGGATGTAGAATAAGTATCTTAAAATTAGCTCCTACGAGTTCCTTTTGTTTATTTTTGAATAACCCCCTCTAAACTCCTAAAACAATATTTTGACTAACCCGGTAGCGATCTCAAGGGATTCTTCCGTAAAAATAATGACTTTTTATGAAAACAAAACAATGGATTTTTGTACTCTTCCTACTAGCGTCAAGTACATTGGCCTATGCACAGTGCGGTATGATTCCGCATCCTATGGAATCTAGAATTACAGAAAGTGATTTGGTTATTGAAGCGGAAGTCGTTGCGCAAGAAGGAATGTGGAACGCTAATAGAAGTATGATTTATACCGTCAACACTTTGAAGGTGTTTAAGGTCTTTAAAGGGAATGGCACGGCTCAGTTTGTAGAAGTCTTGACCAAAGGGGGTACCGTTGGTTTAACACATGATAAGGTTTCTATAGCCTTAGCACTTAATATCGGAGATATAGGTGTATTTACCTTGGTGGATAATGCTGCTACGCTGCGCAATGAGGTGCAAGCTTTTGAAGTGGTGAGTTCCCAACAAGGATTCTTACGGTATTCACAATTTGATGGGAGTGCGAGAGATTTTCAAATAAAGTTCTCAAATATTAGCACAGATGTATACCCATTTATTCAAGGACAAACACGTAGTACATATCGTGAAATAGCGCCTCTAGAATTTAGCTATCCTGACGGTACAAATAGAAATAATAGAATGGCGGTTGTGATCACTAGTTTCTCTACCTCTGTAGGGAATGATGCAACAGGAAATGCAGGTGTTGGAGAAATATTGACAATCAATGGTACAGGATTTGGTGCCGCAATTGGAACGGTTTTCTTCGAAAATGCAAATGCAGGTGGTGGATTTGCCTCAGGATTATATACAAATGAAATGATCACTTGGACGGATACACAGATCCAAGTAGAAATCCCAACTGCTGCGGGAACAGGCTCTTTTGCTGTACAAGAGGCAACAAATACAATGAACGATATTCAAGCAGGACTGACCATTGGATTTAGTCATCTAAATGTTCAGTTCGATGGTGATTCAACATCTCCAGGGGATGAGTCATGGGAAATAAGACTGGTTGATGACAACGGGACTGGGGGTTATACATCCAGATATAATACAGAATTTGTGGCTACCCCAGGAGCCGCAGATACATACGAGGACCTTATTTCAACGTGGAGATGTAGTACCGGGGTGAGTTTTATTAGAGGCGATGATACTACGGAAGATAATGATCCATCTGCAAACATGGCTGACGGTATTAATGTAGTGCGTTTTGATAATGCTACCGAGCTAGGAGGATCTACACTGGCGTATGCTCTTTCTAGATTTTCAGGGTGTTTTGTAGCGACAGATGTCGTAGAGTGGCACGTATTTGAAATTGATGTAGTGGTGAATGATGATGTGACCTGGTACTATGGTGATGCGCTCCCCGTTCCTTTTGGGGAATTTGATTTTGAAACCGTAATTCTTCATGAATTGGGCCATGGACACCTATTAGGGCATGTTATTGATCTGGCACAAGTCATGCATTTTGCGATAGGTTCTGGAGCGGGCTCTGAAAAAAGAGCACTCAGTCCAACAGACTTGGAAGGCGGTAATTTTGTAATGAATAAGAGTACTACTTTTGTTGCTTGTGGTGAATCTGTAATGACCGTAGCTACTCCTACAGCGGTATGCAGAGATTTTACAGTTAGTTTAGACGCTAATGGCGAAGCGAGTATTACAACCGATGATATTGATAATGGCTCAACAGCAGATTGCTTGACGATTACAAGTTTTAGTGCAGATCGTTTGACTTTTGATTGTTCCG
This sequence comes from Dokdonia sp., assembly GCA_047630395.1. Lineage (GTDB taxonomy): Bacteria > Bacteroidota > Bacteroidia > Flavobacteriales > Flavobacteriaceae > Dokdonia. The sequence continues at coordinate 69,120 of JBLHXM010000003.1, forward strand.
ATATAGGAACACAGAACATTACTTTGACGGTTAATTTTAGCGATGGTTCTTCGGATACCTGTCTTGCTGCTGTTACCATAGAAGGAAAAACGGCAACCTATCAATCGGGAGCTTGGGCTGGTGGTATTTTACCTGATGGATCTTCAGCAGTTACTATAAATGACAATCTAAATGTTGGAGCCGGAAATGTAAAAGGATGTTCTTGTGTTATTACTGCAGGAAATACACTAACAGTTGGTGCTGGTGGATTTTTAGAAACGTTTGGAAATATCATTGTAGACGGATCTTTAATTGTAGAGCATGAAGGAAGTGTGGTTCAAAAAGACAATGCCGCTACGGTTACAAAAGGAGGTTCAGGGATTATTGAAGTACGCAAGACCTCCCCTGTATTAGCTCCTTTAGGCTTTATGTTTATGAGTAGCCCTATGACAGTTGAAACGCGAGATGGTGCCTACAGCAATGGATTTCGTGTCATTGAAATAGTGTCTTCTGCTTTTACTGTAGATTCTGCCTTGGAAACAACAGATCCAATGGACCCTTATTTTGGAACTGAAATTTTCTTAGGTGCTGATAATTCATTTCTCGGTAACTATACGGCTAGTGAACTTTTAATACCTGGAGATGGTCTTGTCGTATATCCACAATCTTCTATTACAGATGGTGGTTCCTCCTATGGTATGGTATACACGAAAGGGGTATTGAATAATGGAACCATTAATTATCCAATTGTCTATAATGGAGTGAAGAAAAATAATTTTAACCTCATGGGGAATCCGTATCCTTCTGCTATGAATGCTATTGATTTCATCAATGCTAATGATATGGTTAATGAAGTGTTTTTCTGGGAACATATTACAGCACCAGCAAGTACGATTCCTGGATATCTGACGAATAATTATTCTATGAATGACATCTCCATGTATAATTTGTCCGGTGGAACGGCAGCTACTAATGGTGGTATTACTCCGAATGAATTCATCGCATCTGGTCAAGGGTTTGCAATAAAAGCCGTTGAAGGAGGAGCTGTCAATGCCGTTTTTACAAACGAAATGAGGGAGACCGGTAATAACGACCAGTACCGAAATCCAGAGCAAGAAAATAGAGTGTGGCTGAGTATTCGTAATGATGAATATTCCTTGAAGGGGCAAACCTTACTGGCATTCCTCCCAGAGGCAACTGCCGCAATGAATCCTGGCTACGATAGCAAGCGTATCGCAGGCGCCGTTTCACTATTTACTAGCCTCAAGTCAGGTGAACAATTGGGAATCCAAGGACGTGAAGTATTTGATGTGAGTATGCAAATTCCTGTTGGATTCGCATCTGCTATAGAAGGTGATGTAGAGTTTCATATTGAAATCGATGCTCTCCAAGGAGGAGGGATCGAAAATGTGCCCGTCTACTTAGTTGATACTTGGACAGGGACCTATGTAAACCTGAAAGAAAGAGGTTTTGTATTCAAAAGTGGAAGAACTTTAACAGCAGACCGTTTTATGCTAACTTTTGAAACACCAGATGTGCTGAGTGTTGAAGGCGTAGACACTCTGGAACAGGGAGTGAAATTATATCCTAATCCAACCAATGGTCTCGTAACGCTCGCTTATGCTGGTGATCAGCGTTTAGAAGGAATCACCATTGTTGATATGCAAGGGAAGGTAGTATATGAGGAGGCATTGAATGCTTTCAACCGAACTAAAGTATTGAATGTAAATAATCTTTCTAGCGGTGTCTATTTCGTACGCGTGCGCAGCACGGAGCAGTCAGTAGTTCAAAAACTCATCGTGAAGTAGGCATTTACATCCATATAGTATATA
>JBLHXM010000004.1:0-68192 GCA_047630395.1 Dokdonia sp.
ACAAAAACAAAAAGACCGTTCTCGTTCTGCTTCCAAAGTGGAAACAGGAGATTGGACAAGCTTACACGATGATGCCGAAGAGGAGTTTGTTGGGTATGATACTTTAGAAACTAATGTAAAAATTACACGTTACCGTCGTATTGAGAGCAAAAAGGATGGAGAGTTATACCAATTGGTATTCAACCTCACGCCTTTCTACCCAGAAGGCGGAGGACAAGTGGGTGATAAAGGATACTTAGAAGCGCCTAATGGAGAAGTAGTCTATATCATTGACACCAAGAAAGAAAACAATTTGATTATTCATTTTGTCAAAAACTTACCACGCTCCACAGATGGAATATTTAACGCGGTTGTCGATACTCAGCAACGCAATAGGACAAATGCAAATCACACTGCAACACATTTATTACACCAAGGGCTGCGCAAAGTCTTGGGGACACATGTGGAGCAAAAAGGAAGTATGGTTCATAGTCGAAGCTTGCGTTTTGACTTCTCTCACTTTTCAAAGGTGACTGCTGAGGAGTTAAAGGCAGTGGAAGATTTTGTGAATGCTCGTATTCGCGAGAGTTTACCCTTGGAAGAACAACGAGGCATTCCTTATGATCAAGCTATAAAAGAAGGGGCAATTGCTTTGTTTGGTGAAAAATATACAGATGCTGTACGTGCCATTCGTTTTGGGAGATCCATGGAATTATGTGGTGGAACGCATGTAGCACAAACAGGTGACATTTGGCATTTTAAAATTACTTCTGAAGGAGCGGTAGCTTCTGGAATCCGAAGAATCGAAGCGATTACTGGCGATGCTGCGAAAGACTATTTTACTTCGGAGACAGAGGCCTACAAGCACGTAAAAGCAACCTTGAAAAACGCGCAAGATCCGGTAAAGGCGATTACCGCAATGATGGATGAAAATACGTCTCTAAAGAAGCAAGTAGAAGCATTGATCAAGGAAAAGGCACAAAACCTGAGTGGTGATCTTGCAAATGAATTTGAGATTGTGAACGGTGTTCAGTTCTTGGCGAAGAAAGTAGATTTAGATGCAGGAGCGATTAAAGATTTGGCGTTCAAATTAGGAGAAAATAAAACCGATGTTTTTATATTGTTTGGAACTGAGCAAGGTGGTAAAGCATTATTGAGCTGTTATATTTCTAAGGAACTGGTCGCTAGTAAAGGTCTGAATGCAGGGACAGTGGTTCGCGAACTAGGAAAGCACATTCAAGGCGGCGGCGGCGGACAACCATTTTTTGCAACGGCAGGAGGAAAAAATCCAGATGGAATTGAAGCTGCGCTTAATGCTGCTGCAGATTTCTTGGCCTAAGCAAAATTGACCGGAGATAGGGTAGCTTTGAATGATCAAAGGCTCCTTCCTCTCTGGGGAAGGTCTTTTTTCCAGCACTCAAAAGACAATGGAAAAAAAGGAAGAAGTCTAGGATCAGAGCATCAATAGTTATCTATAATAATCACCTTTTTCTTTGCAAGCAAATCGATGAAACTACACACCCAAATTCCATTCTTGCCTTCTAAAACCCAATTTGGGTATGAAGATAAACTCTTGATGCTGGGATCTTGTTTTGCCGAGAATATGGGTGAGCAATTAGAGCATCATAAATTTCAAGTGGAGGTCAATCCTTTTGGTATTCTCTTTCATCCATTGGCCATAGAACGTGTGTTGCACGATGCGCATGTAGGCGCTATATATGACAAAAATTCTGTGTTTGAGCTTGACGGTGTCTGGAAATCTTTCCTTGCTCATAGTCGGTTGAATACGGTATCACAAGGAGCTATTCTCGATAAATTGAGGATGGCACAAAAACAGTTGAGACAAGCTGTTGAAGATGCATCTCATATTTTTATCACCTTAGGGACGGCCTGGGTGTATCAAGATATTGCTTCTGGGACGCCAGTGGCCAATTGTCATAAAGCACCCCAAAAAGCCTTTGTCAAAGGGCTCATGCCAGTGGAGCAAATTGTAGCCAGTTTAGAACGGCAACGAGCACTTATTGCTGAAATGAATCCCAAAGCTCAGGTAGTTTTTACGGTATCACCCGTGCGTCATCTCAAGGACGGGATGGTAGAAAATAACAGGAGTAAAGCGCATTTAATTTCAGGGGTACATGCCTTAGTAAATGGCACAGATACCCATTATTTTCCGGCCTATGAATTGATGATGGATGAGCTCAGAGACTATCGATTCTATGCATCAGATATGCTGCATCCTTCAGGGCAGGCAATTCAATATATCTGGCAGCGTTTTGTAGAGGTGTATGCTTTCGCGAAAGCGGAATCTACTCTTAAAGAGATCACCGTGATTCAAGCAGGATTGCAACATCGCCCTTTTAACGGTAGTGGTAAGGAACATCAGACTTTTCTTCAAAAAATTCACAAACGAATTAGCGCGATTCAAGCGAGATATCCGCATATTGAATTCTAATAGAAAGGCTCATCTTTTGACGATGTAGCATCATAGCTTAAAACACAGGACGGACTCCCTGATCAAGAGGTATTGATCTTTGAGAGTATCTATTTTTTCTACGTTCACGATTCTATTTTTTGATGCAAACGAAGCCAACTGCTTCCTTTTATTGCTTCGACACCTTGCCTTTTTTATTAAAGCGCGAGCAGATTCACTGCACATATCACTGGCACAGCAAGTTATCAGAGTAGGGTTCCATTTTTTATTTGATTGATCTTGGAACCAATTTCTTGCAACGGAATATACTTGGATCCAGAGATAGCACCTTGTGCATATTCTGCCGCAGTGCGAACGTCAATAATACTAGCGTCTCTCGATTGAAAATTCTTGTTTTTTTTGTTTTTTTGCCAAAAATAGATGGAGTAATCCCCTGCTGTTGTTTTTGGGTAAAGATATAATAGGATCTCTAATAATAGGGAGCGGGAGGCGATTTCTTGACGATATGCAGAACGTTTTTGTTTTAGATTCAAAACCAAAATGAGTATCTTCAACCCAATGAAGGCTTTAAAATCTGACCGAAAATCCGAAATTATTCATGTTGCCGCTCGCCTTTTTCGAGAACGAGGTTATAGCGCGGTGACCATGCGTGACCTTGCAACCGATCTAGGGATTAAAGCGGCGAGTCTTTACAATCATATTACCTCAAAACAGCAAATCCTAAGTGAAATCATCCTCGTAATTGCCGAAGAATTTACGGACGGGATAGAAGAGATTGCCGCCATGGATGCGGATGCTACTGTAAAATTGAAAAAGGTAGTTGCCCAGCATATTAGCTTGACTTCTGAAAATCCTTTTGGGATGGCAGCACTTAACAATGACTGGATGCATCTTGAGGATAAACTGGAGTATTATCAGCAGTTACGTAATCAATATGAGAAACGCTTTCGCGAAATTGTGTTAGCCGGGCAACAAGCCGGAGAATTGAAAGGGGTCAGTCATGAAATCCTCCTATTCTCTATACTCAGTACATTGCGGAATCTTTATCTATGGATTCCTAAGAAAGAGGACCTTAAAAAGGATAAATTGATCGAAGATCTAAGTGAGATTTTGCTACAAGGAGTTGTACGTTAGTATTTTAACAAATTTTATTTGCCAATGTAGCTAACAATCGTTAGTTTTGATTGATCAAAACAGATTTATGGCCCAATTCTACGACCTTCATGTCAAAGATATTTACAAGGAAACTTCAGATTGTTCTGTGGTTACTTTTGACGTTCCTGAGGACTTATACTCAGATTTTGATTTCCAACAAGGACAGCATTTAACCTTGAAAGCCACGATTGACGGCCAAGAGGCTCGGCGCTCGTACAGTCTATGTTCTAGTCCTGTGGAGAAGGCATGGAAAGTGGCTGTGAAGCAAATTCCTGGAGGCTTGTTTTCAACCTTTGTTAATGAAACCTTGAAAAAAGGAGATCGAATGGAAGTGATGGCGCCAAGTGGTAAATTTGGTGTACCCATAGATGCAGATCGCAAAAAAGAGTATGTAGTGTTTGCTGCGGGCAGTGGAATTACGCCTATTCTATCTATTATAAAAACACATTTGGCTTTGGAGCCCAATGCAACATTCAAGCTCTTCTACTTGAACCGCACTGTAAAATCTATTATCTTTAAGGAGGAGATAGAGCAGCTGCGAAATCAATATTTTGGAAGGCTTGAAATATTTTATTTCCTGACCAGAGAACAGCGTGATATTGAGCTTTTTAATGGTCGCTTTACAAGCGAAAAGCTTCAGGTACTGACCAAAACTTTAATTGATGTCGAAAGTACAGATGCTGTGTTTATCTGTGGTCCTGAAGAAATGATTTTCTTGATTAGAGATGAGCTTGTCGCTGCTGGATTAGAAAAAGAAAAAGTCCATTATGAGTTATTTGTAACAGGGCTTTCAGAAGAAGATAAACAACGCGTCGCCCGACTTGCAGAACAGCAAGTTGAGGGGATAGAGGTAACGATCATCGATGGAGGGAAAGAATTCCATTTTACGATGACCGATGAATATGATAATATCCTTGATGCAGCGCTTGGCGCTGGTGCCGATTTACCATTTGCATGTAAAGGGGGTGTTTGTAGTACGTGTAAATGTAGAGTAGAAGGAGGTAGTGTGGAGATGAAGGTAAACTATGCCCTGGAGGAAAAGGAGGTGGCTCAAAACTTAGTACTTAGTTGTCAAGCCGTCCCAACTTCAGATACTGTGAAAGTTAATTTTGATGTATAATACGCTGTTTTGAGAATATCCGTTTTCTCTCCCCGTTGGAGAGATGCCTGAAGGGCAGAGAGGGTTTTCGCGATAGCAAAAAGAATACAGCCATGAGTGAGAAAGAAGTAAAAAATTTAGAAGACATCTTCGATGCTCGTATTGAACGAGATGAAAAGATTGAACCGAAAGATTGGATGCCGGAAAAGTATCGCAAGACACATATCCGTCAGATTAGTCAGCATGCACATTCCGAAATTGTCGGGATGCTACCGGAAGGAAATTGGATTTCAAGAGCACCATCCCTGCGCCGTAAAGTAGCGCTACTTGCCAAGGTACAGGATGAAGCTGGCCATGGATTGTATCTGTATTCGGCATGTGAAACCTTAGGGATTTCTCGTAATGAACTCTATGAACAATTGCATTCTGGGAAAGCTAAGTATTCCTCTATTTTTAATTACCCATCTGTTACTTGGGCAGACATGGGTGCGATAGGATGGCTTGTAGATGGTGCTGCTATCATAAATCAAGTGCCATTGTGTAGCACGTCCTATGGGCCCTACGCACGCGCAATGATTCGTGTTTGTAAGGAGGAGAGTTTTCATCAACGTCAAGGGTTTGAAATTATGCTCAAACTAGCCAATGGATCTCCAGAGCAAAAGGCAATGGCACAAGACGCCTTAAATCGATGGTGGTGGCCATCATTAATGATGTTAGGTCCTACAGATGCAGAATCGGTGCATACGGATCAATCGATGAAATGGAAGCTCAAACGTAAGACGAATGATGAATTACGTCAGCAGTTTATAGATCAAACAGTGCCTCAAGCAGACTTGCTCGGGCTTACAATTCCTGATTCCGATTTAACATGGAATGAAGAGAAGGGTCACTATGATTTTGGTGAGATTGATTGGGATGAATTTTGGCAGGTAGTCAAAGGACATGGTCCATGTAATAAAGAAAGAATGAAAGCACGTGTTGGAGCTTGGGAAGAGGGGACATGGGTGCGTGATGCGGCCATGGCATATGCTGATAAAAAGGAAGCGCGTAAAAAAATATCAAAAGCTAGTTAATTATCAGGCATGTAGTCTTGCGTTTTTTTGCGCAGCGGTCACTGATGAATAATCTAAAACATAAATCAAAAGATAATGTCGGAAAAGAAAAACTGGCCCCTTTGGGAAGTCTTCGTGCGAAGTAAGAACGGATTAGAACATAGACATTTTGGAAGCCTGCACGCTGCTGATGCAGAGATGGCCCTCGAAAATGCTCGAGACGTATACACGCGCCGAAGTGAAGGAGTGAGTATTTGGGTGGTAGAAAGTAATAATATCACCGCCAGTAATCCAGAGCATAATGGCGAAATGTTTGATCCAGCAAATGATAAAGTATATCGTCATCCAACTTTTTATGATTTGCCAGATGAGGTGAAGCACATGTAAGGATTTACGATTTCAGAATGTTGATTTTTGATTGGCGAACATACAGTTCGAAAATTGCCAATCGTTCCTCTCCAGTCTATTTTGACTTCCTTTTCAAAAAATAATCGAATGAATAATAAAGATTTATATAACTACATTCTCAACATCGCAGACAACTCCTTAATTTTAGGTCAACGTCTTGGTGAACTATGTGGTCATGGCCCTAGTTTGGAAACAGACATCGCCTGCACCAATATTTCCTTGGATTTATTTGGGCAAGTTCGTAGCTATTACCAATACGCAGCGCAGCTTAGTGATGATGAAAATGCATCAGAAGACAGTATTGCCTTTTTGCGTTTAGAGCGTCAGTATAAAAATGTATTGCTGGTAGAACAACCGAATACAGATTTTGGGTACACGATAGCACGTCAGTTCTTTTTTGATGCGTATCATTTGCTTTTTTTAACTGAATTAGAGAAAAGCGCCGATGCTACACTGAAGGCAATCGCTAAAAAGTCCATAAAGGAAGTGAGCTACCACTGGCGGTTTTCTTCAGATTGGATGCGACGTTTGGGTGATGGAACTCCAGAAAGCCACGAGCGTATTCAAGAGGTTGTTGGGGAATTATGGATGTACACAGACGAACTCTTCCATCATACGGATGCAGATGAGGCGATGCTCAAAGAAAACATAGGTGTAGATCTTTCCAAGCTGAAAGAGATCTACTACAAAAAGATAACAGCGGTACTGGAAGAGGCAACGATCACAGTGCCTGAGGGTAAGTACTTCCATAAAGGAGGGAAGCAAGGGATTCATTCTGAACATATGGGCTACATTCTTTCAGATATGCAGTTTATGCAGCGTACGTATCCCAATATGCAGTGGTAACCAAGATTAATATTCGATAGGCGACAATGCTCCAATAGTCATGACAGAAACGCAACACATAGCTCCACAATTCCTCGACATCTTGACATCTGTTTCGGATCCGGAAATTCCTGTGCTGAGCATTATGGATATGGGCGTCGTACGGGAGGCGATTGAAGTGGATGGTGTTGTAAAAGTTACGATTACACCGACGTATTCTGGCTGTCCTGCGATGGATGTCATCGGGGATGATATTGTTACAGCTTTCGCGAAAGCGGGATTAAAAGCGACAATAACCCTTGTGCTCAGTCCCGCATGGACCACGGACTGGATCACTCCTCGCGGCCGAAAAGCACTCGAAGATTATGGTATCGCCGCACCTTTATCGCCAGACGCGGATAAGGAAGCGTTGCTAGGAAATAAGAAAATTGTAAAATGTACAAACTGTGGCTCTACGGAAACACATTTAGTGAGTCAGTTTGGTTCAACTGCATGTAAAGCATTGTTTAAATGCGATGTATGCCAAGAACCTTTTGATTATTTTAAATGCCTTAAATAATTCTCCCGAAGGCGGGAATCTTGTTTTGTTAAGATATACTGTTTAATTAAAAAATACACGCCTACGCTGGCATTAAAAATGACACAACCCATACTTACCAACATAGAGAACGGTGTTGCGACTCTCAGATTAAACCGCCCAGAAGTTTTCAATAGCTTTAATCGAGAAATGGCATTATCTCTTCAGGATGAACTCGATGCCTGTGCTTCAAACGACAGTGTGAGAGCCGTCGTTCTTACAGGAAATGGTAAAGCCTTTTGTGCAGGACAAGACCTTAAAGAAGTTACAGATCCAGCATTGAATCCTGGGTTTAAGAAAATACTCGAAGAGCATTACAATCCAATCATAACAAAAATTCGCGCGATCAACAAGCCGGTGATCGCAGCGGTAAACGGTGTTGCTGCAGGGGCGGGTGCTAATATCGCATTAGCGTGTGATATTGTGATCGCTCACGAAAAAGTAAGTTTTATACAGGCATTTAGTAAAATCGGTTTGGTGCCTGATAGCGCTGGCACCTTTTTTTTACCAAGATTGATTGGCTTTGCTAAAGCGAGCGCCTTGATGATGCTTGGCGATAAAGTCTCTGCAACAGAAGCAGAAAGACTTGGAATGATATACAAAGTAACCAGCCTAGAAGATTTTGAGGTCGAGGTTCAGGCCATCGCAGGAAGGCTGGCTCAAATGCCAACCAAAGCATTAGGGATGACAAAACAATTACTCAATACATCCATGAGTAATACCTTAGAAGCTCAGCTTACTTTAGAATCAAAATTACAAATTGAAGCTGCACAAAGTGAAGATTACGAGGAAGGTGTAGCGGCATTTGTTGGAAAAAGAAAGCCTATTTTTAAAGGTAAATAAACGAACGGTCACCCGGAGCTTGTCGAAGGGTTTCTATATCAAAATCAATACTACGCTTCGACAGGCTCAGCGTGACAATGAACTACTATGATAAAAAATGTTGGAATTATAGGAGCAGGAACTATGGGTTCTGGAATCGCACAAGTAGCCGCTACGGCTGGATGCTTGGTCAAGCTCTTTGACTTAAATGAGTCGGCGCTAGAGAAAGCAAAAAAGAGTTTAGAAAAAATACTAGATCGTTTGGTTGAAAAAGGCCGTATCAATACCGATGAAAAATCGCGCATTCAAGGGAATATTTTGTATATAAATTCCCTGAAAGATCTTGCTGATGCCGACATGACGATTGAAGCTATTGTTGAAAACCTCGAGGTCAAGAGAAAAGTCTTTGCAGAATTAGAAACCTACGTCTCTGATGATTGTATTATTGCTTCAAATACCTCTAGTCTATCCATTGCTTCCATTGCTGCTTCTTTACAAAAGCCAAAGCGATGCGTTGGGATTCATTTTTTCAATCCCGCGCCATTGATGAGACTCGTTGAGGTGATTCCAGCCATTCAAACGTCCTATGAAGTGCTTGAAAAGTCAATAGATACGATTGCGAATTGGAAAAAAACAGTCGCGGTTGCTAAAGATACCCCTGGTTTTATTGTAAACCGTGTAGCAAGACCATTTTATGGAGAAGCATTGCGAATTTATGAAGAAGGAGTTGCTGATTTTGCAGCGATAGACAATGCGATGAAGAGTATCGGTGGTTTCCGAATGGGACCATTTGAATTGATGGATTTTATAGGAAATGATGTGAATTATACGGTTACAGAAACGGTATTTGAAGCGTTCTATTTCGACCCAAGATACAAACCCTCATTTACACAAAAGCGTTTTTCAGAAGCAGGTTACTTAGGTCGAAAATCCGGAATAGGCTATTACGAATATGATGAAAACGGAAAGAAAGTGGAGCCTTCAGTGGACAACCTGAACATCGTTGATGCGTCGATACAAGAACAAATTTTTAATCGCATATTAGTCATGCTTATCAATGAAGCCGCAGATGCATTATTTTTAAATATCGCTTCCCCAGAAGATATAGATACTGCAATGACCAAAGGTGTTAATTATCCCAAAGGACTACTGGCCTGGGCAGATGAAAAAGGAATCGATTGGTGCGTGAATACAATGGATGTGCTCTATGATGAATATCGTGAGGATAGATATAGATGTTCTCCTTTGTTAAGAAGGATGAATACGGAAGGAAAGCAGTTTTTTAACTAAATAGAAAGGGCACCCTGAGCCTGTCGATGGGAGTCTATCTGATACAATTAGCAATACGCTTTGATAGGCTCAGCGTCACAAAATAATGCTATGGAAGGAACTAAAATACCCTATAAAATGCTTTCTCAAGACGCCTATAGTCAATGGTTGGGCATAGAGATTATTGAAGCGCGATTAGGCTACGTCAAAGTAGGAATGACCATTCGTAAGGAAATGCTCAATAGCATGGACAAAGCTCATGGTGGAATTAGTTATTCACTAGCCGACACTGCTTTTGGATTTACAGCAAATACCCATGGAAAATATGCCGTTTCTATTGAGACGAGTATCAATCATATAGAGGCTTTGGAAGAAGGTGATTATATCACGGCTGAAGCTACTGTAAACATTCAGAAGACGAAGGTAGGGTTCAATATTGTTGAAGTAAAACGAGGCGAAGAACTCGTAGCTTTGTTTAAAGGCGTTGTATACAGAACCAGTAAAGATTGGGAAGAATAACGATTGAAGAGTATGGGTTTGAGCGGTGAGAATTGCTTTTGAAATCAGTAATTATCAATCAAATAAATCATTATGGAAGCATATATCATAGACGGAGTAAGAACTCCAATAGGAAGTTATAAAGGAACCCTAAGTGCTGTACGTACAGATGATCTAGGAGCGCATGTTATACGCGAAGTCGTAAAACGAAATCCAAATATTCCTAAAGAAGCTTATGATGATGTCATCATGGGCTGTGCAAATCAAGCGGGTGAGGACAATCGCAATGTAGCGCGTATGAGTTTGCTACTTGCAGGTCTGCCATTTTCTGTTCCTGGAGAAACTGTCAATCGTTTATGTAGTAGCGGACTTTCTGCCATTATTCATGCGAATCGTGCGATTAAGGCTGGTGATGGAGATCTCTTTATTTCAGGAGGTGTTGAAAATATGACCCGCGGACCCTATGTGATGGCGAAGCCAAGTTCAGCGTTTGGGGGGGATTCACAGATGTACGATTCTACCTTCGGATGGCGATTTATCAATCCAAAAATGCGCGAATTATATGGCGTTGATGGTATGGGGAATACCGCTGAAAACCTAGTGGAGAAATATAATATCTCGCGAGAAGATCAAGATACATTTGCCTATAACAGTCAGATGAAAGCCGCCAAGGCGCAAGCGAGCGGCCGACTAGCAAGAGAAATTATTCCCGTAGAAATTGCACAACGAAAAAAGGAGCCTCTTGTTTTTGCAAATGATGAATTCATAAAACCAAATAGCTCCAAAGAAATATTGGCAAAGCTACGCCCTGCCTTCAAAAAAGAAGGCGGAAGTGTTACAGCCGGAAACAGTTCAGGATTGAATGATGGTGCTGCGGCAACAATCATTGCTTCTGAAGCTGCAGTAAAAAAATACAATCTCAAACCATTGGCTCGCATTGTGAGTTCCGCGGTGGTAGGTGTAGAGCCTCGTATTATGGGAATTGGTCCTGTGCAAGCTTCAAATACAGCGTTGAAAAAGGCTGGATTAACAATGGCAGACATGGATGTGATTGAGCTTAACGAAGCTTTTGCTTCGCAGGCGCTCGCATGTATTCGTGAATGGGGTCTCGCAGATGATGATGCACGTATCAATCCTAACGGAGGAAGTATCGCTATTGGACATCCATTGGGTGTTACTGGAGCGCGTATTGCATATTCAGCGGCACTGGAGTTAAAAGAGAAAGGAAAGCGCTATGCTTTAATTACCATGTGTATTGGTGTCGGGCAAGGATATGCAGCTATTATTGAAAATGTGAATATGTAGCAGTTCGCTTTCCGACCTTCGCAAGAGCTTCGGTCGGCGAAAGCAAAAACAACCAAAAGAAATCGAATTTGAATTCGATTTCTAAAAGGAATATAATTTATGATTCTAGAATCTTATATCAATGGCAAGTGGGTGAGCGGTGACAACACCAACACCCGATCTATGTACGATGCGATTACTGGTGAAGTGATTGGTCTTACAAGTACAGAAGGGTTAGATGTTGCTGGAGCGTTGCAATACGGTCGTGAGCACGGTCATATATTACGCAAAATGACTTTCCAGCAGCGAGGGAATATGATTAAAAAACTCGCGCTCTATCTCAATAAACGGAAAGAACATTTTTATGATGTCAGCTATAGAACAGGAGCTACCCGTGTTGATAGTTGGATCGATATTGAAGGAGGTTTTGGTAATCTGTTTGCCAATGCAAGTCTGCGGAAGTTATTTCCAGATCAATCCTACGCTGTAGAAGGAGATCCCATAGATCTATCGCGTGGCGGTCGGTTTATGGCACACCATATCCTAGTACCAAAAAAAGGAGTTGCTGTTCATATCAATGCCTTTAATTTTCCAGTTTGGGGGATGCTCGAGAAGTGTGCTGTAAATTGGATGGCAGGTATGCCAGCCGTGGTGCTTCCCGCACCACAGACCGCATTTTTAACGGAGGTTGTGGTCAAAGAAATTATCAAAAGTGGGATTCTTCCAGAAGGTGCTTTACAACTTTTGTCTGGACTGACGACCAATATTCTAGATACTACAGAAAGTCAAGATGTTGTGACATTCACAGGAAGTGCACACACAGGGCTCAAGCTACGTGTACATCCTAGATTAATACAAGAAAGCGTTCCGTTTACAATGGAGGCAGATAGTTTGAATGCTTCTGTTCTCGGGCCGGATGCCGTGCCGGGTACTCCGGAGTTTGATCTGTTTGTAAAGGAAGTTCGTAAAGAAATGACAGTCAAATGTGGTCAGAAATGTACCGCCATTCGCCGGGCTATTGTTCCTGAAAATTTGATGGAAGATGTGCAAATTGCGCTCGCAAAACAATTGGCAAGAACGGTGATAGGAGACCCCAAACTCAAAGAAGTGAGAATGGGAGCGCTTATCAATACCGATCATCGTGACGCGATTAAAAGCCAAATTGAAAAACTAACGACCACTGCACAAATTGTATACGGTTCCTTGGATACTGTGGAAGCCATGGGTGGCAATGATACCGTGGGTGCATTTATGAGCCCGATCTTACTTCGAGAAGACGAACCGTTCAAGAATATACAGGTGCATGATGTAGAGGCCTTTGGTCCTGTAGCGACCTTGATGCCCTATAAAAATTTAGAGGATGCGATTACGTTGGCACAAATGGGGAAAGGTTCTTTAGTGAGCTCGGTGGTTACGGCAGATGATGCTTTCGCGAAAGCATACACCATAGAAGCTGCGTCTCATCATGGACGTATCTTAACCTTAAACAGAGAAAGTGCACCAGAAAGTACAGGTCACGGCTCACCATTACCTTTATTGGTACATGGCGGACCCGGACGTGCTGGAGGAGGAGAAGAAATGGGCGGTGTACGCGGAATCAAACATTTTATGCAGCGTTGTGCCGTGCAAGGAAGTCCGACAACACTTTCAGAAATTACAGGAATTTATCAGCCTAACGGTGCGTATACGGAAGCAGAAAAACACCCATTTTCATATCACTATGAGGATATCAAACCAGGAATGAGTTTGAAAACACATAAACGTACGCTTACCGATAGCGATATTCAAAATTTTGCCAATCTGACGTGGGATCATTTCTATGCTCATACGGATATTACAAGCCTAGACGGGAGCATTTTCAAAAAACGTACTGCCCACGGATATTTCATTATTTCGGCGGCAGCGGGATTGTTTGTGTACCCTAATAAAGGGCCAGTGAGTGCAAACTATGGACTGGAAGATATTCGTTTCCTACGTCCACTCTATCATAATGATACGATCTCTGTACGTTTGACCTGTAAGGAGAAACGCGAACGTGATGTAAGCGGACGCGAGCATCCAAGTGGCATTGTAAAATGGTATGTAGAAGTTTTTGATGCAGAACCGGTCGACTATGAAAATGGAAAGACAGATGAAGAAGCCACGGCACTTGTAGCCGTCGCAACCATCCTCACGATGGTAGAGAAAAAACAAACAACTTTTGTGGAGATGACTGATACTTCTATTGAAGATTGTCTATCTAAACTGACCGTAGACTCAAAACCAGCTTGGGGCGCTATGACGCCGCAACAAATGGTTGAGCATTTGGAATATAGCTATCGCATTGCCGCAGGAGAGGTGCAGGATTTTGAAGTGGCGACACCTGATACAATATTGGAAAAAGTAGCCGCAACGCTGTGGGATTACAATAAAATGCCCAAAGACTATAATTTTCCGCTATACGAAGCTGGCATTCAACCTGCTTTGAAACATGAAAATCTCGCTTTTGCGAAAGCGGCATTACTCAAAGCCCGTCAAGAGTATCTTGATTTTTATAAGAAAAGCCCAAAAGCAACTACGAAAAATGCTGTTTTTGGAGCACTCAATAAATATGAATGGTACTTGATGGAGCGAAAGCACCTAAATCATCATTTTGAACAATTTAATCTACTGTAATCGATGTCTGATCCACACGTAAAACAACATATAGAAAACGGAATTTCAACCATAGAATTTTTTCATCCTGCACACAATAGTTTGCCAGGGGATATTCTAGCAAAACTGGCTGGAACCATTACCGAAGCCGGAGAAAATGATGCCGTAAAAGTAATTATTCTAAAATCTGGCGGCGATCGGACCTTTTGTGCTGGAGCCAGTTTTAAGGAACTCATTAGTATCAATGATGCAGAAACGGGGCGTGTGTTTTTCTCAGGCTTTGCAAACGTGATTAATGCGATGCGCAAGTGCCCCAAGTTTATCATAGGACGTGTGCAAGGAAAAACTGTGGGTGGAGGTGTAGGTGTTGCCAGTGCAACCGACTACTGTATGGCAAGCAAGTTTGGAAGTATTAAGTTGAGCGAACTCAACATAGGGATTGGTCCTTTTGTAGTTGGGCCTGCAGTAGAGCGCAAATTAGGGCTAACAGGAATGTCGCAGATTGCTATTGATGCAAATACCTTTTATGACGCCGAATGGGCAAGACAGAAAGGACTGTATGCTCAGGTATTTGAAAGTACCGAAGCCTTAGATGAAGGAGTGCAAGCTTTTGCTGAAAATTTATGCAACTACAATCCCGAAGCCATGCGTGAGATGAAAAAGATCATGTGGGCGGGTACTGAAAATTGGGACGAACTGCTCGCCGAGCGCGCAGCGATTTCGGGACGATTGGTACTGAGTGCGTTTACAAAAGAGACACTGAAACGTTTTAAGTAGTGACCGATTTTAGATGGAAAGATCAATAATTCCAGAACTCATATGATTTATAGTTTCAAAGGACATATTCCCGTTGTACACGAATCTAGCTTTGTACATCCGCTAGCTGCAGTGACAGGTAATGTTATTATAGGTAAAAACTGTTATATAGGGCCAGGAGCAGCCATACGAGGAGATTGGGGTGAGATCATTCTAGAGGATGGTGTCAATGTACAGGAGAACTGTACGGTTCATATGTTTCCAGGAAAATCGATTGTACTCAAAGAAGGGGCTCATGTGGGGCATGGTGCCGTCATTCATGGTGCCAATCTCGGTAGAAATTGTCTCATAGGGATGAATAGTGTTATCATGGATGATGCACAAATAGGAGACGAATGTATCATAGGCGCGATGGCTTTTGTGAAAGCCGAAAGTATTATTCCCAACCGGAGCCTTGTCGTTGGGAATCCTGGCAAAATTATAAAAGAAGTGTCAGATGAGATGATCGCATGGAAAACTGCCGGCACCAAACTCTATCAACAACTTCCTGCCGACTGCCATGCATCTTTAAGGGCGGTAGAACCATTACGTACGGTTCCAGAAAATAGACCTGCTCAGGAAGATTTTTACATGACACTGCAAGCAATGAAAAAGGATACATAATATTTTGTTTAACGAATTCGAATAAAGCATAAACATTTTGTATCTTTGACGTGTACCTTTTTAACTATCAGTATCATGCGTGTTTATTTTTTGTTGTTTGTTGTTGTTTTATTTAGTTTTAGTGCGTGTGATTCAAGTGATGATACTTCCGAAATGGAGGACATGGAAGAAGTCATGGATCAAGATAATGAAGTTGTGCGTACGGCTATTCCAGATCCTATATTTGAGGCCTATCTTATTGGACTCAACGCTGATGACGAGATAGATGGTTTTGTAGATACCCAAAACTTGCTTTTGGTGGATCAAATCGTAGTAGACGATCTCGGGATATCGGATCTTACAGGTATTCAGGATTGTCCAAATCTATACAATTTATGGTTGCAGAATAATAGTGTTTCAACACTTGATGTTTCCAAAAATCCCAAACTACAATTCATCTATGCAGACGGTAATAATCTGAACGACATTAATATGAGTGGCCTTCCGCTTCTGGAGAAATTAAGCCTACGTTCAAATGCTTTTACGCAGTTGGATGTTAGCGCAAACACATTACTACAATTGCTTGAGCTAAGTGGTAATGTTATTTCTGAAATCTCGCTAGTTACAAATGAAGTTTTATTTCGTTTGGATATCACTGAAAATCCGTTAACCTGTATTGAAGTCAACGAAGATCAGCTAAGTAATCAAGACTTGGAATGGACACTAGACATTGATGATCGTCTTGCTTTAGATTGTAATTAAAAGCGTAACCCTATTTTCGCGAAAGCGCAAATAAGGCTAGGCGTCGTATTTGCTGTTTACATAATCCATCAAGTCTACATCTTGTCCTAAAAGTACATCTGTAGGGTTAATACGTCCTTTCTCCGGTCCATTCTCTAGTTTCAAAACGCCACGCGGACAAACCGCTGAACATACACCACATCCTACACAACTTGAGCGAACAATATTTTCACCTTTTTGAGCATAAGCTCTCACGTCGATTCCTTGTTCACAATAGGTAGAACAGTTTCCACAAGAGATACATTGCCCTCCATTGGTGGTAATTCGAAATCTAGATTTGAAACGTTGTACAAAACCTAAGTAGGCTGCCAAAGGACATCCAAAACGACACCACACTCTGTTTCCAAAAATAGGATAGAAACCAGTACCTATTACACCTGCAAACCAAGAACCAATGAGAACACTATACACATTTTTAATCCATTCCGCGGGGATCCCAATAAAAGAGGATGCTCCTGTAAAATAGCAATAAAGCACGACAAGAGTCATTACTAAAGAGAAAACTAAAACGGAGTGAATTAACCATCTTTCTAATTTCCATGAAATCATTTTCTTGCTAGAATGTTGTCTGTATGGATCTCCGAGTGTTTCTGCAAGACCACCACAACCACATACCCAGCTGCAATACCATCTTTTTCCAAAGAAATAAACCATTACAGGTACGATAACCAGCGTAAGA
This sequence comes from Dokdonia sp., assembly GCA_047630395.1. Classification (GTDB taxonomy): domain Bacteria; phylum Bacteroidota; class Bacteroidia; order Flavobacteriales; family Flavobacteriaceae; genus Dokdonia. The sequence continues at coordinate 16,912 of JBLHXM010000004.1, forward strand.
ACGATACCCCACACTAGTATAAATAATCCTATCCCGCCACTATTTATTAAGGTCTCTAAATTCCATTCAAAAAAGAAATCATAATCTAAGGGAAATGCATTTTTAAAATCATATGCAGGCATATTAAGGCTTGTCATAATTTCAGGGATCAAGAATGCAATTACAATCTGAAAGAAAAGAACGGATGTGGTTCTAACAATCTGATATTTATTGTGTCGATATTTGATATACATACGTACTGCCATGACTATCATAAGAACACAATAAAGGAAGCCATAAACAAACCATTGACTTGCTTCTCCACCACTAAGTGCTTTGCTGATAGGGTCGAGTATAAAAGTCCAGTTCACGATATAATCTGCCATAAAGTATAACGTGAGATAAAAGATCACGAGATAAACAAGAACTAACCATGCTATCCAACCACGGTTGGTTGCAGAATTATGATAAATGCCATCATTCTTTATCCCCTTTGGGCCTAGTAATTTTAATTGAGGAAAAATAAACAAAAGAGATCCTAGAATACCTAAACCAAATGTGAGAAACCACATCAATCCCTTGTTTTCTACGACAAATCCCTGTCCAGCTTTTTTTGCAAGAGAGAAACTCATCGTCCGGAAATCTTTTTCATTAATTCTAAACTGATATTGCTCGCCTTTCTTTGTCCAGTCTTTAGCAGCATCGTACTTTGCTATGAGTTTATCAAAATGGTTGTTGTTTTTTTCTAGCGCACCTCTTACGCTACTAGAAAAGGTGAAAATGTCCATTTGCTCTCCTGTAATTACAGCATCTTGTAATTCTTTTTGAAGCAATTCATTTTCTATTCCTTTGTCTTCAAGAAAAGAGGTTAGGTCGACTTGTTTAAGTTCAAAACTTCCTAAAAAGATGGATCCCGTAAATATGGCAAGTCCGCAAAGGAATATTATTAAACCTGTATATGTTAATGCTTTCATAGTTGATGTTTTCGGTAGGTAAGCTTTTGCGAAAACGCACAAAGCCTTTTATGAGGTGAAATAGGTTTTTAGATTACGCTTTACTAAATATGCGGGCCCAGCTTTTAGCTTTTACCTTGATGTTCTTATTATTTTCTGAATTGTACTGAGATACAATGGATGCTTCGTGAAGTTTGTAAAATTCCGGATCGAAATTGGCATCCTTCAGATGTTCCATCACATAATCCGTATCGCGTTCTTCTGTGAGCCAGCGATCAAAAATCTCGTGTCTCATTCGTATTCCAAAGGTGTTAATACCTATAAATTTTCCGGTAGTGCTATCAGAATTCACCGTAATACACTTAGAGTCATCTGCATGTTTCCAGTGGAAATGTGTTTCATTTTCTCTAGGTTTTGCATATACCCAACCGTAGGTCTGATACTCAATATCAAAAAACTTAGCACTATTAAACCAGTGTCCAGGGTTGTAGGCTGTGGGTCTCCCACAAATAGTTTGAGCCAACGCTTCTCCCATCATACGCCCTGTGTACCAAACCGCTTCTATCGGACGACGGCCATTGATGCCTTCATGCTGTTCTGCACAGTCTCCTATGGCATAGATGTCAGGAATATTAGTTTCGAGCATAGGATTTACCTTAATACCACGACCTAGTTCGATACCACTCTCTTTTAAGAAATCAATATTGGGTGATACCCCTGCAGTAAGCCCTACCACATCGCAGGCAAGTTCTTCTCCCGTTTCTTCAATAATTACAGCGCGCGCATTGCCATTCTCGTCAGCGAGAATTTGTTTAAGATTGGTTCCTAAACGTAAATCAATATGGTGACTTTTAATATGCCGATTGAGCATTTCGCTTTCTCCCGATGGCAATACACCACTCCAGAAACTGTCTTCTCTTACGAGGAAGGTTACGGGGATTTTACGAGTTGCAAGCATTTCTGCCATCTCAATTCCTATAAGTCCGCCACCTACTATGACTGCGCGTTTACATACTTCTTTATTAGGAGCGTTATCTTCCAGTTTCTGAAGATCTTGTGCGCTGTATAGGCCTTGGACGCCTCCTAAGTCTTGCCCAGGCCAACCAAATTTATTAGGCTTTGAACCCACTGCTAGAATGAGTTTGTCATATGCCATCGATTCCCCATCAGCAAAGCGAAGTGTCTTTTGTGCGTGATCCACTTTCTGTACAAATGCTCGTTTGAGTTCGATACGATTTTTCTTCCAGAAATACGCTTCATACGGTTGTGTATGCTCAAACTTCATATGTCCCATATACACATACATTAAGGCAGTGCGTGAGAAAAAATAATCAGTTTCAGCAGAAATAATGGTGATGCGTTTATCAGAATTCTTTCGAATGTGTCGGGCGGCCGTCACACCTGATACCCCGTTTCCAATAATGACAATATGTTCTTCCATGAAGTTAGTTTTGGTTGCGCTTTTGCGAAAGCGTATAAAAGATACGTAACGCTTTGCATGGCTCTTGTGTCGTTTTAAAGATAGTAAACTTAATTACAGGGGATATATTTAGAATCATTTTAAATACAGCATGAAGATGTAAGGATTTCCATGTTTTGGTATTTGGGTCTCCTTTGTGTTTAAAGAAATATTTTATCAAATAAAATGTAAGTCTAATATAAGCTTGTCGACCTACAGTACATCCAAAAATAAACCATGAAAACGATTAAAATAATTTTTGTATTTCTATGTGTAGCAAAACTTTCGGCGCAAGACACCGACGCTTATTTTGCAGATGCTGATATTTTCTTTGCTGCGCATGTAACCAATGGACGTGTCGATTATAAAACGATTAAAAATGATCCTTCATCCTTAGATGCATTGCTTGTGCAGGCAGCTGCCATCAGAGTAACAACGGCTAATGCCGATTCCTACAAGGCTTTTTGGATCAATACGTATAACTTAGCTGTTATCAAGGGTGTTATCTCCAAATACCCTGTGAAATCACCGCTAAAAATTGGTGGCTTTTTTGATAATATGAAATATGAGGTGGGAGGTATACATACAACGCTTAATGATATTGAAAATAAACTCTTACGGGCTAAATTTCCTTCCGAACCTCGCTTTCACTTTACCCTGGTATGTGCGGGTCTTGGATGTCCTCCTATTATTGGAGAAGCATACGCGCCAGCCAAACTCGAAGCGCAATTACAACGCCAAACAGTCATCGCTTTAAACAATCCTAACTTTATTAGAGTGAAAGGAAATAAAGTCCAACTCTCGCAAATATTTGAGTGGTATAAAGAAGATTTCATACAAAATGGGAGTGAAGTTGAATACATTAACACCTTCCGAAAAGAGGCGATTCCTGTCAAAGCAAAAGTATCCTATTACCCATATGACTGGACGCTCAACGCTTCTAAATAAACACAGATCTAAATTTTAAGTATTCCTGCCTGAACCAATTAGCGTCAGGTTCAGGAAGGACAATTTTCAAAACTACAACAGTCGCGAAAGCGAAAATTAAAACTCAAAAAATGAAGAAAACTATTATTTTAGGACTTATGGCGTTGTTCACAATAAGCGCAATAGCCCAGGAAGAAGAAGCACAGGAAGAGACAGGATCAGTAATCCAGACACTGACTCCTTCAAAACTCATTGGTAAAGGACAATTTGATATTAAATGGTTTAATAACTTGTACACGCAAACGGAAAGTACTTTTTCTGAAGGAATTGAACCAAGACAAACATTCTTTACCTCTACCTTAGAAGTATACACAGGTGTGACGGAAAATAAAAGAGTAAACGTAGGTCTTATTTTAGAGGCAAGATCTAATGTTATTGCAGATCGTAATGCATTGGACGTTTTTAGTTTTGATGGGGAAAGAGGAACCGCAAGAAGTGGTTTGACCTCTATTGCGCCATCTATTAAGTTTGTGCCTTTTGGCACTGTAAAGAATTTCTCTATTCAGAGTTCTCTTTTTATTCCTTTAGTAGATAACGAAAGCGAAGAAGGAGTGTTCTTGGATCAGAATGGATTCACATGGCAAAACCGCTTTTTCTTGGATCATACTTTTGGTGGTGGAGATTGGCAAGTTTTCGGAGAGCTTAATACCGAGTTACATTTTGGAGATGAAGACAAAAGTTTTGCAAACAATAGTTTGAGCCTTACGCCCGGCGTATTTTTAAGTTATTTTCCATCATCAAAATTTACGGTTCTCGCTTTGGCGCAGCATTCACAGCGTATCGATTTAGGAAATGAGTTTTCGCAAGATTTTACTGCCGTAGGGGGTGGTGCTAAATATCAGCTCACAGATTCATTAAACATAGAGGCCTTATACACTAACTTCATTCGAGGGAATGATACAGGTTTAGGTGAAACCTTCAATATAGGTCTACGCGCAGTATTTTAGAAATAGGATAGTGACTTAGGATGTTATAATCCTAAGACCCTATTTGTAAATGTCCCGCCTTGCTTTAATGTCGACTAGATAAGTAGTGCGGGCATTGTTTTTTTAACGTTTTGCTATGAAAAAAATAGAGTAATTTCAAGAAATGAAAAGATATACGGGAATCAGTGTGATTCGATTATGTGTTCTATTATTTTTATTCCAAAGTTGTACGGCGCAATCGTCGAAGATCAACGGGATTAGTTTTGTAGCTTCTCGAGAAAAAGCGACACAAGTTCATGTAGAGCCTGTTAAAGATTTGGGCGCAAACCATGCAGCTGTAATGCCGTTTGGGTTCATTCGCAGCACTGAAAACCCAAAGATCATGTATAATACAGATAGGCAATGGTATGGCGAGCGCAGGGATGGGGCCAAGGATTATATAGAGCTGCTTCACACAAATAATGTGTCGGTCATGTTAAAACCTCAAATTTGGATTTCGCACGGCGAATTCACTGGCTATCTCAAGATGGAAGATGAAGCAGGTTGGAAAGTGCTGGAAGATTCGTATCGAAGTTTTATCCTAGAATATGCCGAACTGGCTCAAGAGACTAGTGTGGCGCTTTTTTCTATTGGTACTGAGATGGAGCAGTTTGTTGTAAACAGACCGAGCTACTGGAAGGATTTAATTAAAGATATAAAGACAATTTACAAAGGGAAGCTAACCTATGCAGCCAATTGGGATGAATACAAAAAAGTACCTTTTTGGGATGAGATGGATTTGGTAGGTATTGATGGGTATTTCCCCCTTTGTGATAAAGTGACACCTACTGTTGAAAGTGCACGAGCTGGATGGCAGCAGTGGAAGCTGGAATTGTCCACTTTCGCGAAAGCACAATCCAAAAAAATTCTTTTTACCGAGTGGGGATACCGCAGTGTGGACTATGCAGGAAAAGAGCCTTGGACGTCTGATCGATCTATGACAAGTGTTAACCTAGAAGCGCAAGCAAATGTAACACGGGCGACCTTTGAAGAGTTATGGTCTGAAGATTGGTTTGCAGGCGGTTTTGTATGGAAGTGGTTCATTCATCATGATCGTGCGGGTGGTCTAGAGAACAATCGATTTACGCCTCAAAATAAACCCGCAGAAGCGGTCATCAAAGAATATTATGCGGTACACTAGACTTTATTTTTGTTGTATGTTATTCTTCTTTGTCGCTTGTGCTTCTTCCGATGAGCCAGGAGATATTGTAACCGAACAACAGACCCTAGCAATCTTAGTGGCGCAAAGCGCCTTTGAAATTGATACTGTAATTGCCTGTGCATCGGGATCATCAAATTCAAATGAAATTGTTGTCTACGTCTATCCTAGAGCAAATGCTACTGCCCTGAAATACTTTGAAACCGAAGATGCCTCGGTAGATGAAAATGACTATAATGCTTATACGGAGGTGACGCTTCCTGCGGAAGATTTCTTTAACGGATACCTCAAAACCTTTACCCGTGAAACGGAGGTTGAGCGGTGGGTAATTATAAGCTTTCGCGAAAGCGGAAAGCTACACCTTTCAGGTCCCATTCGCTTGAAGCATATATCCCAAAACACAGTGTTTTCAAGTGCCGTTACTATTGATCAATCGATATTAGGGTCTCCGGTATTTAGTTGGAGTACGCTTGCAAGTGCTCAGAACGCTATTTATTTTCAGGTAGTGTCTAATGGAATGAATGATCTTCTGTCCGGCACCTACACCACCGAAACTGATTTTCAATATTATGAGGTGGATAATGTGGTGCTTAATATCACGACAGAGACCCCTCCTGATCTTAGTTTGGGAAATGAATATGGTTTTACCTTAATGGGTGTGAGTGAGGATAACTGGGTGAACGATCTCGTACAAATTCCTTTTGTAGCAAATTAGTTGTTTGTATTGTAATTCCGTACTTTTTTTCTCGTCCTATGATGGGTTGATCGCTTTTTAGATTAGGAAAATATCAGACTGATATTCAATGACTCCTAATCCAGAATAATAATCCTATTTTAGTTTTCTTAATATAAATCCTACAATGCCTTTACGATATTTAATTCTTGTCTTAGTATTTTTTGCGAATCAAAGCTATGGGCAGGAAGCGCGGGTCTTAGATTTGAAAGTGCAAGGAAATAAGCGATTAAAGACTTCTTTTGTTCGCTTAATTAGCGAACTTAAACCGGGCGCTGTTTTAGACTCGGCGATTATTGAGCAAGACATCATTCGATTGAAGCGACTGCCTTCTGTGAGTCATGCGTATTATCAGGTGTTTGAGTCTGAGCCCAATGTCTTCAATGTTTTTTATACTATTCAGGAAAATTTCACGCTCATTCCTCAGCTCAATGTGTATACGACCAATAATGATGAATTTGCGTATCGCGTAGGATTGTATGAATACAATACTTTAGGTCGTAGCGTGGCCTTTGGAGGCTTTTATCAAAAGGATATTTACGATTCCTATGGTGTGAACGTACGTGCCCCATTTCTATTTAATAATAAAGTAGGGATTGCCCTCAATTTTCAAGACTTGACAACCCAAGAGCCTGTTTTTTTGGATGAAGGTGTTGCCAATTATAAATATAACAATACCTCTTTTGAGGTGTTGGGGTTATATGCCTTCAATTTTAAGCATCGGGTAGAGTTAGGAGTTACTTTTTTTAATGAAGATTACTCGTTTTTGACGGGCGCTACTAATCCATCTATTCCGCAAGACTTTAATATTGACAAAGAGTTGTATAAAGCGATTTATGAGTACAATGGATTGGACTATTCCTATCAATTTACGTCTGGATTTAAGAGTACGTTCAATTTTCAGTATGTGATTTCTTCAGATGCGACCTTGCCTGACTTTTTAATAGGATGGAATGATTTTCAGTATTTTGCGAGAGTAGGAGATTTTGGAAATTGGGCCAGTCGTTTGCGATTGGGTTTGGCGTCCAATAGGGATTCTCCATTTGCTCCTTTTTCGGTAGATAATAATTTGAATATTAGGGGGGTTGGAAATACGATCGACAGAGGCACGGGCGCTATTGTTTTAAATACGGAATACCGACATACAGTATATGAGAAAGATTGGTTTATTCTGCAAGCGAATGCCTTTATTGATGGAGGTACTTGGCGTAATCCAGGAGGAGATTTCGGTGATTTTAGTGATGATCAGAACCTAAGAATCTATCCAGGGATTGGTGTACGCTTTATTCATAAACAGATATTCAATGCTACGTTTCGAGTAGATTATGGTTACGGGATTACGCCCGGAGCCACCAGCGGATTGGTCTTTGGTATTGGTCAGTATTTCTAGGAAACAATGTGTTTTTGATAATACTGGAATAATTCTTTTGGCGAAGCTCCAAACCATTTTTTGACATAGATCACCCAAAAATGATATTGTAATTTCCAAGTGCCACTACTTTGATAACGCCTCGCTGAGGTGATTATCCGTTCCTGAATAACTACGAACTCTCCGCGCTCGTAGAGTTTGTTGATGAGGTCATTGTCTTCGTAAATCATATAAGATTCATCAAAACCTCCTAGTTCATTGAATAATTTTTTGGTAATAAACTGACTCTGATCTCCACCGCGGCAGGCTCTCCATTCGAATTTTGTAAGCCATCCTGCTAAGCGAAGCCACCAGTGCGAACTGTCAAATTGCATTCTAAAGCATCCAGCTTCATTCCATTGTTTCACTTCCTTTTGGATGAGGGTGTCATAATTTTCCGGAGGAAAAGAATCGGCATGTAGAAAGTAGAGGATTTCATGTTGTGCTATACGAGCACCGGCATTCATTTGTACAGCTCTGCCCTTACTAGCTGAAATTACGGTGATATTGTGCGCTTTCGCGAAAGCGATTGTCTCATCACTACTTCCGCCATCCACAACAATAATTTCTGGTTTGATGACACTGCATTCTTTTAAATGATCTAACAAACGACCAATGTTTTCAGCTTCGTTTAAGGTTGGGATGATCACCGAAATTTTGGACATGTTTTTAGTTGTTAAGTGTCCAGTCATAGTCCTTGTATCGTTTCTTTGCTTTTGGCGAGATCGCCGTATCTGAATATTTGTTCAGGAAATCGATAAGTGAACCATTTGTTTTGAAATCTTTGGAAAACCAATTAAATATTTTAGAAACTTCAATGCTATTTGTGGTAATCGTGTTGCGTTGCGTATCGTTTACAAAGGTGCGAGAGAGCCTGTCTAGTTGTGCGTCGACATCCTGAGCGGTAAAGGCTTCATTAAGTAATGGTGGGCAAGAAAAAGAAGCGCAGTTGATTCCAAAATGAATTCTAGGATCTCCCATTTTACGTAAAATTTGGTGCTCGATTTCGTTGAGGTTATACCATTTGTCGCCTAATTTCCAAAGCCGTTGATCCCAAGGATCTTTAATGTCTTTAATACTTGCAAGTGGGTAATTTCTCAAAATAAGATCCACCGTCATGGCGTTATAGGCATTCATCCAGTAGGCGAGTTTATTTAGTTGACCCCAACGGTGTGGATCTGGCATGTTCTCACCAAGATATTTAATGTAATCTCTTAAAACCTTCCATTCTTTTTTAATACCATCGTAATCAACATTTCCTGAAGCAGAAATATGTTTTTTAAGTAGCGCATCAAAGTTAGAATGATTTACAAATTCGACAGGGATATCTGTCACGATATATACTTCTTCGTCAACAGTATCTTCTATGACTTCCTGAGCAGGAATTTCATTAGTCACAGCGGGTAATTCAGGAGTTTCTATAATTTCCGTTTCTACCTTCGGCGTCGTTTTGGGAGCTGCTGCAATGATCACTTTTTCTTCAATAACCGTTACGGGGACTGGGGTAGTTGTTGCAATATTTTTTGATCCGCCGCAGGAGGTCAAAAGAGCTATAAGTACTAGAAGATATAGACTGTTTTTCATGTGCGTGTTTGTTTCGGTAATCTAACAGTTTTTGTCGTGATTGGTTTTATGATGCTCATACCAAGTACTTAAACTTAGTCCAATGTTTACATCATACTTTACAGGTACGGACAATTATTTTGTTTGAAAAACATTAGATCTACAGATGGCTAGCGGCATCAATGTACGAAACAAAAAGGCACAGAAATCTATCTGTGCCTTTTTGTTTATACTCTCTTTACGCTTTCGCGAAAGCTTAACAACATCCACCGCCATCATAGTGGAAGGTAGACTCACTAATGAAAATATCGCTACGTTCTAAGGCAGCAAGATGTCCTGCAGTTTTGTCACAAATCGCAAGCGGTTGATTCTTTATAAGTACGTGTCCTGACTTGTCATCAAAGTAATCTCCTGAACCGTAATAGATGGCTGCTTTTCCTGTGAAGATACAAGGGCCATCTGCTGGCATTGGATCTTTAATGGCTGCAATCTCAATCGATTCGATATAGATCAACTCATCTGTTGGGTAATCTTCCGTATTTAAAATACGGTAAGGTTTTCTTGCTCTGATTTCAATCGTTCCAAAGCCCTCATCGGTTAGCGCTTTGATATAGTCGGCAATAGGAAGACTACCACTTAGGCAAAGTGCGCGAAGTGTCGGGTCATTGCGAAGTTCATCGTTCATTTCTTGTTCGCAAGTGGGATCACTCATCACTAAGCGTCCGTGTGGTTTTAATACACGATACATTTCTTGAACGGCACGTTTTAAGTCTTCAGCTTTGAAGATGTTGAAAAGGCAGTTTTGAGCAGCCACATCAATAGAATTGTCCTCTACAGGTAAGTTCAGTGCATCTCCTTTTTTAAGTGCTACAAAGTCACTTTTGAACCAAGGGTTCATTTTCTCTGCTTCCATAAAATTTTTACGAGAAGCCTCTAGCATTTCGTCTACAACGTCCACCCCTACAACACCGCCTTTGTTACGGTTGAAATAGGCAAACTGAAGCAATTCCATACCGCCTCCTACACCTACGTAGAGCATTCTTGGTTCGTTGGTTAGATCTCGTGCATTTACGGTGCTTCCGCAGCCGTAATTCATCTCTTGCATGATCTTTGGAATCTTCAAGCCTGGTAGCTCCCAAATTGGATTGGTTGTACAACAAAGTCCAATGTCTGGAGTTAAAGCGGCTTCTTTATAAACGTCAACTGTCGTATCTAAGTAACTCATATATTCTATTTGTGGTTTGCCTCAATCGCGACCGTCTGTATAGGCTTAGCTGCAATTTGGCGTACGCTTTATAAATTTTTTATTAATTCACTAAATAAGCTAATCATTGCAGGTTCTGCTTTACCAGCCATTGCAATAATTTCTGATATATCAACAGGTTTTAGATGTTCTGGGTCGCATTCATCTGTGATTACTGACACAGCAATCACAGGGAGTTTTAAATGGTTGGCCACAATGACTTCTGGGACGGTACTCATTCCAACAGCATCGGCGCCAATTATTTTTAAGTAGCGATACTCTGCACGTGTTTCCAGTTGCGGGCCCACTACAGAAGCATACACTCCTTTATGCAGTTGGATGCCTTTTTCTTGAGCAATTTTTTCCAAGGCAGCATTCATAGTTACATCATAGGGTGCGCTCATATCTGTAAAGCGCTCTCCTAGCTTTTCAACGCCTTTAAACGCAAGTGGAGAACCTCCTTGCAGATTGATGTGATCGTCGATGAGCATTAAGGATCCCTTCTTAAAGTCAAGGTTGATGGCTCCTGCTGCATTCGATACTAATAATTTCTGAACGCCCAAGGCATGCATAATACGCACTGGGAAGGTCACATCTGTTAAACTATAGCCTTCATACAAGTGGAAACGTCCTTGCATAACAATGACCTTTTTTCCTTCCAAATTTCCATAGATAAGTTTCCCTTTATGGAACTCAACAGTTGCTGTGGGGAAATTTGGAATATGGTTATAACTCACCGTTTTCAAAACATCAATTTTATCAACCAGTTGGCCAAGGCCTGTGCCTAATATGATTCCTATTTCAGGAGCTTGAAAGCCTTTCTGTTGTAAATATTCGGTGGTTTCTTGAATGAATTTCTGCATATATTCCTATTGGATAATCAATTTCTGTGTAATCTGTTGTCCTTGAGACATAATCCTTAAGAGATACAATCCTGTTTTTAAATCAGTAATATTTACTGGATTTGTATCACTTACTTGTTGTGCTAGTACCCGTTTTCCAAGGATGTCAAAAATAGCAATTTCAGCAGGGTTTTGTAGTCCGCTGATATGGAAATTATCACTTGCAGGATTTGGATAAACATTTACGTGGTCAAGGTTATTTTCAACAAGACTCAAGGTCGAACAATCCGGCCCTTGGTTGCTTCCTAAATCGGCACGGCCCCATAAAACATCTGCCTGTACACATTGGATTATAATGTAGTCAAAATCACTCAGATTTACAGCTGCGGGCACATCAAAGGTTTTCATCCCTGTAATTGGGTCATTCATATCTTGACCTCCATTGTCATCTTGTAAAGGTTCGGTCGTTACCTCTATTTCATTACCGCCTTGTGCAAGTCGGGGAGTGCTAGAAAGAAATACGCGCAATTCAATTCCTTGAACCGTTACGAAGTCGTCTGCAAAAACAACTTGTTTGCTGCCATCGGTTTGAAACTCTAAAGAAGCCGTTCCTGCAACTGGATATTGTGCAGGATCATCAATAGCTTCAAATTGATCTTCTCGAGAACATTGTGCCTGACTGATAGTGGTAAATGCAAAGATTGCTAAAAATAATGTAAGTGTAATTTTCATATCATATATAGGATTTAATTAGTCTTTTAAATACTTTTCAAAGGCAGGGTATCCCTGTAAATCTTCAGCGTGATCAATATCATTTAAGGTTTCTAGTTGGTGTATTGAGTACCCTTCTAGATCTTTCATTGTCGTTTCAAAAACAGTATCCCCTCCCCAGGTTTTTTTGTAGAATACGTCTTTTAGTAGGCTCCGCATTCCTAGTAAGTAATAGCCTCCATCTTGGGCGGGTCCAATCACTACGTCATGGGTCTCCAATGCTTCGAAGGCATCTTCAATATGTTTTGGACATAGATCATATAAATCACTCCCTACGATTAGTACTTTGGTGTAGTTGTCTTGGTATGCTTTCGCGAAAGCGTGATACATCCTATCTCCTAAATCTTCCCCTTCTTGCAGAAACTTTTCGAAGATGCCTGCTTCCCAAATGTCGTTTGGTCGCACTTTCACCGAATACCCTACACGCTTGGTGCAATTTATTTGCGAAACCACATTTTTAGTATGTTCCAATAAGGTTTTATAGATGGTCAATGCATTTTCAGCACCTACACCTTTGGCAAGGCGAGTTTTAACTTTTCCTAGTTCAGGGTTGCGCGTGAATATGAGAAGGATATCAGACATTTATCTCTTTTTGATGGACAGCGCTAATGCACTTTGATTCCCGTGGTGAGGTATTTTCCCCACCGCCGACTATAAACATGCACACTATCTGTCATTTTTTCACTACGGTTGTATACAGGATAGCCGTTGTCTTTCCATGCAAAAATACTTCCGTATAAATTTTTTATATTGGTATAGCCAAGTGCTTGTAAGCGTTCACCAAAATCTTCTGAACGAATACCTACTGAGCAATAGACAACGATGGGCTGGGATTTGTTGGGATACGCTTTCGCGAAAGCGGAATCAACCATCCCGCTCACCCAAACGGCATTAGGTAGATGACTTACGAGGTATTCCTGTTTTTCTCGAGTGTCGAGCACAAGGTAGTCGCAGGAATGCTGTTTCAAATCTTGCACAGAAATATAGGGAACCGTGCCCTGGTTGTATTCTTTTAGAAGCATATCAATATCTGCTTGTGCAGCTACTTGTGCTGAAAACAGAAAGACTATTATTCTTAATATCCACGGCATTCCTACTTTTGAGCAAGAGGATGTTTTGGATGGTATATTAAGAATTTGGAGCATATAAGTTGTGGGTCGTTATTCAATTATGCAACGGTTCCTTGACAGCTACTTCCTGCGCCAGCGGTACAGCCATAGCAATGTTGTGAAATCACGATATCTCTGTTATTGAGCAGATCTTCGTTATAGTCTGAGATATGCTTGACAGGACTATTTACAGGTAAGCCGAGCATTTGATTGAAATCACAGTCAAATATCTTACCATCCCAGCTGATAGAAATAGTGTTGGTACACATTACACTTTGAACGGCCATTGGGTTATACGCTTCTACAAGCGAGTACATATAGTCTTCATAGTTTTCTGAAGCAATTAAGTAGTCCAGAAAACGTGCGATAGGTAGGTTGGTAATCGCAAATAAGTTATGAAACTGAATATCGAAATCGTCAAGTAAAGCGCTTTTAAAATCTTTTTGCATGCTCGCTTGGTCTCCGGGTAAGAAGGCACCTGATGGATTATAGACAAGATCCAATCGCAGGTCACTTCCTGGCATTCCATAGCCTATTGCGTTCAAGTCCTGTAAGGCTCTAATAGATTTATCAAAAACACCCTCACCACGCTGCTTATCCGTTTTTCCCCGTGTCCAATGTGGCATAGAGGAAATAACATGTATGTTGTGTTTTTTAAAGAATTCGGGTAGATCGTAGTATTTTTTATTGGCACGGATGATCGTTAGATTCGAACGTACGATAAAATCTTTGATGCCCGCTTTGGCAGCTTCTTCGACAAACCAGCGAAAATCAGGATTCATTTCTGGGGCACCTCCGGTCAAATCTAGCGTATGTGCTCCTGTAGTTTTAATGATATCAAGACACTGTCGCATTGTATCTCGTGTCATAATCTCTTTACGATCGGGTCCAGCATCTACGTGGCAGTGATCACAAACCTGGTTGCACATGTATCCTACATTGATTTGCAGGATTTCAAGGGTACTAGGGCGCAATGGAAACTGATGTGTTTCCTTGATTTTTTTGGCAAAGGTGGGTAGTTCTCCATTGGCAAAGATGCCATTGGATAATATCTCTAATTGCTTATTTGTGTTGGCAAGTTCGTTGCCTAATTTTTGTAACGATTTTGTAGCCATATACGAATGCTCAGCGAGCGAATATCTTATTGGATAAGGAATGTTTCGATTGCGAATCTAACCATCCAATTTATTTACTTTATTCATCATCATGGTCGCATGAACAAGGGTGGCTCCGCTTTTAATAGCGGCACCTACGTGCACAGCTTCCATCATTTCTTCTTTAGTGACTCCGCGCTGTAAACCATCTTTGGTATACGCATCTATGCAATACGGACATTGTTCTGTATGTGCTACGGCGAGGGCAATTAACGATTTTTCACGAGCGGTAAGAGCGCCTTCTTGAAAAACGCTACCATAGTAATCAAAGAATTTTGTTCCTAGTTCTTCACTCCATTCGGTTATTTTACCGAAGTTCCGAAGATCCTTAGGATCATAATATTGGTCTGCCATAATCGAATTTATTTAACTCGCTAAAGATATATTTAATCGTAAAGCTCTCCAATAACTTACGAAATTATTGTGATAAAGGTTATGAATAAAAATTTGAAGGTGTAAGCCCTTGATTTTGTGGGGTCGCGCAGCCGGTGACTATTAACTTTTATTTTTTCATAAAAAGTTGTTGGTCGTAACTAAGAAAGGTTTTATATTTGCAACCGCTTACGCGAGGTGCCTTAGCTCAGTTGGTAGAGCAATGGACTGAAAATCCATGTGTCCCTGGTTCGATTCCTGGAGGCACCACCTTATAACCCGATCTTTTAGATCGGGTTTTTTGTTTTTAGGAACGTTTTATTTACTCCCAGTCACCAACAATATCTCATTTTTTTGTAATCCCGTATTAACTAAAGTGCCAAAAGCGTTTTCGTCCGTTCCTACTACGGCCAAAAAACGTGTAGGCATACGACTCGATCCGAGATAAGCAAAAATAGCGTCAGACTCTTGAGAGATGTGTAAACCATTCCGTACTGAGCCATGTGACACCTTTGCTTGACTGTTGAGTTGAGTAAAATGAACCGTTATGCCCGCAGGAATATTTTGTTTTCCACTGTTCCAAGCCATATCATGTTCATCCAAACCAAAGCGATTTCCATTCCATTCACTATCTGTGAACCTGATGATGGTGTGTGCGGGAATATTAGTCATCATTTCTAGGGCAAAGCGGTCCTGTAGCTGTCCGTTCATGGAAACAAAACGCAGATCACCTGTCTCAAGTGAAGGAGGAAGAGTAAATACAATAATCAATGCGACCAAAGCGCCAATCAAAAAAGGAATTTCAAAGGTTTTCATGAAGTTTTTTTTTCTTCCTTAAAATTAGATAGCATTGGTTTGCATATTGTAAAGTATTTATTATCCCTGTATGAATATTGAGAATAGAGAAGTATATAAATGTTAGTTTTTGGTTAAGAAAATATGACTAAGACGTTTCAATCGCTTTTTTGTCATTTGCCATCTTTGATTTACCTTCACATTTTAAACGAAATTGGATGGGATTAGGTTTCGGTTTACTATTTTTTTTATTGGTCATATTTGCGATCTATGGGATGTTTACGCTTTCGCGAAAGCGTAAACCACAACCCATTCCAACGCATTGGCATAATGACCTACTTAAGAATGTGGCTTTCTACAAAAAACTGACGCCTCCAGAACAAACGATATTTAGAAATCGTATGATGGCATTTTTAGCCGAAATCCATATGGAGTCCGTGCAATTTGAATTGACAGATAAAGATCGAATGCTGGTCGCGGCAAGTGCTGTAATTCCGGTGTTTAATTTTTTGGAATGGCAGTATAATAATCTGAGTACGGTGCTTATTTATCCAAACCATTTCAATGAAGACCTCGGCTTTGCACAAACCGATGACAATCGACGTATCGCGGGTATGGTAGGTACTGGACGTTATGAAAATCAAATGATCTTGTCTCGAAAAGCCCTTTATCACGGTTTTAGCAATGCTACTGATAAAGGCAATACTGCCGTCCATGAGTTTGTACACCTTTTAGATAAAACGGATGGCATGACAGATGGTATTCCCGAACGCCTTTTGGAACACCAATACATCACTCCCTGGCTCAAACTGATGCATCAGGAAATGGAAGCTATTAATAAGGATACTTCAGATATTCGAGCCTATGGAGCAACCAATCAAGCCGAATTCTTCGCCGTAGCTTCGGAGTATTTCTTTGAGCGTCCGGATCTTTTTAAACGGAAACACCCGGCCTTATATCAAATGTTGGAACAGTGTTTTCAAAAGCGCTAAGCTATTTCTCGGCAATCTCACTCAAGATATCTTCAGATTGCTTTAAGAGGCCGCAACTAAATTTTGAGATGTAGCGAATCATTAAAAAGAAGAGTAAGAAGCAAATGGGTAAGGCGATGAGAAGCTTTGTATCTAAGGATTCAAATAAATTTTCATCGTTGATTAATTTCCCAGTGACCGGAATGGTAAGTAACATAAAAAAGAAACTACCAATCATATTCATTTTTTGAAAATTTACAAAACGCTTTTTGGCTCTGGCATAGCTCGCCATCATTTTAGAATACGGGTCCGACAATGAGATGCTTTGCAGGCCATGAACGCTTTTGAGTGAGAGTATAGGAGCGATTATTAAGATCACCACACACAATACTCCACAAATCTGTAAGAGCAATGTGTCGAGTTTACTAAAATGGAATAACAAAGCGAATACTACGCCATAACTAACCACGGCACTTATTTTCTCTGCGATCCCAATTTTATTCCATGGCTTTGAGAATTTATCCTGTGTCATTTTCATAATGATCTCATCAGTAAGCTTCTTTTGTGTTTCTAGTTGGTCACTCATTTGCGACCAAGCTGCCTGCATTTCTTCTAGTTCCATATCGCTAATTTTGATGCATTTCTTTTTTTAATTTGTCTTTGATACGAGAGATTCGGGTGCCCACCGTGGTTCGCGTTAAGCCCGTAATTTCTGAGATTTCCTCGTATTTCTTTCCTTCGAGCAACAAGAGCATGATTCCCTTTTCAAGATCACTCAAACGACGAATTTGCGTGTACATTTCTTTGATCCTTTCCTCCTGTATTGGATCATGGGGCTCATAGGTCAGTTGGATATCATCAAGAGTTACCGCATGTCCTCTTCGTTTTTCCTTTCGGAGAAATGAAAAGGCAGTATTTAAGGCAACGCGGTACATCCAAGTACTCGCTTTGGAGTCCCCTCGGAAACTATCAAACCCCTTCCATAATTGGAATACGATTTCTTGATAGAGATCTTTCTGATCTTCGTAGCTATCGCAATACGCCCGCGATAGTTTAAAAATGATCCCCTCGTTGTTTTTAATCATTGCTGTAAAAGCAGCTTCTTTGCGCATGTATGATTCTGTTTACGGGCTATTAGTATCGCTTTCGCGAAATAGTCACAGAAGTTCGCGATTTTTTTTCAAAAGTAGGTTGTATTGAGATTTTGTAATTTCGCTTTAAGCAAAAACACACCTATGAGTTGGATTAAAACCATTGACTATGACGAAGCCGAAGGCCCTTTAAAACCTATCTATAATCGTGTAAAAGGCCCGGATAACAGTATAGATAATGTGTTGAGTATTCACAGTTTGCGACCGCATACATTGACAGGGCATATGACCTTGTATAAAAGTGTTTTACACAATACAAATAATACCTTGCCTAAGTGGTACCTCGAAGCTTTGGGTGTTTATGTAAGTCATTTAAACCAATGTGATTATTGCGAGCAACATCATTTTGCAGGATTTAGTAGACTCCTCGAAGATGCTGAAAAGGCTACAGTATTTATGAACGCGGTCAAAGCAGATGATGTAGCGCCTTTTTTTAGCGATCAATATGCTGCAGGCGCTGCCTATGCTCGAAAACTCACACGTGCGCATGCTACTATCGTTAAAGCCGATATTGAGCACCTTAGTACTGTAGGTTTTTCAGATGGAGCAGTATTGGAGATCAATCAAGTGACGAGTTATTTCAACTATGTCAATCGCATGGTCGTTGGCCTCGGAGTACATACCGATGGTGATATTATCGGATTGTCTCCTGGGAATAGTGCTTCACCTAACGATTGGGAGCACCTTTAAATAGAGCCGGCAACTGTATACCAAAACGACTTTGTTTATTAGAACTTTCAGCAGTCGTATACCTGCGATTTTTAGAAATGCTTTGACGATCGGTATACTATTTAGGTGCCAGGTTTGTTTTTGCGATGGTGCGTCGAACACCTTAAAACCCCTGTTCCTAATTCTTGGCAAGACCCATATAGAATGCGCTTTTTGTAGTATCTTGTCGGGGTAAAATCAATCTAAATGAGTGCATTTCTTATAATTACCATTTTGGTGGCGATCGCTGCAATTTTTGGCTATATCAACGTTCGTTTTTTAAAACTACCCAATACCATTGGTTTGATGCTCATCACCATCGTTTTTACACTGGTCGTAGTTGGGATTGGTTACTTTTTTGATGACACGTTACTCGAAGCCGAACGGTCCATAATTTCTCAAATAGATTTTAAAACAGTGCTCATGGATGGTATGTTGAGCTTCTTGCTCTTTGCAGGAGCGTTGCATACAAATTTCGCGCAGCTTAAGGTACAGCGTTGGCCTGTCTTGGCCTTTTCTACCTTAGGAGTTTTGATCTCCACGTTCTTGGTAGGGACCGCTATGTTTTATGTCTTACCACTCATTGGATTACAGGTGAGTTTTATTCATTGTTTGCTCTTTGGAGCATTGATTTCTCCTACAGACCCGATTGCGGTCTTAGGGATTCTCAAAAAAGTGGGTGCTCCCAAAAAATTGGAGACTAAGATCGTTGGAGAGTCCTTGTTTAATGATGGCGTTGGAGTTGTAGTATTCCTAACCATTTTTCAAATTGCAGAGGTGGGGACGGGCAATATTCAAATCCTTGATATTGCAACGCTTTTTGTGCACGAGGTATTTGGGGGAATTATTCTGGGAGGAATTATCGGATGGATTACGTATCGCTTGATGAGATCGATAGACGATTATGATATCGAAGTAATCATCACATTAGCGGCGGTTATGACAGGGACAGCAGTTGCACAAAAATTACATGTTTCGGCGCCATTGGCAATGGTGACAGCAGGATTGATTGTGGGTAATGATACGGTTAGAGGCTCAGCCATGTCTAAAATCACAGAAAATTATGTAGACAAGTTCTGGGAGCTCATTGACATTTTGTTAAACACCGTCCTCTTTGTTCTTATAGGAATGGAAATGCTTGTTCTTGCCTTTGAGGGACAGTATATCATCGCTGGACTATTAGCAATTCCAATTACCTTATTATGTCGTTATGCCTCTTTACAATTGCCCATTAGTTTTTTCAAAAAGCGTTTGGATTTTGTTCCGAGAACCAATCTCATAATGACTTGGGGAGGTCTGCGTGGAGGAATTTCAATAGCCTTGGCCTTAGGTCTCACGGAAGTTATGGAGCGCGATTTGTTTTTGGTGATTACCTATGTGATTGTAGTTTTCTCCATCATCGTACAGGGACTTACAGTTGGATCGCTCATTCGAAAGATCACAGGTGGAAAAGGAGACCAAGAGAAAAGCGCCCATTAGGCGCTTTTCTTTAACTTCTAGGAAGTAAACTTGATCTTTCTGGAGTTTATTTATTTGGAAACCAAATATTCGTAGTCCTCAAAATCAATCTTTCCACCAAATATTATTATCGATTTTGCAATGATCTCATCGGCTTTGTCTTCTGAAAATCCAAGTCCTGTTGCATATCTATTGATCAATTTTAACTCTGGAGTATCAATGTTATGATCCGCATAGATGATTTTGAATAAATCATACAAGCGTTCTAAACGGATACTTGCCGAAGTAGGAGGATTGATAGGATAGTTGCTAGGTGATTTCATGACATCCTTCAGCTCACTTTCTGTAATGTCTAATTTTCGCGCAAAACGCTCTATAAGCTTGTTTTCATTATCATTGATATCACCATCGGCAGCCGCCAGGTTTACAATAGCTGCAAAATGAGCCAATTGGTTACGGTGTTCTCCTGATTCGTAAAGGTCTACAAAAGACATAATCTATTTTTTAAATTATTGAGCCACAAAGGACGATAATTTTTGTCAAATGGAATGAGAGATTCATCATATTTTAATGATTTATTTCAGGGGGGTGCTTCGGTAAGCGAAGGATGTACATCAGAAAACGGAAAGCGTAAATATTTCCGATCCATACAACCGATACTTTGAAAATTGAATTGTGTCAATTCTTTCTTATTTAAACTACCTTTGCACAAAATTACCATATGTCACATAGAGCAGGTTTTGTAAATATTATTGGGAATCCAAACGTAGGAAAATCAACCTTGATGAATGCCTTTGTTGGAGAGCGATTGAGTATCATTACATCCAAAGCGCAAACTACAAGACACCGAATTCTCGGTATTGTCAATGGAGATGATTTTCAGGTATTGTTAAGTGATACTCCCGGAATAATCAAGCCAGCCTATCGACTTCAAGCTTCTATGATGGACTTTGTGAAAAGTGCCTTTGAAGATGCTGATATTCTTTTATACCTTGTTGAACTTGGAGAAAGAGAACTAAAGGACGAAGCTTTTTTTGAAAAAATCCGAACAGCTAAAATTCCAGTGTTGTTACTGATAAATAAAATTGATACGGGTAATCAAGAACTTTTAGAGGATTCCATTGGTCTGTGGAGTGAAAAAGTTCCAAATGCTGAGATATTTGCCATTTCGGCCCTTGAGAATTTCGGCGTGATTGAAGTATTTAATCGCATCGTAGAATTACTCCCGGAATCTCCGGCATTTTATCCAAAGGATCAACTTACAGACAAGCCAGAGCGCTTTTTTGTGAATGAAATTATTCGTGAAAAGATTCTAATTCATTACAAAAAGGAAATTCCGTATTCTGTAGAAATTGATACAGAGGAATTCTTTGAAGAAGAAGAAATCATTCGTATGCGTGCAGTGATTATGGTTGAACGCGATAGCCAGAAAGGAATTATTATTGGACATAAAGGAGCTGCTCTGAAAAGAGTAGGTGTGGAGGCTCGTAAGGACTTAGAGAAGTTCTTTGGCAAGCAAGTTCACCTAGAACTATATGTCAAAGTAAATAAGAACTGGAGAAGCGATCAACGACAACTACGTCGTTTTGGATACAATCAGAAATAACGGAAGCAGTATTTCCTTATGAGTAGAAAGTTAAAAAACAATGAACTCCACCGAAAGAATATTGAGGAATTTAAAGGGTCTGCTAAGACACCTTTAATTATTGTCTTGGATAATATTCGGAGTTTGAATAATATCGGTTCTGTCTTTAGAACCGCCGATGCTTTTCTTATTGAAAAAATATATCTCTGTGGGATTACGGCACAACCACCACATAAGGATATTCAAAAGACCGCTTTAGGGGCTACTGATTCCGTGGCATGGGAACATGTGGAAAGTACAGATGAGCTTGTCGCCAACTTACAAAAAGACGGTGTCCATGTTTGTTCCATCGAACAAGCAGAGAACGCCGTGATGTTAGATGCATTTCATCCAGCAAAGGAGGGTAGGTATGCTATTGTATTTGGTAATGAAGTAAAAGGCGTGCAGCAATCAGTCGTTTCAGCGAGTGATGCTGTGATAGAGATTCCACAATATGGAACGAAGCATTCACTCAATATATCGGTGAGTTGTGGCGTTGTAGTATGGGACTTCTTTACTAAGCTATAGTTTATATGCGATTGTTTCGTATCCTTTTTCAGTGTGGACTTATTATTTTTTTTACACTGCTGACCCAAATAGGAGGGGTCTTGTATGCGATCTCATTTGCTGGCTTTCGCCAAAGTAAAATCAAACGCTGGCTATGCTTTATAGGCCTATATGTATTGTGTACCTTTTTTGTATTGCCGTATTTGGCACCGTTATTTGGCCGCGAAAAAATTGCCACGAATGATCAGATCAAAGTACACTCATTTTTTACGCTCCTTTGCAATCGTAATTACGTCGTTCCAGAAATGAACGCAGTGCTTTCAAATACACTGAATACAATCGCCAAAAAACATCCTTCTTTGGAAATTCACTGCTTGGATGCTAATTTCCCTTTTTGGAATGGCTTTCCCCTTTTACCGCATTTGAGCCATGTCGATGGTAAGAAATTAGATATTTCTTTAGTATATATGGATGCGGAAGGGATACCTACCAATAACAAACCGACACGATCAGGTTATGGTGCATTTGTAGAGCCCAAGCCCAATGAGTATAATCAAATAGAAGTCTGCAAAGCCAAAGGGTATTGGCAATATGACTTTCCTAAGTATTTGACATTTGGAACGATCCATCAGGATTTGATATTTGGAAAAGAAGGTACTCGTGAGCTATTAACGGCAATACTTCAGCAGTCTGCTGTGTCTAAGGTATTTATTGAGCCTCATTTGCGAACGAGATTAAACGTACAGCATGCCAAGTTGCGTTACCATGGTTGCAGAGCAGTGCGTCACGATGATCATATTCATCTACAAGTAAAATAGCTAGCTTAAACGGTAGCCGCCTCCCTTAGATATCTTCTAAAAGGTAACATTTCAAGATACACTTCTTCTATATAGGCTGTAAAGTTCGATAATGATCCCTCTTTGCGCAGATCAGCATGACCCTTCGGAAGTAAGCGGCACTCAACACCAAATGTTTTTAAGCGAAGTAAATCAATATGCATATGCTCCTGCGAGAATCCTTTTGGTGCCGTTTTTAATGAGGCATCTTCACATAATGACCCAAACATCTTTTTGAAAGAAGGCTTTTCTAGGATAGCGACGAGTTCCTCTCCATTATAATCAATAGCATTTCGAATACTCGCTAAAACTTTGGGTTCTGGGCGCCAATATCCTCCAGCTAGCAAACAATTTTTTAGGCCAATTTCTACATAAAAATCACCTTGTTTTGTGCGTTGATCTAGACCGGCAGCAAAGTGATCTTTATACACCGGTTTATGGGGTGCAAACATCAGATTATTATTAATGCGATTGATGCCTTTTTTTCCAGGCGTATCAAAGTATTCTGGGTCCATTTGTGCCAGACGTGCATTAAGGCTATCTAGCCAAGAGATAAAGAAAGAACGGGCAGCCTGATACTCTTTGCGATGTGCATCCATCCATTCTTTACTATTGTTTTGCTGTAAACGCTGTAGAAAATGAAAGAGTTCAGAAAAACCCATTATGTATTTAAATTGTTGATTTGACTTTTTAATTCCAGCATAGATTGCTGTAATTCTTTTAGCAAATTGTTTTCAGAATTAGCCTCTAGATTGAAAGTAAGCTTACTATTCACCTGCCATATTTCTTGGATGTCACTAATGTCGACTTCATATGGAATATACTCTTGGTTGAGAGAAATCAATAACACCCT
The DNA here is from genome assembly GCA_047630395.1 of Dokdonia sp. Lineage (GTDB taxonomy): Bacteria > Bacteroidota > Bacteroidia > Flavobacteriales > Flavobacteriaceae > Dokdonia. The sequence continues at coordinate 40,512 of JBLHXM010000004.1, forward strand.
TGAAGCGTTGGGGAGTTTTTGGAGTTTCTTAACAACTACAGCATCTTGCATGACTACAACATACACTTTATTATCATTTGCATAGTCCAAGCTCTCTACGCCCTTTGCAAGCACCCAGTCATCAGGTCTGAAGTTGGGAAGCATACTATCACCTTCCACTTGAAAACCTCTATAAGTTGCATTGCGATATTGTGGTAAAGGCAGGTCAAAGGCTGGTAGTTTCTGATACCACTCTACATCTTGAATATTATTGGGATAGCCGGCTGCCGCTTTTTGATTTACTAAAATCATATTCTCGTTGTCCTCCTTGTCGACAATAACGACCTTAGGACTAACATCCCCTTTAGCTGTATTTAGCTGTTTTTGATTGCTGAAACCATAAACCCACAATGGATTTACTTGAAATAATCGTAGCAATTCTGTTACCACGCGCCCAGAGAGCTTGGTGCGCCCACGTTCGATATCAGCAGTCGAATTTTTGATTCCCAGCTGTTCCGCAAATTCAGACTGTGTAAAGTTATGATCTTCTCTTATTTCCTTAAATCTACGTATTTCTGAAGGTAAGTCGTTTATTCCCATATGGTAAATCTATGAAAAATAGGAATAATTCCTATTAGATTTTGTAAATGTTATTAGATATTCCTAATATCGTCAAGTCTAAGAGTTGATTTAGAACGTATATGAAGTAATTCTGATCAAAAAAAAATGATTTAATGCCTGTAGAAGGGTTTTCTGGGCATTTTGCCGATATTTTTTTAATTTTCATCTAACTAAAGTTGGTTGAAAGTTAATAAATGTTAATTTTGGTACGAACTAATCACTAATCTAATCTTTATTATGAAACGAATTATTTTAAATGTTGTGGCTTTGGCCCTAATCGTAAGTGCTACTTCTTGTCGTGAAGTAGAAGAGAAAGCAAATGATGCTGGAAATGCTGTAGAAAATGCTGCAAATGCTGCTGGTGATGCTGTGAACGATGCTGCAAATGCTGCTGGTGATGCTGTGAACGATGCTGCAAATGCTGCTGGTGATGCTGTTGAAGATGCTGCAAATGCCGCTGGTGATGCTGTTGAAGATGCTGCAGACGGATTGAAAGATGCCGCTGGTGACGCTGCTGATAAAGCTGGAGATGCTGCAAATGCTGCTGCTGATGCTGCTGCTGCTAAAGTGAAAGCTGGAGCTGATAAATTAAAAGCTGCTACAGATCACTAATCAGATCTGACTACTTATAAAAAAATCCCGATAGTTGCTATCGGGATTTTTTATGCTCTTAAATGTCTTATTCATTAATAACTGCACTCGAGGCTTGTGCGTCACGGTTGATTTTACGCACCAATCCTTGAAGTACTTTTCCTGGGCCAACTTCAATAAATTGAGTAGCACCATCGGCGATCATGTGTTCAACACTCTGGGTCCATTTTACAGGAGCCGTTAATTGAGCGATGAGATTTTTTTGAATTTCTTTTGGATCTATAACCGCTGTGGTACTTACATTTTGGTAAATAGGACAGCTTGGCTTAGAAAATTTGGTGTTTGCTATAGCTGCTGCCAATTCTTCACGTGCAGGCTCCATAAGTGGAGAGTGGAAAGCACCTCCTACTGGTAATACAAGCGCACGTCTGGCACCTTGCTCTTTCATAGCTTCACAAGCGGCATGAATAGCTTTCATTTCTCCCGATATAACGAGTTGTCCTGGACAGTTGTAATTGGCCGCTACAACAATTCCAGGGGTGGCAGCACAAATTTCTTCAACTTTTTCGTCTGCAAGTCCTAACACGGCAGCCATTGTAGACTGTTGTGCTTCACAAGCTTTTTGCATCGCCTTGGCGCGCTTAGATACTAGTTTAAGGCCGTCTTCAAAATTCAAGGCGCCATTGGCAACCAAAGCAGAAAACTCTCCTAGTGAGTGTCCAGCTACCATTTCAGGCTTGAATGCTGTACCTAAAACCTTACTTAAAATAACAGAATGTAAGAAGATCGCTGGTTGCGTCACTTTTGTCTGCTTTAAATCTTCAGCTTCGCCTTCAAACATAATATCAGTGATATTAAACTCGAGGATATCATTGGCCTTTAAGAAAAGCTCTTGGGCTGCTGGGTAGGTCTCAAAAAGATCCAATCCCATACCCGAAAACTGAGCACCTTGACCTGGAAAAATATATGCATTCATAATTGTCAGTTGTTAAGATTGAAACAAAAATACAAATACTATTTCTCAATGATTTAATGAAAGAATGATTCTTTCTAGCTCTTTTTGATCCATGTTTCGTAGGTAAAGCCTACTGCATGTCGATGGTCCTTTTCGTGGAATTCGGATGTTTGAATTTTCCAATGAGAAGGGTCAATACTTGGAAAAAATGCATCAGCCTCAAAGGTCCCGTGGACGCGTGTAAGTTCGATATGCGTGGCAAAGTCGAGCCCAATCTTATAAATCTCTCCGCCGCCAATAATAAAGGTGTTTGGGTCTTCTTTCGCGAAAGCGAGCGCATCTTCCATATCATGAACGACTACTGCTCCCTCAGCGATATACGCAGTGTTTCGGGTAATTACAATATGTGTGCGGTTGGGCAAAGGACTAGGGAAAGATTCCCAAGTTTTTCGTCCCATAATAATGTGATGCCCAGTAGTGAGCTTCTTAAATCGTTTGAAGTCGTCTGGAAGGCGCCATACAAGTTGGTTGTCTTTGCCTAAGGCATTATTTTCTGCCGCAGCGGCGATCATTGTAATCATAGGGGAGTATTCTGGTCTGTAATGGGAGGTATTTGTTTCGTCAGATCTGGACTTTTTTTTTCCAGTGTTGGAGATGTTTCCAATATTTTATCTTCCAGTTTGCTAATTCTATTTTTCTGCTTCTGTACGAGTTTGTCTATTTGGGCTTGTTCCCAAACGTTACCCATAAATCGGTTAAGGATAAACACATTGATAAAATGTACTAAGAAAAAGAAAACCCATAGGAGAATCGCCCAAACGGACCAATCCTGATTGAATAAGGTAAAATCTTTTCCAATGCCAAGGACGAGGTTTATAATGATGAGTAAGATGGCTCCCGCAACAAATAAGACTAAGTGATGATACAATCTTTTCTTTTGACGCACACGAGCTTGGGCGTTTTCAAAGAGCTCTCTTAGTTCTGGATCAATTGTAGGTTCTGTTTTCTTTGAGAATAGCGACATAAATACGATCTTTATAACGGTCATATAAAAGTACCATTTTCTAATCAAAATCTGCCGTCCATGAAGAATTTTAGTAAGATATTCCCCGTTTTGAAACAGTACACTTATCTCAATACAGCGGCTTCTGGACTTTTGTCTACGCCCGTTTTGGAATGGCGTCAAGAACACGACTTGGACTTTTTAGTGATGGGAAGTAAATTAAAGGATCATCAAGCAAAATTGCTGAGCGGTGTTCGGGAAAAAGTGGGGGAACTATTCTCCTGTGCTCCCAATCGCGTGGCTTTGGTACCTAATTTTTCCTACGGTATGAATACGCTATTGGAAGGGATTTCAACGACCCAAAAAGTATTGCTTTTGAAGGAGGATTATCCTTCTGTAAATTGGCCGTTTACAGCTAGAGATTTTGCCGTGAGCTATACTCATATTGATGGAAACCTCGAGGAGAATGTAAAGACCGCTTTCGCGAAAGCGCAACCCGACATCTTTGCATTTTCATTAGTCCAATGGCTCAACGGAATAAAAATAAGCCATGACTTCTTGCGCCAACTCAAAGCAGATTACCCCGAGACCCTGCTCATTGCCGATGGGACACAGTATCTAGGAACCGAAGCTTTTGATTTTGATAATTCACCGTTGGATGTGGTAGGCGGAAGTACCTATAAATGGATGAACGCCGGTTATGGCAATGCACTCTTTTTATTTAAGGAAGGCGTCGCTCAGAAAGTAGCGCCAAAAACAACAGGTTTTAATTCGGTGCAAGGAAAATACAAGCCGCAAGAGGGTAGCTTTTTAGGGCATTTTGAGCCAGGACATCAGGATACATTGAATTTTGGAAGTTTGGGAGCTGCTATTGATTTGATCCGTCAAATAGGAATGTCAACCATTCAAGAACGTATTGCAGCCATCGCTCAAAAAGCTAAAACCGCCTTTATTGAACGTGGATTGTTGGAAGATTCAGTCGTGCAACGCTCTGAGCATAGTTCTATTTTTAATCTAAAGGGAGGTCAGAGCCTTGTTCAGCGTTTAGAGGATAAGGATATTTTATGTGTGGCTCGAGGTCCAGGAGTTCGTGTGAGTTTTCACTATTTCAATACCGAAAAGGACTTGGAACAGTTGCTCGCTGTTTTGGATGCAAAATAACATTTTTTCTGAGCAATTATCGACAAAAATAGTTTTCTAAACAGCTAAGACGCCATGATTTTCATAATGGAAAACGTTTGCGTGTTACCATATTGTAAATGAGCGGAGGCTAATTTTATCAAATTGTAAAAAATGAGGTTAACATGTTGACTTTAGGGTATTTAATATAAACTACTAGTATCTTTGATATAAAAATTAAATCCTTTTATTATGCCTGTAACAAAGAAATATCTAAAGTCAAAACCTGTTTGTAAGGTAACTTTTGCTGTGCCAGCAGAAAATGCTCAAACGGTTGCTGTTTCGGGAGATTTCAACAATTGGAATACCACAACAGCCTTAAAAAAATTAAAAAACGGAACCTTTAAAGGAACCTTGGATCTCTCTACCGATACTTCATACGAATTCCGCTATATCGTAGATGGGGAGTGGGTAAATGAAACAGAAGCAGACCGTTTCCAATGGAACGACTTTGCAGCTGCAGAGAACAGCGTGCTTGAATTATAAGAAGAAGGCAGGGATATTTTACCTGTTTGGAAGCTGTTTGTGTATGACAAACAGCTTTTTTTATGCTTCAATCTTATGAGGGTGGTCTAAAGTGCACTTTGAATATCGCTGACTCATTACGAAGTCTTATCTTTGCTTTCTATGACGAAAGAAGCAATAAAATCACGCGTCGACTTGGGCGAACTATTACCCTTAATGGAGGAGTTTTATACCATTCAAGGTGAGGGAGCTCACACTGGGAAAAGTGCTTACTTTATACGTATCGGTGGTTGCGATGTCGGTTGCCATTGGTGTGATGTGAAAGAAAGTTGGGATGCAGCAATCCATCCACCTACTGAAGCAGATGCCATTGTTGCAAATGCCGTAAAATATAGTGATACCATTGTTATTACAGGTGGTGAGCCTCTAATGTGGGATATGGAGCCGCTTACGCGAAAACTGAAAGCTAAGAATCTTCAGGTGCACATTGAGACCTCAGGAGCATATCCACTATCAGGTACTTGGGATTGGATTTGCTTATCTCCTAAAAAACGAATGCCTCCAAAAGCCGAAGTGCTCGAAAAGGCAAACGAATTGAAAGTCATCATATTTAATAAAAATGATTTTGATTTTGCCGAAGAACATGCAGCAAAAGTGGGTCCAAACTGCACTCTTTTTCTGCAGCCAGAATGGAGTGTGCGTGAAAAAATGATTCCCTTAATAGTAGATTACGTCATGGCACATCCCAAATGGAAAGTGTCGCTGCAAACGCATAAGTATTTAAATATACCGTAGCATAGGAAGAGTTGCCATTCTAAAGGATGGAAAGAGGTAGAAATTTACCTTGAAATTAGATCCGCAGGTGGAGAATACGACTTACGATTTTTATAAACAGTAGATTAAGAATACGATTTTATGCGCGTACATTTTATAGCAATAGGAGGAAGTGCCATGCACAATTTGGCTTTAGCTTTACATCATAAAGGAGAAACAGTAACGGGTAGTGATGATACCATTTTTGAACCTTCAAAATCGCGTTTGGAGAAATATGGTTTGCTGCCAGGAGCTTTTGGCTGGTATCCGGACAAAGTCACGTCCGATATTGATGCCGTTATCCTAGGTATGCACGCCAAAGAGGATAACCCGGAACTTTTAAAAGCTCAAGAATTGGGGCTGTCTATTTTCTCCTACCCAGAATACCTATACGAGCAAGCAAAGAATAAAACCAGAGTAGTGATTGGAGGATCGCACGGGAAGACGACCATTACTTCCATGATTTTGCATGTCATGCATTATTGGGATAAGGAAGTAGATTATATGGTGGGGGCGCAATTGGAAGGTTTTGATACCATGGTCCGTCTCACTGAAGATGCAGATTTTATGATTCTGGAAGGGGATGAGTACCTAAGTAGCCCGATTGACCGTAGGCCTAAATTTCATCTCTATAAACCCAATATTGCGCTATTAAGTGGTATCGCATGGGATCATATCAACGTATTTCCCACCTTCGAAAACTATGTAGAACAGTTTCAGATCTTTGTTGATAGCATGACTAATGGGGGTGCACTTATTTACAATACTGAAGATGAAGCGGTGGTTCAAGTAGTGGAAAATACTACAACCCATATTAAACGATACCCTTACGAAACGCCTAACTATACCGTGGAAGATGGAGAAACCTTATTGGAAACTCCAGATGGTCCAATGCCGATTGAAGTGTTCGGAAAACACAACCTTAATAATTTGGCTGGTGCCAAATGGATCTGTCAACATATGGGCATTGTTGAAGCTGATTTTCATGAGGCTATTGCAACCTTCAAAGGAGCGAGCAAACGTCTAGAAAAGATCGCTGAAAGCACGACAAATGTCGCCTATAAAGATTTTGCACACAGTCCGTCGAAAGTAGCGGCAACCACAAAAGCGGTAAAAGAGCAATATGCAAATCGTCAGCTCCTAGCTTGCCTTGAATTGCATACCTATAGCAGTTTGAATCCTGAATTTTTAAAAGAATACAAAGGAGCGCTCGATGACGCCGATACAGCAGTAGTTTTTTATTCTCCGCATGCCGTGGAGATTAAAAAACTAGAAGCAATTAGTGCGGAACAGATAGCAAATGCCTTTGATAGAGATGATCTCATCATCTATACGGACCCAGCAGCCTTTAAAGATTTTCTCTTTAGCCAGAAAATGGAAAATACCGCGCTCTTACTCATGAGTAGCGGAGATTACGGAGGCTTGGACTTTGAAGAGGTGAAAGAGCTACTATGAGAAAAGGGGTTGGCATTATAGTATTGTTTTTTGCTATCGGGAGTTGTCTTGGACAAACGCAGTATACCTTTGATCATATCGTGATTAAGGAGATTTTAAACAGTGAAGATTCAGAAGCCAATGAAGGACAAACGGGAAAGCGCTTCTATCTTGTCAACGCTTCCACAGATGATTACGGCGCTGAGGTTGGTTTACTGCCATCGGGGAAATATTTTATTCAACTAAAGGATAAGAAACATAATATTTTTGGTAGAGGAATTATTTCTAAGGATGCTTTTTTAAATAACGAAACCTATGTGATAAAGGGCTCCTATACATCTAAATTCCCCAGAGTAAATGGTCGTATGAGACGATCCAAACGCACTATCGATTCAATAAGTCCAAGTCAAACACTGTGGCAATTTTCGCGTAAGCTTACATCCAAAAAAAACACAAGGGTCATAGACGAATACAGGATAGATACGGAGCGTTTTAAAACCTTTCAATCTAAAGGCTTTGATCGATTCAAGCGTCGCGGAAATCGTAGGTTTGATGGCTGGGTTACTTCCTATAGATGTTTAGAAGAAGAAGGCGAGGTGCTATCACATTGGGTAGTAGACACGATTATACCTGTAAAACGTATTGTTTCTTATGATCTAGTACTCAATAATTAATCATTTGTAATATGCTTTAAAAGCCTTAGGGAGTTTTCTTAAACGCCAAATTGTGTAAGGTGATGGTCTAAATGCTTGTATTCTAGCTTGCCCCACTGCTCCGGTGTAAATTTCCCAAACATAGGATGTGTTTGCCATTCGGTCTGTGTTCGCTTTTCATAAAATGCATCTATCATAGAAACCAAGGTGTCACGTTCGGTATTGAGTACGCGCTCATCTGTAATCTTAGCCAAAGGAGCGGTAGGTAAGTTTTTGCGCCAAGGTTTGTCAGTGTAGAGCGATTTCTTAAACAATAACGGTAAAGGATTCAACATGCGCTTGCGTGGTTTATCGCTCAAGGCCACTTTCAATGGGAATTGACAATGTGCTACCATTTGTCCCACGTTCATCTTTCCCCAACTGGGCGTATGCTCATTTGTGAGGGTGTTGATACGCGTTTTGATTTCTTGATACACAGTTTCTTCAAAAAGGGATTTCATAGGTGGGTACGGTTAAAGCGAGTACTTTCATGAATATTCCATTACTCATCTGTCGATATGGTATGTCTCGGATATTTCTCTGTTAAATTTACAACCTTTATCGTAAAGATTCATGACAAGAACAAAGGCATCTTTTACTATTAAGGACTGGTCTCAAAACGATCGGCCCAGAGAGAAATTACTCGACAAAGGACGCAGTGCTTTGACAGATGCCGAGTTGGTAGCCATCTTAATTGCCTCTGGAAGTAGAAAGGAAAGCGCGGTGGATTTGAGTCGGCGTATCTTGGCTTCCGTTGACAATAATTTGTCGGAGTTGGGAAAGCTTTCGGTAGAGGATTTGCAGCAGTTTAATGGAATTGGTATGGCCAAAGGAGTCACTATTGTGGCGGCTTTAGAATTGGGGCGCAGAAGGAGGGATGGAGTTGCGCTTTCGCGAAAGCGTATATCTTCAAGTAAATCTGTCTTCGACCTACTACAACCTATCTTGGGAGATTTACCACATGAAGAGTTTTGGATTCTTTATTTAAATAATTCAAACAAGGTTCTTCAAAAGCAACAACTCAGTAAAGGCGGGATTACTGGAACATTGGTTGATCCCCGATTAGTGCTTAAAGTAGCTTTGGCATTGGGAGCTGTAGCCCTGATTTTGGCACATAATCATCCTTCGGGAACATTAAAGCCCAGTACTTCCGACAAGCAACTTACCGCTAAATTGAAGAAGGCGGCAGAGAGTCTGGATATCCGAGTTTTGGACCATGTAATTGTAACGGAAAAGGCGTATTTTAGCTTTGCCGATGAAGGCTTGCTATAATCTGTCCAACCACTTCATGCTTCTTGTTTATACCCACAAAATTACACCGCGACTGACCTATGTTTTTAAGCATATCTGTGGCCGTATGTTGGGTATGTCTGTAGGGTTTACGACAAAAGTGGAGGAAGTCGTTGCTCATGATGGTCCTAAGCTGTCGTATACACACAAACGTCTGGGCAATGAACTGCATATAAAAAGTAGCGAGCTGCTCTTTGAGCAAGGTATTATGGATGCGCAGATAAAAATTGGAGATTGGGAAGGAATTCCTGCCTTTTTTACAACGAGTGAAGCGAGTGTTTTGCCTTACGATATTTTTGCAGCAAGTTTTTACTTGTTGAGTCGATATGAAGAATACTTACCGCATGTTAAAGATGAATTAGGAAGATATCCTGCCACAGAAAGTCTCGCCTACGCTCATAAATTTTTAGACACACCAATTATTGATGAATGGGTGCAGCGTTTTCGTTTGGCACTTCAAACGGCCTACCCCGATGCCACGTTTACAGTACCCAAAATGAAATCCATGGTCCTCATTGAGGTGGCACAGGCATTTGCATTCAAAAAACTGGGTTTTCTCCGAACAGTAGCAGGATTTTGGGCCGATTTTTTTAAGTTTCGCTTAAAGCGAAATTTTACGCGTGTCAATGTACTCTTAGGATTGCGAAAGGATCCTTCAGATACCTTTACTTGGTTAAATAATGTCCAAAAACAAAGCGCTATTCCTTTTCAGTACTTTTTTGAGTTAGGCGATTTCTCACAGGAAAGTCGAAACATCAAATACAGCAAAGCGACTTTTCAATCGCTGATTAAAATGGTAGGCGATTATAGCCGTGTTGGATTGCTTATATCGCAGCTGGCAGGAAAAGAAATGGATCAATTAAAAGTTGAAAAAGGGAGGTTAGAGGGTATCGTTAATAGGAATTTGAAGAGTGTCCAAGTAGCTCATAAACTCCTGCAGCTTCCCGATACCTATCGCAATAGTATCGATCAAGAAATCACTGAAGATTATAGTATGGCCTATGCAAAGCAACCTGGGTTTAGAGCAGGAACGTGTACGCCTTTTTTGTTTTATGACCTCGACTACGAAATTCAAACGCCGCTACTGTTGTATCCGTTATGTATAGAAGATCATCACATTGTTGATGGAAGTCGAGGGATAGTAGACACTGTTACCTTTGAAGCCTTACGAGCGAAAGTTCGCGCGGTAGGAGGTGTATTTATAGTAGGTTTCTCTAACACCTCCTTTACAAATTTACAGAGCAAAGAATTGTTTAAAAAAATAGTATTCCATGAAACTGACTAACGTTGATCACGTATTTTTTGATTTGGACCATACCTTATGGGATTTTGATAAAAATTCTGGTTTGGCCTACGCCAAAATTTTTGAAAAACATGCCATTCAGGCTGACCTGGCTACTTTTTTAAGTATTTATGAGCCTATAAATTTTCAGTATTGGAAATGGTATCGCGAAGATCGAGTTACTAAAAAACAGCTGCGTTATGGTAGGCTGAAAAAAACCTTTGAAGTGCTTAAAATGAAGGTAAATGATACGCTCATAGATCGCCTTTCTGAAGATTATATTACCTTTCTTCCAGATCATAACCATTTGTTTGAAGGGACGCTTGAAATCTTGGACTATTTGAATGAAAGGTATACGTTGCATATAATCACAAATGGTTTTCACGAGGTTCAGCATCAAAAATTAAATAATTCAAATATTGCACCCTATTTTGAGACTGTTACCTCTAGTGAAGCGGTAGGCGTTAAAAAGCCTAATCCAAAAATTTTCCATCATGCTTTGCAGGTGGCAGGTGCAAATTCGGAGCAAAGTGTAATGATCGGTGATACGTATGAGGCTGATATTCTTGGAGCACATAGTGTAGAAATGCGCAGTATTTGCTTCAATTATCACAAGGCGAGTATGCCTTCTGAGCAGCGCGTGATTGACAAACTTATAGAGATCAAGAAGTATCTTTAACAATATTTGACACGTTGATGGCGTTGTTTGTTTAAATACCCTTCATTATGAAATCCTACCTCCATCTCAAACTCATCTTAGGGGTTCTTAGCCTTATTATATGTGTTTCTTGTGTTAAAGATGTCGATTTTGACCAGGCAGAGGAGATCATAATTGCTCCAAAAGTAGATCTGGATCTTGTCTTTTTTAACCTCGGTACAGATAACTTCGTAGCCTCTGATGCTGGAATACCCGTGACTGTTATTCGTGATACTACACGCCTTGAATTTCTGGACGATACTTTTGTAAGAGAGAACCTCCTGGAAATAGATTTTGTGTTCCGATATGATAATAGTTTTCCACAAGTCTTTGAACATCGAGCACTTTTCCTAGATGAGGAAGATGAGGTGCTATATGCCGTCACCTTTGATGTAGATCCATCTCTGGACGGAATGGTAACTACAACCCTCTATACACAAACCGTGGCCGAGCCTGATTTAGATGCGATTCGGAACTCCATAAAAATGCTAATCGAACTGACATTAGAACCCAATGGTGATCCTGTTGTTGGTGCGCTAAGGCATCAAAGCAAAGCCTTGTATTCCCTTGAATTTGGAGATCTGTAGGATGAGATTTCTTCTACTCCTAGGGGCTATGTGCTTCACGTTCACAGCCATTGCTCAAAACAAGCAGCTTTTGTATAATGTTGATGATTTGCCTCAGACCTTGCTTTTAAATCCTGGCGCAGAAATATCTTTTGAAAAGCATATTGGCATTCCTTTTTTCTCTGGAGTTTCTCTTACGGTTGGTTCATCAGGAGTAAGTGTGTATGATATCTTTCAAGAAGGTGGAGATATCAATACACGTATTGCGACCGCCATTCGTTCTCTCGATAAAAAGGATTTTTTTACAGTGAATCAACAACTTGAAATATTTTCTTTTGGATGGAAACCGGCCTTTAAGGAGCATTACTTCTCTGTTGGGGTTTACCAAGAGTTGGATGCGATTGTATACTTTCCTAAAGATCTGGCGGTACTTGCCTATGAGGGTAACGCAGGTTATATCAATACCCCTTTTACATTTAATGACCTCTCTGTTGCTGCCGAGGCGTTGACCGTGTATCATTTTGGGGTGAGTAAACCCATCAATAAGAAACTGCGTTTGGGAGCTCGCTTAAAATTGTATTCAAGTATCATCAATGTGAATAGTACAAATAACCAAGGTCAATTTATTACAAGAACGACCCCAGATGGACCTAATTTTTATAGTCACGAAGTGCAAAATGCCAATGTAGTGGCCAATACTTCAGGAATACTATCCTTAACGGAAGGAAATGGAAGTCCAATCACAGCAGCAGTGTTGAGTGGTAACATAGGAATGGGTTTAGATGTAGGCGGTACATATCGAGTAAATGATCGATGGACTGTGACAGCGAGCGTTTTAGATTTTGGAGCCGTGCGTCATGCTAAAGATCTACGTAATTATGAATTCAAAGGCGATTATGCTTTAGAGGGAATAGAATTTGAATTTCCTGCTATTTTGGATGGCACTGTGACGACACCTTATTGGCAAAATTTGGAAGATGAAATTGAGGCGCAACTTCCTTTCAAGGACGAGCTTACGCGGAAATATGTCACTTGGCGTCCACTCAAAGTCAATGCCTCCTTAAATTATGGTTTTGGAACCAATCTCTATGGGGATTGTGATTGTACTAATGGGGGGGAGAACAAACACGAAAATAATGTCGGGATTCAACTGTATGCTGTCAAACGTCCGCAGGCGCCCCAAACGGCAATTACGGCCTATTATGATCGGCGGTGGACAGGCTATTTAAGATCCAAAGTGACCTATACAGCAGATGCCTTTTCAAAACGTAATGTAGGCCTCTTGCTTTCGGCGAACATTAACAAATTTAATGTTTATCTTGCAGCAGATAATTTGTTGGAATATCCCAATCTAGCCAAGGCATACAACGCTTCTTTGCAAATTGGATTCCAATTGACGTTTGACCCTAATTGATATTTTAAATGAAGCATTTTATTATTACCGTGCTAACAATTTTTGTTAGCTTTTCTTCTGTCGCACAAAGCATCCATGATTATGAATATGTCCTTGTGCCTGTCCAGTATGATTTCTTAAGTTACGCGGATAAATATCAACTCAATTCGCTAACGGTCTTTCTATTCAAGAGAGAAGGATTTAAGGTGTATAATAACACTATCGAAAATCTTCCTGCAGCGGTTGCCGCTAATAAATGCAAAGCCCTTTATGCAAATGTCAAAGATAACTCTGGCGTTATACGTACTCGTTTACAAATCGAACTCAAGGATTGTGACGGTACTGTGATTTTTGTTTCAGAGGTAGGTGATAGCAAATTAAAGGATTTCACAAAAGCTCATCATCAAGCATTACGAGAAGCTTTTATGTCTGTTGAAGATTTGAATTATACATTTAAACCCAAGACTTCAGAAGCTCCTAAGGTACAGAGTGCTGTCACAGATGTTGCTTCCATAACAAAGAAGGAAGTGAAAAAAAAGGAGAAAGAAACAGTGGTCACTCGCCAAAATGTCCCAATTACAATTACGCATAAATCTTCACCACAAGTGCTGGATGTTCCGTCAAAAACGATAGAGACTCCTGTCATCTACAAGAGTGAGAATAGTAACTATAGCCTCGTTAAAAAAGAGGAGAACTATGTTATTTATGATGATTCATTCATTATAGGAAAAGCCGAAGCAACTTCGGAAGGTCAATTTTTAATCAGTACGTCATCCTTTAATGGTGTGGGACGCTTAGAAGGCGATTCCTTTATTATAGATCGTCAAATTAAAGGCGTTAATGGACTGGTACAAATGATTTTTACAAAGGAATAATGAAAAAAGTATTCGGTCTCATCGCTTTAGGTCTCATGCTAAGCTGTGGGGAGAATTCCACCGAAAAGGCGGTTTCAGAAGACAGCCCAACGGTAATTCAGGAGGTTGCTAACCTCTTTGAACAAATACCTTCCTCCCAAAGTGGAATTACCTTTGCCAATACACTTAAGGAAAACGTCGGTACTTTAGAAAATCTATTTGATTTTGATTATTTCTATAACGGAGCTGGTGTTGGCATAGTCGACGTTAATAACGACGGACTACAAGATCTTTTCTTTACAGGTAACCAGGTTGAAAACAAACTTTATCTCAATAAAGGAAACTTGCAATTCGAAGATATTTCCGAAAGCGCAGGAGTCAACGTAGGTAAGCAATGGGCAAATGGTGTCACCTTTGCCGATGTCAATAATGACGGATGGATGGATATCTACGTATCCCAAGGTGGTCCCAAACAAGCTATAGATAGAAAAAATGTATTATACCTCAATGAGGAAGGGGTACGCTTTCGCGAAAGCGCACAAAGTCTCAATATTGCCGATGATGGTATCAGTACCCAGTCCATATTCTTTGATTATGATAATGATGGCGATTTGGATCTTGTAGTGTCCAACGAAAATGAATTTTATGGTCTCGATCCTCAACGCTTCTTTAAAACAATGGAGATCGAAAAGAACCTCGCCAAGAGTTCTGTTCAGCTCTATGAAAATACAGGGAATTCATATGTAAAAGTGACTAAAAAAGCGGGTCTGCTAAAACCTTCTTTTGGCTTAGGTCCCATTGTAAGTGATATTAATAATGATGGCTGGTTGGATATTTATGTAGCCAATGATTATTATGTGCCTGACGTGATGTACATCAATAATGGAGATGGCACGTTTACCGATAAAATAAAAGAACAAACCAAGCAAGTTTCCTTCTACGGTATGGGTGTAGATATTGCAGATATCAACAACGATAATCTACAAGATATCTTTGTGCTGGACATGGCTGCCAGTGATCATGTGCGCTCCAAAACCTTAATGGCAAGCATGAATGAAGATCGCTTTAATATGCTCGTAGATGATTTTGGATTTGCACACCAGTATATGTTCAATTCGTTGCAATTGAATCAAGGAAATGGGAAATTTCATAATGTGGTGCAACAAGCACACATGGCAAAAACCGACTGGAGTTGGGCAGGCCTTATCGCCGATTTGGATAATGATAGTTGGCGAGATGTTTATGTAACCAATGGCTATCGTCGATATGCATTGGATAATGATTTACAAGGTCAAGTACGAGAAACCCAACGGGCTTTTCAAGGCAAAGTGCCCTTGGACGTAAAGCAGAAATTGTATGATGCGATGCCCACTGAGAAACTGAGTAACATCATGTTTCACAACAAAGGCGATATCAACTTTAAAAATGTAGCTTACCAATGGGGCTTGGCGGCTCCTTCCTATTCTAATGGTGGTGCTTACGCCGATTTAGACAATGATGGAGATCTTGAGTTGGTTGTGAGTAATATCGACGACGAAGCATTCTTATTTAAAAACAATGCTTCCGAGAAGAAAATAGGAAATTATGTGCGTGTAAATCTCAAAGGAAGCACCTCAGAACCCTTTGCTAAAATTACGATACAGTATGGGGCCGAAGAACAAGTGTATGAAGTAAAGAGAACCAAAGGGTATCTTTCGGCGACGGAGAACGTGGCGCATTTTGGATTGGGAACGATTACGTCAATAGATAAAATTAAGGTGCATTGGTTGTCCGGAAAAGTGGAAGAACGAACGAATGTAGATGTAAATAGAGTATTACTATTTGATGAGGTAGATGCGACAGGGAATGCGCTTGCTGTCTTTGGAAAAAAAATCTATACAGAAGGTTCGTACGCTTTCGCGAAAGCAACTCCAATAGGATTACAATTCACACACAAAGAGAATACGTATAATGACTTCTCGCTAGAAGTTTTATTGCCGTACAAACAATCTACTTTAGGGCCAGCGATGGCCAAAGGAGATGCGAATGGTGACGGATTGGAAGACATATATGTAGGTGGTGCGTCGGGACAAGCTGGCGTGTTGTTTCTACAAAACGCGACTGGATTTAAGAAATCCTTGCAGCCCGCTTTTGCAAAGAGTGCGGCATCTGAAGATATGGAATCCTTGTTTTTTGATGCCGATGGTGATGGCGATCAAGACTTGGTCGTCGTGAGTGGTGGAAATACTTTGGAAGATGGCGCCGCAGCGTATAAAAATCGCTTGTATTTGAACACAGAGGGAGTATTTAAATCGTCTGACCTAGGGGACGATGCTACCAGCAGTAAATCGATCGCTGCTATTGATTACGATGCCGATGGTGATGCAGATCTCATTGTGGGGAATCGTATACAACCGCATCACTTTCCGGTGAGTGCACCGTCAATCATATATCGAAATGATAGTGGCGTTTTTACCGATGTAACAGAGCGTGTTGCGCCAGGATTGAAGGACTTTGGAATTGTCAATAAGGTTATTCAAACCGACTTTGATGCTGATGGAGATCCTGATTTTATGGTGGTAGGGGAGTGGACGCATATTGGAATGTTTCAGAATAACAATGGTGTTTTTGAAGAGGTTTCAAAGGAGTATGGCGTAGATCAACAAAAAGGGTGGTGGTTTACAATCACTGAGACGGATGTTAATAAAGATGGTTTGCCAGATTATATTGTTGGTAATATTGGAGCCAATGTCAAGTATAAAGCAAGTGTAGCGAAACCTTTTAAAGTTTTTGCTAGTGATTTTGATGATAATGGCACCTTTGACCTTGTATTGAGCAATGAGTATAATGGGAATTACGTGCCTGCTCGTGGAAAAGAATGTAGCACACAACAGATGCCTTTTGTCTCTGATAAGTTTGAAACCTACGCCGATTTTGCCAATGCCACTTTGAGTGATATTTACGGGGATAAATTGTTGACTTCGTATCAGAGGGATGTGACTACTTTTGAATCAAAACTTTTACTCAACAGGGGAAAAGGAGGTTTTGAGGTAATGGCCTTGCCTGCACTTGCGCAAACGGCTCCTATATTGGACATTATCAAAGAAGATCTCAACGCCGATGGATATGAAGATCTTGTCGTTGTGGGTAATATCTATGAGTCTGAGGTAGAGACACCACGCTATGATACGGGATCTGGAATACTGTTATTTTCAGATACTAAAGGAGGGTACACGGCTGTAAGCCCTGCTTCTAATGGCTTGTATATTGATGGTAATGCAAAGAGTTTATTGAAACTTCAGCATACAGGTACTGCCAAGAATTTAGTACTGGTTGGCATAAATAATGGGCCGCTTCAAGCCTATGAGATCAAAAGATAGCCTAGTAGTCGTACTTATCCTTCCAGCGAGATTTTAAATAATCTCGAAGTGCATTCTCTCGAGCGCTGTGACCAGGGTCGTATAATTTTGTGTTTTGGATAGCTTCTGGTAAAAACTCTTGGGCCACGAAATTACCAGGATAATCATGAGAATATTTGTAGTTATTACCATACCCAATCTCTTTCATTAAGGTTGTAGGGGCATTTCTAAGCGGTAGGGGTACTGGAAGATCACCTGTCTCCTTTACGAGCTTCTGGGCCTTCCCAATAGCCAAGTACGAGGCGTTACTCTTTGCCGATGAGGCTAAATAGGTAACACATTGACTCAGTATGATGCGAGCTTCGGGATATCCTATGGTGTTTACAGCCTGAAAACAATTAGTAGCGACGACTAAAGCGGTAGGGTTTGCATTTCCAATATCTTCAGATGCAGTAATAATCAAACGACGTGCTATAAATTTCACATCTTCCCCACCTTCAATCATTCGGGCAAGCCAATAGACGGCTGCATTGGGATCACTACCTCGGATCGACTTGATAAAGGCAGATATAATATCGTAATGTTGTTCGCCAGTTTTGTCATAGAGTACCGTGTTTTGCTGTACTTTAGACATAACCATGTCATTGGTGATCGTTACTTTCTGATTAGATTCTGTAGTGATAATAAGCTCAAAAATATTGAGAAGTTTTCGTGCATCACCACCGCTAAGGCGCAATAAGGCTTCGGTTTCTTTGAGTATAATTTCTTTGTTCTGTAATACGGTGTCCGTTTTAATCGCACGTTGCAATAGCGCTTCAAGATCTGCCTTGTCAAAAGGTTTTAGAATATATACC
Source organism: Dokdonia sp. (assembly GCA_047630395.1). GTDB lineage: Bacteria > Bacteroidota > Bacteroidia > Flavobacteriales > Flavobacteriaceae > Dokdonia. Next base: position 58,518 of record JBLHXM010000004.1, read on the forward strand.
TGACATCGAGACAGCAAGGCGGGAATTACTTCAAAACTCGGATTTTCAGTGGTGGCACCTATAAGCGTTACCCAACCTTTTTCGACGGCACCTAAGAGCGAGTCTTGCTGCGATTTGCTAAATCGATGGATCTCATCGATAAAGAGAATTGGGTTCTTTTGTGTAAAAAGTCCTCCGCTTTGTTTCGCTTTGTCGATTACATCTCTTATGTCTTTTACGCCACTGTTAATAGCACTTAAAGTATAAAATGGACGTTTTGATTCATTCGCAATAATGGTCGCTAAAGTGGTTTTTCCAATGCCGGGAGGTCCCCATAAAATTAACGAAGGAATCACTCCAGCTCTAATGACCTGGGTTAGGGAGCCTTCAGGCCCAATTAGGTGGTGCTGACTAAGATAATCGTCGAGTGTTTTTGGGCGTAAACGTTCCGCAAGAGGTGCATTCATGTTGTAAAAATAGGTATTTTGACTATGGATAATATGACAATATTACTTCTAAAGCAGATTTGGAAAGTATTTTGTATACATAAATCGGAAACTTAAAGTATATGAAAAAGGAACAGGAGCCATTTCAATTTAGTTTAGGGGTATTAATTTACCCTATGCTTTTTGTGCTAACTATTTGGACGATCTTATCCATAGAGGTTAATTTTGGAATGAATTTTACTACTTGGGGAGTGCGTCCGCGTACTGGTTTGGGATTGCGAGGGATCTTGTTTTCTCCCTTCATTCATTCAGGTGTCACGCATTTATGGCATAATACAGGGCCTTTGTTAATCCTGAGTATGGCCTTGTTTTATTTCTACAGACCTATCGCATGGAAAGTATTGCTTTTGATTCTTCTCATGAGTGGCTTTGGAACGTGGCTCATCGGTAGGCCATCCTATCACATTGGCATGAGTGGGGTGATATATGGTTTAGTTTCCTTTCTCTTTTTGAAAGGAGTTGTGGCCAAGCACAAACGGCTTATCGCCTTATCGCTGGTGGTGGTTTTTTTGTACGGTAGTCTTATTTGGGGAACGATGCCTATGAAGGATGGTGTTTCTTGGGAAGGTCATCTCTCTGGTTTTATTGCTGGTGGATTGTTGGCATTATACTTTCGTAAAAGCATACCGAAACCACAAAAGTACATTTGGGAATCTCCAGAGTATAAGGAAGAGGAAGATCCGTTTATGCAGCACTTTGATGCTGATGGGAATTTTATAGAAACCCAGCCAGAAGAGGGGCTGTTAGATGAAGCGCCAGATGTGTTGCCATCCGTGAAAATTCATTATGTCTTTCGTCCTAAAAACACTTCTAAAGAGAATGATTTATAGCCGTTGTCTAAGAACTTCGTACAAAAAGGCGCCACAGGCAACAGATACATTCAAAGATGAAATTTCACCATGTAAAGGTAGTTTTGCTTTGTGATCGGCAATTTTTAGTACGCCAGACGACACTCCGCTGTCTTCACGTCCCATCACAATGGCAATGGGTGTAGTAAGAGTGATGTCGTAGATGACTTTATCACTTTTTTCTGACGCAGCTACTACTTGAATCCCTGAACCTTGTAAATAGTAAATCGCATCTTTGATATGATCTACTTTGGCGATCGGCACATTAAATGCAGCACCTGCAGATGTCTTTACGGCAACTCCATTTAGTGGTGCGCCTCCTTTTTTGGCGATAATGATACCGTGAACACCTGTACATTCAGCGGTACGGATAATAGCACCAAAATTACGCACATCAGACAACTGGTCCAAAATGACAAAGAGTGGGGTTTCACCGGACTCTAACGTCTTCGTAACGAGGTCTTCGAAATCGTGAAAGCTAATAGGAGAAATCGTAGCAACTGCACCTTGGTGGTTCTGTTGCGTAAGTCGGTTCAGTTTTTCAATAGGCACGTAGGACGAATTGAGGCCATTCTTCTTAATAAGCGTATTTAACTCACTCGTAAGGGCGTTGTTAAGTTCGCGTTGTAAGAAGATCTTGTCTATTTCTTTACCGGCTTGTATTGCTTCAATAATGGCTCTGGTGCCAAATATTTGTGTTTCATTCTCCATAGTGCGCAAAGATACAGTATAATATTAAAGTATGGAGCCACAATGATCGGTTAGAAATACAAAAGCCACTCGAAGGAGTGGCTTTTTAAAAACGGTATTCTGTATTATTTTTTTATAAATTTCCGAATGCTAGTTTGTTGGTCTGAATGGATTTGCAGTAAGTATATTCCAGCAGAAAGAGTACGGACATCTATTCGAGTTTCAGAATGTGAAGACAATTGACGGCCATTGAGATCATAGATTTCAAAGCGACTTTCAGTATCTGTGCCTTGAACCGTAAGGAAGTCTGTCGTGGGATTTGGATACATTGTTATCGCTATGGCGGTAAATGCTTCTGTGCTTAATAGCTCACAGCCATCTGCGGCAGGATTTTGCTCAATAACACCTGTAGGTGTTAAATCACGGCCATCAAACGCTGCGTAATCAGGCGCGTATCTCAACGCTCGAAAAAGGCGTGTTTGAAAATCGGCAGCATCTTCTCCATCAGACAGTATCTGACTATTACCCAAAGGGCTTTGATATTCCCAAACAGTTTCTCCATCAGGTGTTACTTCGAAAAGAAAGCCAAAGGGACCGTTAGCGATTAAGATATTACCATTAGGCAATTGTTGGCTACCTGATAAGAAGGAGGCAAAGAAGTTTGTAGGATCTGTAGGATCCGTATATTCAAAATCAATAGTATCTGGGCCATATGCACCGCCATCATATACGTAGTTATTGGTAGTCGTGTCAAATTCAGGATCAATAATTTGAATGGCTGTAAAGCCAAAATCGGGACCATTATTAAAGATCTGAATCTTTCCAGCGTCTGGGAAGCCTGCTGTTATAAAGTGAACATCGTGCATGGCACTTAGTACTTGGTCATCAACGGTTCCTTGTTTGTATGAAGCTGGATTTCCATAACGATAGAGAATATCACCTCCTCGATTACTAAGTCCGCCAGAAGAGGTTGCTGCTTCAGCTGTGGTGGTGGAGTGATCAATGATGATGAATTCATCTAGATTTCTATTACTGATAGATATTTGATCGCGTTCGACATTATAGCTCATCGAATTAGAATGTAACCAGTCGGCCTCGCCGAGGCTAGTTCCGAAATTAAAATCTAGAAGCTCGGGGTGATCACCAACAATCCCAAAATTGGCTTTGGTGGCATCGAAGTCTTGGACAAGGTGATCCCAAGCGCGCCATTCCCAAACAATAGTGTAGTCACTAGTACCCTGTGGTTGGATTTCAATAGCCGTTTCCTCATAAAGTTCATTTGTGGACATCGTTAGGGGATCTCGGCCTTGGGCGATGGCTTCTGTGTCTGACATTCGCTCTGCGACGAGCAATAGGATGTTGCCGTTTTCTAAAACGACAAAATCGTGATGGAAGCTAGCGTCTGTAGATGATATGGTCGCTGCCCAAATAAGGTTGCCATCCCAATCGAGATGTTCTATGCGGCCCGTGTTTCCAGGATAGGCTAAGGTAGATTGATTATCTACTACAGAACGATATAAAGAGCCATCTTCCATGAGATAGTCTGTACTGAATAGTGGAAAGGGCGATTCCCATTGATTGATTGTTTCACCACAGTTATTGATAAGGTAGGTGTATCGCGGTGTGATGGACGTTCTAGGTGAAAAGAGGGTATACCCAGCAAATGAATCTGAGGTATTAGTTAGCGTTCCTACTGTATTCTGGCCTGATACGTCAGGGAATGAAGCGAGTATAACAAGCGTTAGTAGTATGTTAGTTTTGAGATACTGAATAAGGGACATAGGGAAGGGATTTAAAATTTAGGCTAAAATAAAAAAAGCATCCCGAAAGGGATGCTTTTAATATAATTAAAATGGGATTTTATTACTGCTTACTCCAGTTTAGAGTAGTCTGAATTGCACCACCACAATCACCTGTTTCGTCATCTGTAAAGTTTAAAACAAATGCACTATCATCTTGGAAATCATATGCACCAAACTCACCTGTTGGTGGGCCTACTGTGATTCCAGCTGAGCACTGTAAACCAGTACCACTTCCTGGAGGAAAAGAAACTGCACCACAAATATAATTTAAGGTGTAAGTTCTAGTATTTCCAAACCCTAAAGCTGCAAGATAGTCAGCGTCAAAAAGACGTTGCGTTTCGTCAAGAACAGTTTCTGTTCCTGGGATGTTACCATCTTCATCATTTTCAATTAGCGTCAAAATTACGCCACCACCATCTGGATCGAAAGTATCGTATCCAAAGATAGAAGGAGTTACTTGCTCAACATTGTAGCCACCTACAAATGTTTCGTCCTCAACTGGACAAACCACTGGAGTTGAATACTGGAATGGAGAAGCAAAGAAACCTCCTGTAATGATTCCCCCTGCGTTATCAGAAGAGAATACACGACCATCTGTTAAGTTAAGAACTAAACGAGTTGTAAATCTATCTCCTCCGAAAATGTTTTCATCAGAAAGATTTACTAAAGATAGCATCTCAGTTAAAGGAATAGTCAAAGTGTAACGAGGTAGGCCAAAAGGACCCGTAGTCCACTCACTAGCAGGTACAGACTTTACAGCAACTTCAGTACCTACGATACCACCAGTAGAATCTCCAACAGCATCTGAACCATCAGTAAACGTAAGAAATACGTCCATACTTTCAAGTAAAGCTCCGCCCTGTGCATCTTGCTCTTCAAGAAGAACAGAGAATTGAGCATCAGCAACGCCAATCGGTAGAGAGTTTGAGATGATACTCACCCCTCTTAAAACAGCACCTCTCTCAACAGTTTCCTGTACTAGATCAGTAACATTTTGTTCATCATCGTCACAGGATGCCATTCCTAAAAGAACGGCACTGACTGCGATATATTTAAATATGTTTTTCATAATTATTTAGACGTTTTGATATTAATTAGCAACAGGGAATCCGCCTGACGCTGAAGATGCTGGGTTATTATCCCAAAATACTTGAACGGCTTGGTTCGCTTTCTGTGCAATGTTTGGATTTGCATTTACAGCACCAGCAGCATAAGGGAAAGAGCGTGGGAACCCACCTGGATCCGGCTCTAAGTTAGGCTGTAGTGTTGTAGGGTATCCAGTTCTTCTGTAGAAGTTATAAGCTTCTGCACCACCACCGAACATTGTTATCCAGTATTGTGTTGCAAGAACATCCCATCTATCATCACCTGTAGAGGTGTTGAAGTCAGCTACCTGATCTGCAATAAAATCAGAAACATCACCAGCATCTGGATCAAATGAAGTATCGTGGTTCGCATCAAGTGCCCCGAAAGATTGAACTTTAGCGATTGACTTTTCTAAACCAGCTTGTAAGAAACCAGCAGCTAAACCAGGATTACCTCCTGCTAAAGCAGCTTCTGCTCTCATGAAATCAACATAAGAAGCAAGAATCATTGGCTCAATACCAGCACCTGCTCCACCAAGACCAAGACCTACACCACCAAATGTATCATCATCAAATAAACCTCCAGCAGGATAAACACCTGAAGCAGTTCTAAAGAAGTTATCAGGAGGAGTACCATCGTCATCACCATGATCACGTCCCCAGTATCCATTTTCAAGGAAACAGTAAGTGAAACCACCGTCAGTATAATGAACTGGAGGTGTCTCTAAAGAACATGAAATAGTTTCACCGTTACCATCTGGCTCACATGATGCACCAGGAGTACAGCTAGCTTGACGATAGAAGTAATAACGAAGACGAGGATCATTTGATTCTTGCATCGTGTTCATCATCCAGTTAGACTGGTATCTGTTCGCTCCTGAAGGAGTGTAATCTGAAAAGTAATCGGGGTGTTGTGTATTAGGTAATAACAACTGAGATCCATATTGGAATACTAAATCATCATCAGAACTAGAAATAAAGTTTCCAGCCGTAACGAGTGCATTGAAAGTTCCTAAGTCTCCTGTTGTAAGAGCCGCTTTCATTTTAAGCGTATTGATCATTTTTAACCATTTTGCAGTGTCTCCATCGTAGAATACATCTACACCAAGACCTGGAGCTAAACCTGCTCCGTCTACTTGCATTAATGCAGCAGCGGTATCAAGAAGAGCAATAGCAGCAGTATACACTGTAGCACCTGGATCTAAACTTGGATCTGGAAATTCTGCAGGATTAACAGCTTCAGAAAAAGGAATATCTCCGATGTAATCTACCATTAAAAGTAGCGCATGTGCAGACATAGCTTTAGAAGCTCCTAATTGAAAGCTTAAATTAACTTCTGGAGAGGCGGCAGCAACAGTTTCGATCTCTTTACTGTTGATCAAAATATTACTGTACAATCTGTTCCAGTTGCCATTTAAACTGTTTCCTGTAAGTCCTGCAAAGTAATCTCTGTTACCGAAGTAAGAGATACGGGCAAGGTTCGAGCCAAAGTTGTTGTGAGTGGCTACGTTGTCTCTGTAGGCGAGCTGAATTGAATTAAGCAGCAAATCTACATCGCCAGTTGTTAAGGCATTAGGGTTATCAACTTGTTCAAGTTCTATTGTTTCACAAGAGTAAAACAAAGTCGAACTCGTAATAACCAAAGCCATTATGAATTTGAATGTTTTTTTCATAATTATAATTTTATAATATTTTTTATTAGAATGATGCTTTTACACTGATTCCGTAACGACGAGAAGAAGGTCCGTTTAGGTAGTCGAATCCACGACCGTTACCTACACCAACACCTGCTACGTTAGGGTCGAAGTTTGCTCCATCAGGAGTATTGTATGCATCATACCAAAGGTTAAAGCCACTAGCTGTAATACTAACAGATCCAAATGGAGTCTTGTCTAGCATTTGAGATGGGAATGTGTATCCGAAAGATACTTCCTGTAATCTTAATACAGATCCATCATATACTTGTAACTCAGAAGGGCCGAATAATACATTTGAGAAGTAGTATTGCGAGTTGTTAATCTGAGTCTGGTTAGGAGATCCATCTTGTTGTACACCTGGAAGGATATATGTATTCTCACGATCTTCAGTTTCAACGATAAGACCACGTCCTAACAATGTTGAAATAGTAGAAGAATAGATATCTCCACCTTTAGTGTGATTCATTTGGAATCCAAAGTTGAAGTTCTTGTAAGAAAGCGTGTTAATCCAGTTCATTACATAATCCGGTTGTGGATTACCAATGATAGGCTGAACGTTACGTCCATCAGCTAAAGTAATGTTAGCTTCAGTTACATAGTTACCAGCAGCATTAACTACAAAGTTTCCATTGTCATCTCTAAGGATACGGCTACCAACAAGAACACCTAATTGTTCTCCTTTTTGAGCAGCATTTCCTTGAGTTGTAAATCCAGCGTAAACAATCTGATCATCATCTTGTTCCGTTACGATTTGCTCTGACTGTGTGAAATTCAAACGTGAATTCCAGCTAAATCCATTGCTTTCGCTTTGGAAAATATCAACACCCATATCAATTTCAATACCATCACCTTCTACTTTACCAATGTTGGCTTGAGTAAATGTGAATCCAGAAGAAGGAGAAAGAGGCTTAAATACGATAAGATCTTCTGTTGAACGATTGAAGTAAGAGAAATCAATGCTCACTCTGTTTTTCCAAAGACGAGTATCAAAACCTACCTCAAATTCTGAGATTAATTCAGGCTGTAAATCTGGATTTGCAAGAACTCCACTTAAGTTGTTTGTTACAATACCACCTGCAGCACCACCATTTTGGTTAGTACTTTGATTTACTGTGTTTACAGAAGGAAATCCACCAGGGAAACCAGCTGAAGTTCCTACACCAGCACGTATTTTCAAGTAATTAAGAGCATCACTCTTAAGTCCGTCAAAAGCAGCAGTTGGAAGAAAAGATACACTAGCAGAAGGGTAAAACTGAGAGTTGTTCTCCGTAGGAAGGTTAGAAACCCAGTCATTACGAGCAGCTAATGAAAAGAATAAGAAGTTGTCATAATCAATATCAGCCTGTCCTAAAACACCAACGATGTTTTGGAAAGTAGTGAATTGCGTAGGAGTCTGAGTTAAGAAGTTAAAGTGTCTTTGAACGTCAAATACAATTTGTCCAGTACTATTAACACCTTGACGATCAAAAAATACTGAACGTGAAGTTGCACCTCCAATAAACGTTAATCCAACTTTTTCAGAAAGATCATAATCTCCACTTACAGCGAAATAGTGATCCCAGATACGGTTGTTGTTATCTGCAGTATTGTATACTCCATTGATATCATCAACAGCAGCACCAAGTACACCACCTTTATTTACATAGAAAGTATTTCTTTCGTTGTAGAAATCCAAACCAACACGGTAAGTTGCACTTAAATTATCATTGAATTCATAAGATAAAGTTGTTGTTCCGTATACACGGTTCGTTAACTGAGTACTCTTAGAATTTCTTGTTAACCAGTTCGGGTTGTTGATGTCGTTACCATTACGGTAGTATAATGAACCTCCAGTTTCTGGAATGTCAAAAGGAAGACCTACTAAATCAACGTTACGAGGTGTAAAGAAAACATTTCCAAATACAGATAAACCTGTAGTACCGTTACCTTGTGAAGCGGCAACTGGAGGAGATGTAAAGTTTGTTCTCGCAAAACTCATCGTTCCTGCAATTGTAAACTTGTTAGATAAGATTGCACGTCCACCGATAGTAAGGTTGTTTCTACGTAGTGTGTTACCAGGTAAGAATCCTTTATCATCTAAATGACCGTAGTTCAGGTTATAACTAACCTTCCCTTCAGAATCACTTCCGTTAATATTCACAGAGGTATTACTTACACCACCTGTTCTGAAGAAATTCTCAACACTGTTGTAAGGTTTCCAATCGTAACGAACACCTGCAAAGTCATCACCACGTGATCCGTTAAATGCAGCTTGTGTATCGTAAGGGTGAGGAACTGTTCCGTTTTCATCAATAATCCCAGCAGGATCATTTAAGTAACCAGCAACACCATCAGCGGCGAATCCTGGACCCCAGTTAGAGAAGAACCATCCAAATGATTGGTCAAATCCTCCACCAAACTTGTCTTGGTAATCTGGAAGAGATGCGATCTCATTCACAAAGTAAGACTGGTTGATAGTGATTTCTGTTTTTCTCTTTCCTCTTTGAGAGCTTCCAGCTTTCGTAGTAATTACGATTACCCCGTTACGTCCAGCAGTACCATATAATGTGGCTGCAGCAAGACCCTTAAGGATGTTTACACTTTCAATGTTGTTAGGATCAAGATCTAAGAATCTAGAAGAACCGTTGTTACCATCGGCAAAATTTCCTCCAGCATTCGTGTCACTACTAAAAGGGACACCATCTACGATGAATAAAGCTTGGTTGTCTCCGTTAATAGAAGTATATCCACGAATCACAACATTTGTTGCAGATCCTGAAGTACCACTCGCAGACGTAATAGCTACACCTGATGCTTTTCCAGAAAGAACACGAGCTACATCACCTTCGGTGCGGTTTTCGATTTCTTCTGAAGCAACTTCAGTTACAGCATAACCTAACGCTTTCTTTTCACGTTTTATACCTTGTGCAGTTACAACTACTGTTTCCAATACGTTGTCAGCCGCTAAGGTAATGTTAAATGTGCTTTGCGCACCGACTGAGACTTCTTGGGATACGTACCCAACATAACTAATAACTAGGACGTCCGTAGACGAAGCCGAGATTGAGAAGTTACCATCGAAGTCTGTT